>JBEKOK010000020.1:0-23132 GCA_049521875.1 Steroidobacteraceae bacterium
CAATTCATCATTCTGCACCACGCCGTACATCATTCCGCTCAAGCCAAGAACGCTGATGCTGCAGTTTGGCCAGAGATTCTGAGCGCTTCATTCGAATTCGGACTTCAGGGAAAACGCCATGTCCAAACGCACTAGATTTCCGCACTCCACCGCACGCGCCCTGCTCGCGATGCTCGCTACCGCGTTGCTGGCGCTGGCCATTGCGGTACCGGCGCACGCCGCGACCAAGACCAGGAACGTCGTGCTGATCGTGATGGATGGCCTGCGCTGGCAGGAGATGTTCACCGGCGCCGATCCAACGCTGCTCAATGAAAAGTACGGCGGTCTGTGGCAGACCGAGGATGAGGTCAAGGGTCACTACTGGAATGATGATCCGACCGTGCGCCGCGGCTTGCTGTTTCCATTCATCTGGAATGTGGTGGCCAAGCAGGGCCAGGTGTGGGGCAACCAGACCCTGGGCAGCATCGGACAGGTCACGAACCCTTACTGGTTCTCGTATCCGGGCTACAGCGAGATGTCGATCGGCTGGGCTGACCCGCAGATCAACAGCAACGATTTCGCACCGAACCCCAACGTCAACGTGTTCGAGTGGCTGAATGGGCGCCCGGGATTCGAGGGCAAGGTCGCGATCTTTGGCAGCTGGCACGCCTACAAGAACATCTTCAACATTCCGCGCAGCCACCTGTATGCGATGGCAGGGGCATCCCTGCCTGCCGGCAGCGGCATGGACGGCGCACGGGAGCGGCTGTTTCGCAAACTGATGCGGACCACGACGACGCTCGAGGCCGGGGATGTCATGGATTCGTTCGTGCAGGAGCCGCTGCTCGACTACGTCAAGAGCGCGCACCCGCGCGTGCTGTTCGTCGGTTATGGCGAGACCGATGACTGGGCGCACACCGGACGCTATGATCTGGTCCTCGACAGCGCCCATCATGCCGATGCCTTCACGCGCGAACTGTGGGACACGATGCAGTCGATGAAGCAGTACCACAACAGGACGACCTTCATCATCACCGCCGATCACGGCCGCGGCAGTGGCCTCGAGCAGTGGAAGGATCATGGCGTCGAGGAGCCGGGCTCGGAGAATATATGGATCGCCGTCATCGGACCCGACACCGCACCACTCGGTGAGCACCACGGCGCCCCGGCGTTCCACCAGGCCCAGATCGCCGCGACGATTGGCGCGCTCGTGGGCGAGGATTTCCAGGCCGGGCATCCGAAGGCGGCAGCACCGCTGCCGGTGCTCGACGCGAAATGAAGGACTCAGCGCAGCGCCGATGATCCAGCAGTTACGCAGCCACAGACTCGTCTGGTTACTGGCCCCACTGCTGGCGCTGTTCAGTCTGGGCGTGCTGCTGCCGCCGGCGATCGCTGCCGCTGCGCCAGCGCGACCGATCCGCCACGTGTTCCTGATCCTGCTCGAAAATGAGGACTACGCGCTGACCTTTGGCCAGAGCACGCAGGATCCCTACCTCAGCCAGACCTTGCCGGCCAAGGGCGCGATGCTGCGCCAGTACTACGGCACCGGCCATCAGAGCCTGGACAATTACATCTCGCTGATCAGCGGCCAGCCCTCCTCGCCGCAGACCGAGGCCGACTGCCCAAGCTTCAACGATTTCCAGATGAGCAGCCTGACGCCCGAGGGTCTCGCGGTCGGCGATGGCTGCGTCTATCCGGCCAGCGTGCCGACCTTTGCCAACCAGCTCGAGGGCGCGAAGTTCAGCTGGAAAGGCTACATGGAGGACATGGGCAACGATCCGGCGCGTGAAAGCGCCACCTGCGGGCACCCGATGCTCAACGAGACCGATCACACGCATCAGGCCGAGGCACCGAGCAGTGCGCTGCCGCTGGGCGATCAGTACGCCAGCCGTCACGATCCGTTCGTCTACTTCCACGCGATTCTCGATTCGCCCGGCTGCGCAAAGCGCGTCGTCAACCTCCGGCACCTGGCCGCCGATCTGCGCGCGGTCGCGAGGACGCCCAACTTCGCCTTCATCACTCCGAACCTGTGTCACGACGGGCACGATGGCGATGGCACGGGTACCGCGGGACGCGGCTGCGTCAACGGCGAACCTGGCGGACTCGCCTCGGCCGATAAATTCCTGCGCCACTGGGTGCCCAGGATACTGGCCTCGCCCGCATATCGGCGCGACGGACTGCTGATCATCACTTTCGATGAGAGCAATTTCGCCACCCTGGTCGGCTCGCGCGATCCGGTCAGCGGCGGCAAGGTACTGACAGCGACCTATACCGGCGAGGCCTGCTGCGAGCAGCAGACCGGACCCAACATCATCCGCCCGGTGACGCATGCCAGTGTCGGCAGCGCACTGACGTTTCAGATCGTGCTGACCGGTGTTGGTGGCGATCGCGTCGGCGCCGTGCTGCTGTCACCGCACATCCGGCCCGGCACCGTCTCCGATGTGCCCTACAACCACTATGCGCTGCTGCGCAGCCTCGAACACCTGTTCGCGCTGCCCTACCTGGGCTACGCCGGACAGAGCGGACTCGCGAGCCTCGGCCCGGACGTCTTCACTCAGCCCTGATCGAAGAGCTGTCGCAGCGCCCCGACATCCGGCGCGGCTTTTCGAGGCCACGCGCGGCTGCTGTCAACTTCCTGTGCACTGCGACGTTTAGGTGAAGCTAAGGCGTACTCCGGGGAGCGCCTCGTGCACTGCAATGTCTGCATCGGCGCTCGGTACGCACAGGATCGCTGATACACTGCCGGCACTGTGATCGCTCGAGGGACTGCGCCGGCACTGCAAATGGTGCGGGTTCGGGCTGATCGCCGCCTCTTTACTCCAGGGAGATTACATGAGCTTTGAAATCCATCTGCGCCGCTGCGGCGGCCTCGCCGTGCTCTCACTCGCGCTCGCCAGCTGCGGTGGTGGCTCCGACAATGCCGCCGTGACGCCGGTCACGGCGACGCCGACGTTTTCGGTCGCCAGCGGTCCCTACACCTCAGCGCAGAGCGTCTCGATCACCGATACCACCAGTGGCGCGGTGATCTATTACACGCTCGATGGCACGACGCCGGCTACAACGGTCGGCGGCTCTACGCTGCTCTACTCAGCGGCGCTGGCCGTGAACAGCAGCACGATTATCGAGGCGGTTGCACTCGCACCTTCGCACACGGTCTCGGCGCTGAATGCTGCCGCCTATACGATCGGAGCGCAGGCGGCCGCCGCGGGCATCTGGGCGGGCGTGGATTCAGAGGCTACGCCGGTGACGATCATTGGATTTGTGACCTCCGACGGCCAGTCGGTGTTCATCCACGCCGGCGCCACAAACCCGGATATCTACCTGTACTCCGGTCCCGTATCCGTCTCGGGCACCACATTCACTTCCACCTTAAGTGGCTTCAGCAACTTCCCGTATGCGTTTGCGGACAATTCGACGACCGGCGCCGGAACCTTTGATGCCACGCTCGCGACGCAAGCGACGCTGACCGGGCCCCTGGCCTTCACCTCCACCGGCGGCACGTCCTATCCCAGCACCTGGACGCTCAACTATTCGAGCGATTCGCTGGTGGGTTCGTCACTCGCGATGGTCGCCGGCAGCTACACGGATGCCAACACGGTTGCCGACAACACCCCCGATCCAATCCTCGGCGCGACGGTAACGATCTCGGCCAGCGGAACCATCTCCAGCACCGCAGCGAGCAGTGGCTGCGTGATGAGTGGCGCGATCGCAATTAACGATCCGACCATCGATGTCTACGAGTTCTCCTATAGCTTCACGGGTTGCACCGGCGCGCCGTGGTCCGCGCTGAATTCGGTGATGTTCTCGGGTCTCGCCGCGCTGGACACGGGCGCTTCGCAGCTCGTTACGGCGGCCAGTTCGCAGGGCGGCGGCACCCCGTATGGCCTGGTGCTCGCCTTCAATCTGAATTAAAGCGGGCCGCGAATAACGGCCTGTGCTGCCCCGCCGCGAGCGGCGTGCCCCGCAGGGTGAACCTGCGGGCGCCGCCGCGGTCTATTTCCCCCGAAGCCGCTGCCTGCGACGGATCCTGATCCGGGCGGGCCGCGGCGCTATGCCGGGGGCGGCCCGGTCCGAACGCCTCAGGCCCGGCCCGGATATGGCATGATCTCGGGCTGACCAGCGCGCGAAGCGGCCCGGCAGGGTGGGCTGTGGCGCTGATCCATGAGTCAAGGGTTCAAGGGGAGAGTGCATGAGTTTTCAAGGGACTACGGGTCGCGGCGCGGCGCTTGGACTGCTGGTGCTTTCCATCAGTAGCTGCGGTGGCCACGGCTCATCGCAACCGGCGACACCGACGCCGACGTTCTCCGAGGGCACCGGCACCTATATCGGGACGCAGACGATCACGATCACGGACGCGACCACCACCGCGACGATCTACTACACGACCGATGGCACGACACCCACCAGCAGTTCCACGGTCTACAGCGCGCCGGTCCCGGTCGGCGCCACCCTGACGCTGGAGGCGATCGCCGTCGCCACCGGCGACAGGAGCTCGGCCGTGGCCAGTGCCACCTATATAATCGCACCTGCGGCAGTGCCGACCGCCGGTATCTGGTATGGGACCGATTCGGTCGGTGGTCAGGAGGTCATCGCACTGATCAATGCGACCGGCCAGGCCGTGTTCGTCCGCAGCGACTACTCGCAATATGCCGGCCCGCTGACGGTCAATGACACGGCCATTACCGCCACGCTCAATGGCTATCCGAACTTCCCCAACACTTTTGCCGACGGCTCGATCAGCGGCAGCGGCGCGCTGACGGCTACGGTCAACCAGCAAGTCTCGATTACCGGCTCGCTGGCCTTTGTCTCCAGCGCGGGCACGTCCTATCCCGGGAACTACACGCTCGGCTACCTGGATATCTCGACCTCCGGCTCCGTGCTGACCGACGTAGCCGGCAGCTACACCGACGTCAGCAGCAGCGAGGATCCCAACACCGGCGGCACCGTGACGATTTCCGCGACCGGCGTGCTCGCGAGCAGCGGCGCCACCAGTGGCTGCGTGATGAGCGGCATGATCTCGACCGCCGATGCCACGACCGATATCTACGAAGTGGCCTACAGCTACAGCGGCTGTACCGGCGCCTTCACTGCGCTGAATGGCCTGGCGATGACCGGGCTTGCGGCACTGAATACCAACCTCTCACCGGCGACGCAATTGCTGATCGCAGTCAACGGCCCGAGCGGTGGCAGTCCCATCTACGGCCTGGTCAGCTCACTGACCCTGAACTGAACGCTGCGCAGGTGCGGGCGCCGCTAGTAGTGTGGCGGCTTCTCGCTTAAGGGATCCGCACTCGCCGGTGCGGCAGCAGTCTCATCGAGGCGCCGCAGCAGATCGGCATGGCGCGAGACCAGCGCATCGAGCAGCTGGCGCTGCCGGTACAGCTCATCGCTCAGTTCCGCATTGGCGCGCTCCAGATACGCCACCTTGATCTCCAGCCGCTCCACTGCCTCGTTCATGCCTGCCTCTGCCGCGATGGCGACGCGCTATTCTAGCCCTCAGCGCCCGATGGCGCGGCGGCGACGATGTGATTTGATAAACTCCACCGCCCCAGTAAAGACTCATCAAACGGAGGGTGCCCGGATGAACAGATTCCTCGTCATGCTCGTATTGTGCGGCTTCGGCACGGCGGCGTTCGCAGCTCACGGCACGGCATTTCGCCTCACCAGTACGGCCTTTGCAGCGCATGGCACGCTCAGCGATGAGCAGGTGTTCAACGGTTTTGGCTGCAGCGGCAAGAACCTCTCGCCCGCACTGCACTGGAGTGGCGCTCCGGCGGGCACGAAGAGTCTTGCGCTGATGGTCTACGATCCGGATGCCCCGACCGGTTCGGGCTGGTGGCATTGGGTGGTCTATAACCTTCCGGCCAGCGCCACGGACCTCGGCGCGGGCGCGGGCGCCGTGGGCAGCACGCTGCTGCCACCCGGTGCGGTGCAGGGACGCACTGACTTTGGCACCGTGGGCTATGGCGGCCCATGCCCGCCGGCGGGCGACAAGCCGCATCACTACATCTTCACGCTCTATGCGCTGAAGGTCGACAAGCTCGATGTTCCTGGCGATGCCAGCCCGGCGCTGATCGGCTTCTATGTCCACGCCAACAAACTGGCGTCGGCAAAGATCACGGCCCTGTTCGGACGCTAGAGCCGGTGAAGATCGAACTGGCCGCGCTCGAGGCGCGGGTCATCGGCTGCCTGATCGAGAAGCAGATCACGACCCCGGATCAGTATCCGCTCTCGCTCAACGCGCTGACCAATGCCTGTAACCAGAAGAGCAACCGCGATCCGCTGCTCGCGCTGAGCGAGGCCGAGGTGCAAAGCCTGCTCGATCATCTGGTGCGCCGGCATTTCGTGCTCGAGAAATCAGGCTTTGGCAGTCGCGTGCCCAAGTACCAGCACTGCTTCTGCAACACCGATCACAGTGCGCTGCAGTTCAGCGCGCAGGAGCTGGCCCTGGTGTGCGAGCTGCTGCTGCGCGGTCCGCAGACCCCGGGGGAACTGCGCAGTCGCGCCGCCCGCATGGCCGACTTCCAGGACGCCTCGCAGGTCGAGGCCGCCCTCGAGGCACTCGCCCATCGCGAGGTGCAGCCGATCGTCATCCGCCTGGCGCGCGAGCCGGGGCGGCGCGACTCGCGCTACGCCCATCTGCTCTCGGGTCCGGTCAGCGTGCCGATCGAGTCGGCCCTGGAATCCGCGCCGCCCGGCGCGCGCGCGCCGGCGCCCGCAAGCGATCGCATCGCGACGCTCGAGACCGCAGTGGCGGAGCTGCGCAATGAAATCGAGCGGCTGCGGGGACTGGTAGAGCGCAGCGGTGACAAGATTTAACAAGCGGGGAACCCCGGGCGCCCAGCCAGCGTCGAATCCCTCCGTACCGGGAGCTCCCCGGTGGTGACACGCACCTGATCCTCTGGAGGATGCCTACCGTGAAATTACGAACCCTGGGATTGCTTGCTGTACTGGCCAGCGGCTTCGCCGCGGCGCAGACCCCGCCCGCGCCGCCGCCCGATGGTACCGCACCGGATACTGCGCAGCGCCAGGCCCACCATGCAGCGATGCTGGCGGCCTGCGATGCGGACATCAAGAACCTGTGTGCCGGTCAGGAGGGCCATGGCGTCATGCGCTGCCTGCGAAGCAACAGCGCGCAGCTGAGCGGTGGCTGCAAGAGTGCACTGCCGATGCGGCATCCGCCCGCTGGCACGACGCCGACGCCAAGCACCTAAAGGCGCCTCAGGCGCCGCCGGGGCTCGATTCCCAGCGGTGGCGTCCGGCGAGGAAGCTGAGCCACCCCCACGCCGCCCCGGCGTGGCGCATCAGCTGGAAACTGAATGGCTCGGCCAGCGCGGCGAGCGCTGCGAGGCTCATGCGCGCGGCGGTCGTGCGCTCGCCGATCCAGTGCGTGTACAGACGCACCGACCAGAGGTGGAACCACAGGTCGATCAGGATCTTGGTGAGGACGATCACCAGCACCGGGATCAGGATCGTGTAGTGCCCAGTAATCAGGAAGCGCAGCAGCAGCACGAAGGCGGTCAGCCCGTAGATCGGCTGCATCGTATCGACCGCCTTGATCGGCAGCATCAGGCGGCCGAGCGCTCCGTAACGGGCATTGCCGGTCATGTCGCGGTTCCAGTACTGCGTCTGCAGGAAGCCGGCGAACCAGCGCCGGCGCTGGCGCAGAAAACTCATCAGGGTCGCCGGCGCATCGGTGCGGCCACGCACCTCCCCGAGCACGCCGACATGCCATGCAAGTCCATGCTCGTAGGCATAGCGATGCAGGCGATGGATCAGTTCGTAATCTTCCACCAGGCAGTTCACATCGAAGCTGCCCACGCGCAGCAGCGCTTCGCGCCGGAATCCCGCGAGCGCGCCCGAGACCAGCAGCAGCGCGCCGGCACGCATCCAGGCAATGCGTGATATGAACGCGCGCACATATTCGTAGGTCTGGAACCACTGGAAAAACCGCCCCATCAGCCGCGGCGGACACACCGGCTTGAGCACGCCGCCGGCGGCGACGAGCGTTGGATCACTCGCAAACGCGCGGCGCAGTGCGCCGATCGCCTCGGGTTCCAGGATCGTGTCGGCATCGACGGTCACGACCAGATCCGTATCAAGCACTTCGATGCCGGCATTCAGTGCCCGCGCCTTGCCGCCATGGGCAAGGCTCAAAACCTTGAGCTGCGGCCAGCGTGTTGAAGTGCGCAGCGCCGCCGCCGCGCCTGGCGCCGGTACGCCATAGCGCCCGGCAAGCAGTGTCTCGGTGTCATCGCTCGAGCCGTCATTGAGCACCAGAATGCACTCGGCCGGCTCGCGCTGCGCCAGCAGCGCATCGAGCGTCGCCGGCAGCGCCGCGGCCTCGTTGCGGGCCGCGATCAGCACCCCGACGCTGGGCAGTGGCGCGAGCGGCAGCGTGAAGGCCGCAGCCCCCTGCGCACTGCGCTCGCGATAGAGCGAGCGGGTCTTGCGCATGACGTAGAACAGCAGGCTTGTGTCATAGATCACGTACAGGATGCCGGCCGACCACGCCAGTACGCCGCTGAAGGCCCAGGCGCCAAAGAGCACGCCGATCCACAGCAAACCGATGCCGGCGTAGATCGCCAGACTCCGTGCACCGACGGCACGCGGCGTATAGCGCGGCGATGCGACCAGCAACGCGCTGTTATTGGGGGTGATCACAAGCTCGTTCATCGCCATCTCATAGACCTCGCACGCTCACGGACGTTCCGAGGCCATGTGCCACCGGCGCCCCGCGACTCGTTCCGTGTTGGAAAGCACGCGCGGCACCCGGCAGGAGACCGACGCTGCGCGACCATTATGTCACCGATGGCGCCCAGCCTTGTTCAGCGGGCGGCCGCGGATCGGCGCGGCGGGAACAGGCGTGGGTACAGGCACTGGCCCATGGTGACGGCACCGGCACCGACAAAGAACCAGCCGCCGGCAATCAGCGGCGAGAGCTCGTGCAGGTTGCTCAGCACCGCGGTCCCGACCCAGGTACCCACGAGGGCCAGATAGAAGCGCTGCTTGCCCTGCTGCGCGGAGAGGCGCAGTGCCGGGGTGCGCTGCAGCAGCACGGTCAGCGTAATCAGCATCAGCGCCAGGTGCGCCCAGCGCAGGCCTGCGGGCAGAGTGGCCAGCGCCAGTGCGAGCAGCGCGCTCCAGCCGAGCATCAGCGCGGGCACGATCGTTTCCAGACGTCCGCGCAGCACCCGGCAGTAACCACTCCACAGCAGCTGCTGCCCGACGGTCAGTGCCAGTGCAGCGCCGAGCGCACCCAGGAGCATCACGCCATCCGGGCTTTCGCCGCGATGCTGCGCGGTGAGTATCCACCACAGGCTGAGCGGCAGGTTCTGAAACAGAAAGTAGCCCAGGCGCTTGAAGGGCACTTCGATGAGCGTGCGCGGAGAGACTTCCTGCACCACCCACAGGGCCCACAGGATCGCGGGCAGCACCAGCAGGCCAATCGCCAGCGCGCTCCAGGAGGAATCCGGCAGCAATGCGGCGAGTACGCCGAGCGCCACCACGATCGGCAACCAGCCAAAGCGCGCGCGCGCGCTGCGTGGCCGTGCGCGCTGCTTGAGGCGAAAAGGCAGCCAGTCGATCACCAGATAGGTCAGGCCGAGCAGCAGCACACCGGGTGCCAGACCGATGAGCAGTCCAAAGATCGGATCAGCCAGACGCTGCGGCAGCGTGCCGGTGCTGACGCTGGCCAGCACTCCTATGGCCAGACCGCACAGTGCGAGCACCCCTGCCACCTGCAGCAGCTCGGGGCGCAGGCGCGGCCGCGTGAAATAGCGCGTCCACCACGCCAGCGCCTTGGGATTCAGTGCGCTCGGGGCCAGTTCGCCGGCGCTGAGGCTGCGCGCCCACAACTCACGCACCTCCCGGTCGATGCGATGGACAGCAATCAGCCACCACAGCGTGAGCGCGCGCGGCGGGCGGGTCAGCGCGCGCTGCGCGCGCGGATTGCTCCTGGCAAGCTCCGCGAGCTGGCCCGCAAGCTCGGCGTAGGCCAGCAGTCGTGCAATGTCAGGCTGGGCGCGGATGCGGCTGCCCTCGCGCCAGCGCAGCCGCGCGATGACCAGTTCCAGCGGCGCCTCGGGATGGCCGCGGATCTGCCACAACCAGCGCGCCAGTGCGCTCTCGAACTGGATCCGCACGCTGACATTTTCCAGCGCCGGCGAGTCCAGGCACGCCCCCAGCAGCACGGCGAGCTCGGAGGGCAGCGGCAGATTGGCATTGAGCGCGAGCCTCTGCAGGGCGGCAAAGTGCGCCGCAAGTTTCGCGGTCTCCGCCCCCGCACCGCGCTCCCCTGCGGGCGCAGCGACGATGCGCAGCGGCCCGCGATCTGCAGGCCCCTCGGCGCTCGGCTCGGGCACGGGCTCATTCGGACGCAGATGCGGCGGCGGCGTGCGCTGCTCGGCACGTTCGCCAGTCATCGGCTCTGGCGCGGGCTCAGCCGGGCGCGGACGCAGGTGCGGCGGCGACGTGCGCTGCTCGGCGCTCTCGTCGGCGATTGGCTCCGGCGCAGGCACGGCCGCGTTCGGTCGCAGGCGCGGCGGTGGCGGCGGGGGTGTCGCGGACTCCGGCGTCGGCGGCGCGGGCTCAGCCGCATCGGTCGCGGGGGCGAGTTTCGGCGCTGGCACCCGCGCCGTGCGCGCGTGTCGCTGAGCTTCGCGCAGCGCCTGTTCATAGGCGGCACGCAACTTTGCGAAGCCCTCGGCGTTATCCTCCGGGCTGTTGTGCTTGAGCAGGCGCGCATAGGCGCGACGGATCAGCGTTACATCCTGTGTCGGCTCGATGCCCAGAATCACCCAGATGTTCGGCCGGCTCACCGCAGCGTCTCGCCCTCGAGCGCATCGAGCCACTGGGTGAACTGCTGCCGGTGCTCGTCGATCTGCACCGGATCCTGGGTCTCGAGGACCGCTTCGAACTTCGTCAGCATCTGCGCCACCTGCGTGCGCCGCTCGCCCAGCAGTTGCTCGAAGCAGCGCGCGGCGCGCGCCAGCACGGCGCGGTTGGCATCGGCCTCGCGCGGATGCACCTTCAGTGCCGCCAGCTGCGCTCGCCGCTGTTCGGTTTCCTCCGGGCTGAAGCTCGCATCCTGGCTGACGATCACCAGCTGGCGCGTTTCCTGCGTCTGCGGCACGGTGATGTCCACCTCGAGCAGCCCATTGACGTCATAGGTAAAGCGTACTTCGACCGCGACGCGATCGGCGCTCGAGGGCGGCACCGGGATCTCGACCGAACCGAGCAGGATATTGTCCTTTACCCACGGAGCCTCGCCCTGGTAGACCGCAAAGCGCACGCTCTGCTGGCCTGGATGCAGTGTCGAGAACATGCGGCTGCGACTCGCGGGCACGATCGTGTTGCGCTCGATGATCGGCGCGAACAGTCCGTGGCGCACGCTGCCGTCGGCCCGCTGCTCGGCCATATCGACACCGAGCGTGTACGGGCACACATCGGTCAGCACCACCTCGCGCAGCGCCCCATCGCGCGCCTTGAGTCCGGCCTGGATCGCAGCACCGATCGCCACGGCTTCATCAGGATCGGCACCGACGCCCGGAAAGCGCCCGAACATGCGCGCGACCGCACGCCGCACGATCGGCATGCGCGTCGCCCCGCCGACCAGCACGATCTCCTTGAGCCGCTCGGTCTGGATGCCGCCATCACGCAGCGCCCGCATTACCGGCTCGCGCAGTCGCGCCAGCAGCGGCGCACTGAGTTTCTCGAAGCGCTCGGCATCGATCTCGTGTTCAAAGGCGCGCTCCTGCCAGATCACCTGCATCGTCGCCGTGGGCGCACTGCTCAGCGTGCGGCGCGCACGCTCGGCCTGCTCGCGCACCCGTTCGCGCAGCGCCGGCTGCTGGCGCTGGCGCACGTTGAAATCGGCGCGGTGCGCCTGGTAGAAATCCTCCATCAGCACCTGGTTGAAATCCTCGCCGCCGAGCTGGTTATCCCCGGCGCTGGCGCGCACCTCGATGACGCCCTCGAAGATCTCGACGATCGAGACATCGAAGGTGCCACCGCCCAGATCAAACACCAGGAACTGTGCATCGCCCGACAGCTCGCTTAAGCCAAAGGCCAGCGCCGCCGCGGTCGGCTCATTCAGCAGCCGCTCGACCTTCAGCCCCGCGAGCTCCCCGGCGCGGCGTGTCGCCTTGCGCTGCCGGTCATTGAAGTAGGCCGGTACTGTGATCACGGCCTCGCGCACTTCAGCACCGAGGAACGCTTCGGCATCGGCCTTCAGGCTGCGCAGCACCAGCGCCGAGAGTTCCTCGGCGCGAAACACCTGCCTAGGTGCGAGCTCGAGCGTGCGCTCGGTACCCATCAGGCGCTTGAAGGCGGTCGCAGTGCGTTGCGGATGTGTCACCTGGCGCTCGCGCGCCGCCAGTCCGACCAGCAGCTGCCCGTCCTCATCGACACTGACCGCTGAAGGTGTGAGGCGCGCGCCCAGACTGTTGGGAATCAGCTCGGCACGGCCGTCGCGCCAGATCGCCACGGCACTGTTGGTGGTCCCCAGATCAATTCCAACGATCATCGACTCTCACTCCTTAAGTGATCGCGCGCGACATCCTTGTGGCATTGCCGCGATCCGGCGCTACCCCGTGCAAAACTTGCCAGCAATAGCGCTACTTTAGCCGTTCGCGCGGCACTGCGGGATAGCGCCTTTCAGGGGCCGCGCCTATCATTTCTTCTGAGAAGAATCAGGAGAACTGCGATGGCAAATAAACTGAGGAGCGCACTGTGCCTGGCCGCTGCCCTGGCGTTTGCGGGGGCCAGTCTGGCCGGCGAGGAACCGCGTGAAGGACCGAGACCAGGACCTGTGATGCATCAGGGTGAGCCGCACCCGGGACCGAGTGGCTACCAGCGCGTCGCTGAGCCGCACGGCTGGAACACGCGACCGGCGACCGTGGATCGTGCCGTCTACCAGCACAACTACCAGGCGGCGCGCAGCTACCATATCGGGCCGTACCATCGCCCGGTGGGCTGGCACGCCCGCGTCTGGGCCTATGGCGATGTCCTGCCGCGGGCCTACTGGGGTCCACAGTACATCCTATCCGACTACTGGCTGTTTGCACTGGAAGTGCCGCCGGTCGGCTATGAATGGGTGCGCGTGGGCAACGATGCGCTGCTGGTCAGCACCGACAATGGCGCGGTACTGCAGGTCGAGTACGGCGTGTTCGCCTGACCGCGTAGCATTCGAGCGTGCCCCGGGCCGATCGGCCCGGGGCACGAGGTCTTTCTAAAACCGCGCTGCGTTCAGGTGCAGCTGGCGCTCATCGGACTTAGGGCGACCCGGATCGTCGCATACGGTGTATCGGGCAGCGTTGTCGGCAGCGCATCGTCCTTCTGCGCGTCGGTCGTGTCGGACGGCACCAGCGCCGAATCGAGCAGCTTGTACTTTTGACCCAGCAGGTCGCGTACCGAGGTGCTCGGTACGATCACATACTCGCCCGGCAGCAGGTGAACGCCCGGGTCGGCGTATTTGTGCCGCGCATCCTGCGTCGCGTACATCATCTGATCCTGGAACTCGAACACCGTGTCGGGCTTGCCGCCACCCTGGCTCTGCATGAAGCCGTAGATTGCGTCGACGACATGCAATGCAGTGCCGGCGATCGAGGGCAGGCCGACGCCGACAAATCCCAGGATCTCCTTGACCGGGCCGGAAATCGGCGTCGTTGAAGCCGTCGCGGCCGGCGCACTGCTGCTGTCAGCGCTGCTGGTGAACGTCGGACCACCGGGTGCGGTCGAACCGCTGTTGCCCTCGCCTTTGCCCTCGGTCTTGGCTTTGCTCGAGGTTCCGGGGAGATAATTGCCGATCTTCGCGAGCATCATCGCGAACTTGCTCTGTCCGGGCTGCACATTCATGTTCCAGGCCCAGAAGCCAACGCCATTGACCAACGGTACGAGCTTGGAGGCGCCCCACGTGGCCTTCGGATCGTAGGACAGGTTCTGGTAGCCGATTCCTCCCGGAGTGGCAGAGCCGGCAATCGTGCCCATCGAGGACCAGCTGAGGGTGTCGGACAGCGGGTGCATCGGGACCGCCTGGCGCAGATCCACGCGCAGCGAGCCGCTGCCGTTCTCCCGCATCATCTTGATGTGCGCAGCCGCCGGTCGCAGTGTCTCCATCGCCACCGACACCGTGACATCGCCAGAAGGCTGCATCTGCGTGATCAGCTGCTCATCGTGTGCGCGCAGGAATCCGGTCTTCTCGGAGTAGTACAGCATCACCGAGGGCTCGGCACCGCGCGCGAGCGGCAGCTTGCCGGTCTGCGTGAAACTCACCGAGGG
Source organism: Steroidobacteraceae bacterium (assembly GCA_049521875.1). Classification (GTDB taxonomy): domain Bacteria; phylum Pseudomonadota; class Gammaproteobacteria; order Steroidobacterales; family Steroidobacteraceae; genus FEN-1191. The sequence goes on from JBEKOK010000020.1 coordinate 14,260, forward strand.
GCGGCGCACGGTCTGCGTCCAGAACTTGTAGGTGTCCATGTCCATGCTGGCATCGGGCGCGGCACTGGCCGCCTGCGCCATCTCGGGCAGCAGCTGCAGGAGCGCCGGTGTGGCACCGAGGGCAAGAACGGTGGAGAAGAAGTCGCGTCGGTCCGTCGTCATTCTCGTTTCCTCCGGAAATTCTTTTTCAGTCGGTGCTCCACGCGCGCCTGGCCGGGCGGCGCTGGCAGGAGTGATGAGCGGGCCTGAGCTTATCGGACCGGGGATGGCTTAGCCAGTTCCGTGCGCGCGGCGCAGGCGGAGCGCTGAGGGGGAGCCCGCGAGCGCTCCAGCGCCGCCGCGCGGGTCGCTTCCAGGCCTCGAGCGGCGCTACTTTTCGCTCTGGCGTCGTTGCAGCTCGAGCGAGACGATCCGGGCCAGGAGCGTGGCCGGATAGAGCTGGCCGATCACCGATTCGAGATTCGAGAGGCTCCGCACCAGCGGCTGAACCGGGATCAGATCACCATAGCCGGTCGAGGTCAGGGTCGAGAAGCTGTAGTACACCAGCCCCTGCCCGATCAGCAGGTATTTGCCGTGCACCGCGGCGCCGGTAATTGCCGCCGGGTTCAGTGCCACGAACACCTCGAACAGCGAGGCAAAGAACAGCGCGATGCACAAGTACAGCACGATCGCGCCGCGGATGCGGTGGGTCGTAATGCGCCCCGGTCCGAACACCGCGTGGCCGATGATCCAGATCAGCGTCGCCATGAAGACCATCACCGAGGCCGAACCGATGCACACCATCGCGGGCGTCGGATCGCTGAAGCGCAGCAGGTTGACCACCAGCGCCACGATCGAGGAGAGCAGCATCGCCGCGATCGCCAGCCAGTGGCGCGCAGCGACCGAGACCGCCGCGACAATCATGAACATCCACACCAGCGCGAACACGCGCGCATCCAGATACTCGGTGCGCATCAGCGGCAGGCCGATGAAAATCTCGAGGACCAGCAACACCAGCAGCGCCGTCAGCATCGGATCGCGCCAGCGCGCCTGCCAGCGCTCGTAGCGCTGCACCCAGCTCGGCGAGTTCATGGCTTATTCCTCACACCCGACATGATCTTCAGCTCCAGCAGCCACAGCGCGGCGCGCGCAGCGCCGGCAGAATATCGCCTCGATCAGGATGAGACAACGGCGCGCCGCTAGCGCCAGTTGCCGATCAGGATGAACGGTGCCCAGAAGTACGGATGCGCGAACGGCGCGTTCGGGTCGGTCCTAAAAGCCGCGACTTTCGGCGTGGCCGCCGCAGTCACCGAGTGACCGCCGCGCTCGGTGCTCACACCGCCCGCAGCCCCGGCACCATGCAGCAGCAACAGCTGCGCCTGCTGCAGGGCGGCCACTTTGCTCAAGTGACTGTCCTTGTGCAGGCGGTAGAGGTTCTGCATCAGCAGCGCCGTGCTCTTGTCGGCCACGGGCCAGAGGCTGGCGAGCACCGCCTTCGCACCCTGCTGCTGGGCCGCTACGCCGAGTCCCTCCACTTCCATACCGTGCGCATCCTCACCGCCGCCGAGCGCCGTCTGGCACGCCGAGAGCGTCACCAGGTCCACGTACTGCAGATCGAGCTCGCGCTGGAAGTCGCTCAGCGACATGTGATTGCCATCGCCCAACAGCAGGAACGAATCATCGCTGCTCCCCGGCGTGAACTGATAGTGACTGGCGATGTGGATCACCGCGTAGCGGGCACTGACGCCATCACGCAGCGCGCGCTCAGTGAACTGATCATCCAGTTCCACTTTGCCTTCGATCCCGTCGGGCCCGACGATGCCATTGAGCTCTTCCTTGACGTTCGGAAGCGCGGCGAAGCCCGGCTTGGCCTCGGTCAGCCCGAGTCCCAGCACGCGCCAGGTGGCCTGCGGCTGGTCCTTGAGGCTTGCCTGCGAAGCTTCGGTCAGCATCACGATGGATTCGTTTTCGATCAGGTAGTGCGTGCCATCGTGGAGCGCTGCGAAAGGCAGGTAGCGCAGCGACTCATCCAGTGACAGCACCAGTGTTGTCGCACCACTCTGGCGCAGGTCATCGGCGATCGGCGCGATCAGCAGCTGGTAGAGCGCCTGGGCCTGCGGCAGCGGATCGGCCTTCGGATTGGTGAGCACATCGCGGAAGGCGAAGATCTTCGCGTTCAGATCCTTGCGGCCAATCGGCGCCTCGTGCGAAATGATGACGCTCGGCGTCGTCACGATGATCTGGACCTTGTCCTCCTGCACGATGTACTGCGCCAGCAACGCCTGGTTGCCCAGATCCTGGATCGCGTGGCGGAAGTTGGTACCGGTCGACTGCACCGCATTGGCGCGCTGGCTCTTGGCCGCGGCGGTGGCCGCATTGGTATCGTTGTGCGCGATATCCACCAGCACCGCATCGAATTTCCGATTGGCCAGATCCAGATCCGCCTCATAGGCCTCAAGCTGATGATTCTCGGCCGCCGTGCGCGCATCCCCCTTGCTTTGCAGCGGCGCCGCCGCGGCGGCAATCTTGATCAGCTGCGCGCTGATCTGGGCATAGCGCTTGGCCCAGTCCGGTTCCTGCCCGGTCAGACTCGCCGTGGTGCTCTCGGGATTGCTCTGACCCGAGCGCTGGATGAAATCGAAATACTCCTTCTGCTTGAGCATCTCGAGCACCTGCTGCGCTTCGGCCAGCCGACCGGCCGAGATCAGCTGATCCGAGAGCGTGTGATAGACGCTGCTGACTTCGGCGGCGCTGACAAAGGAGTTCTGTGCCTCCTTGTCATTGGCGGTCAGATTGCCGCGCAGCCGCTGCAGCGAATTGACCGCATCCTTGCCATAGAAGATCGCCAGTGCCGGCCGCGCCGGATGAAGGCCGGCGTAGTACTGCATCAGCTCGGCCGGCGCGCGCCATGTCACGAGCTGGTTGGCATTCATGCTGCCGATACGGTAGGCGCGCGTGAGCTGCTCGAGCGCCTCATCATCATGTCCCATCTGGCGCAGCAGCCTGCCCAGTAGCAGCGAGTAGGTGCCGACATCCGGATGATTGGGCCCCAGATACTTTTGCGCATTCGCAAGGGCCTGGCGGTACAGCGGCTCGGCTTCGCTGTAGCGGCCGGTCTCGCGCAGCAGTTCGCCGAGCCCGGCCAGACAGTAACCCAGTGCCGGATGATCCGGCCGCGTCGGGCCCAGCACCCGCTGCGCCGTGGCCAGTGCCTGCCGGAACAGCGGTTCGGCCTCCTGGTACTTGCCACTGACGCGCAGTATCTGGCCGAGCATCAACGTATTGATCATCACCAGCTGGTTATCGGGGCCGAGCGCCTTTTGATCAATCGCGAGTGCCTGGCGCATGGCGGCTTCGGCCTTCGCGTAGCGGCCGGTGAAGCGGTACAGCACGGCGAGGTTATTGAGCGCGACACCGACCCGGGCACTCTCGGCGCCGAGCAGGCGCGTATCGAGCGCCTGCGCCTGCAGCAGCGTGCTTTCTGACTGCGCGTAGTCGCCGGTGAATATCAGAATCCTGCCAAGCGCATCCAGAACGGCGCCGCTGAGCGGATTGTCCGCCCCGTAGTGCGTACTCAGCGTGACCAGCACCTTGCGCACGGAACTCTCCGCTTCGGTCAGCTGTCCATTGTCCACCAGCACCTGCGCGAGGCGGAAAGTGGCCACAGTAGTGCACAGGCTTTCGGGTCCGAAATTCTTGACGCAGATCGAGAGCGCATGACGGCTCGGGGGCAACGCCGCGGCATAGGTACCGGCCGAACCCTGCAGCTGCGCGAGCGCCAGCAGGTAGGTCACCAGCGGCGCACTGTCGGGACCGTAGCTGTGCGCGATGACGCCCATCGCATCATTGAGCGTTCCCAGGGCTTCCTTTACCCCACCCTTCTGGACCTGGCCGAGGGCCTGCACGGCCCGGGCATCGGTGTCAAAGAGCTCGGCCACTTGTGCGTAGCTGCCGCCAGCGGCATGACTCAGCGAGAAATGGATCTGAGCCGGCTGCGCGGCGCAGCCGAGCAGCTGAGTCGCCAGCGGCAGTCCCGGGACCGTACCCTCGAACGAACCCGTGCCGGTGCTTCGCAGCCGCATCACATGCGCGTTCGATTGCGGCGACTCGCCCGGGAACAGGAGCTTCAGCTGCTTGAGATCATTCCCGCCAAAATGGGCCGGGATCAGCTGCTCGCCATAGATGTAGCCCTCGAAACGGGCGACGCCCGAATCATCGCGCCCGAACACCGTGATCTTGAACGTGGACTCGGTCGCAGTCGGCGTGCACAGGTCCCCGGCTTTCGGGCTGAACGTGAGTTCGCCCTCATAGGTGTAGCTGCTCGCGAACGCTGGTGCAGCCACGCAGATCAGCGCGGCCGCAAGCAACCGCGGCAAAAGAGCCTTTTTCTTCTCGAGCATCAAAATTGCCGCTCTCCCTGGCGAAGCCAGCGCACCGAAGGATCGCCGGGTTGAAAAGGCGCCGTCCGTGTGCCAGATTCCGGCGCGTTCATCATAGCAACACTTTCGCGGACATCACGACCCTGCCAGCCCGCGTCCCGCAACGCACCGCTCGCCAAGGCCTGTTCCAGACCCGGATCCTGGCGGCCGCGGCCCTGCTGGTACTCCTTATAGGAGGGCAGGCGGGCACGAGCGCCGCGACGAGCGCGAGCGGCGCACTGCCCCTCTCGCCCTCGGGTACCCGCCGCGCGGTGCTGGTGGGCATCGATCACTACCGCTTTGCCACCGATGCCGAGATCGAGGCCGCGCGCCCGCAGCTCCTGGCCGCGCACATGCTCGAGGCGGGCAAGGAGCCGCCGGCGCGCGACTGGCATGCTCTCGATGGTGCCGTCAACGATGAGCGTGCGATGCATGAGCTGCTGGTGCATCGCTATGAATTTGACAACAGCCATATCACCGAGCTGGCCAACGAGGCGGCGACCCGGAGCCACATCCTCGCCGCGCTCGAGCAGAACTTCGTCACCGATGCGCGTGATGGCGACGTGCTGTTCTTCTTCTACTCGGGCCACGGCTCGCAGATGCGCAACAGCCGCTCGATGAGCAAGGGCGACAAGGTCGATGAGACGATCGTGCCCTGGGATGCGAATGCCGGTTACTTCGATATCCGCGACAAGGAACTGGCGCGGATCTTCAATGCCGCACTGACTGCGCATCATGTGACGCTGACCGCGATCTTCGACAGCTGCCACAGCGGCTCGATCGCACGTGGCCTGATCCATCACAAGTCCAAGAGCGAACCGGAAGACACGCGCGATGCGGCCGATGCCTACAACGAGCGGCCACCCGAGGAGCGCGGTGCACTGATTCTCTCGGCGGCACAGTTCGATGAGGAAGCGCTCGAGTCCGAGGATGACCGGCAGCAGCCGGCGCTGCCGCGCGGCGCCTTCGCACTGTCGCTGATGCAGGCGATGGACAACTCGGATCCGGCGACTCCTGCAATTGAGTTGTTTCGCGCCGCGCGCTCCCGGCTCCATACGCTCGGCAGTGATTACAGCCAGGAGCCGGTGATTTCCGGCAGCGTGGAGCGCCAGCGGCTGGGGCTGTTCGGCGATGCGCCGACCAAAAGCTTTCGCACGCGCGCGCAGCTGATCGGGATCGATGCCGACAGCGGCGAGCTCACCCTCGATGCGGGCCTGGCGATCGGCCTCGCCGCCGGCGCAGAATTCAGATCCGCGCGTGATCCGAGCACGTACCTGCGGGTAACCGAAGTGCAGGGCCTTAGCCAGTCGCGCGCGCAGCTGATTGCCGGCAGCGCCGCGAACCTCAAGCTCAATGACGAGTTTCTGATGACGCAATGGTCGGTGCCCGGCAGCGCACCCTTGAGCGTCTGGATACCGCAAGGCTCGCTGCCGCTCGCAAAGCTGGCCGAACTGGCGCGCGCGCTCAGCCCGCTGATGCATGGCAACTTTCACTGGGTCATCGACCCCTCCCTCGAGGCCCCGACGCAGTGGCTGCGCTGGAGCGGCCGGCAGTGGCTGCTCAGTTCGACCGCCGGCGAACTCGATGTCACAGGCAGCGCAACCCTCCCGGATATCGCGAAGATCGGCGCCGCGCTCAGGAGCGAGGATCATCTGCTGGTCTTGATGCCACCGCCCACCGAGTGGCAGAGCGCGCTGCAGGCGGACAGTGGCGCGGTGACGAGCGTGGCCGATCGGACGCAGGCCACCTACTGGCTCACGGGTACGCTCAAGGGCAGCAGCATCGCCTACGCCTGGGTGCAGCCCGATGCCGCACGCGCGGTGGCGGCCGCATTGACGCTACCGGCGCGTACCGACTGGATCGACAGTGCCGAAGCGCAAGGCGGTGCCCATCTGCACACCTTTGCCGAGCGACTGGGCACGGTCGCCACGTTGCTCAGGCTCCCCGAATCCGGAGTTTCCGATCCGTTTCCCTATCACCTGGTGCTGCGGCGTGAGGGTAGCCCGCGCGATATCTCGGGGACGGACCTGGCCGCACCGGCGAGCCTCGGCAATACTGATGCGCGCGCGCTCAAGAGCGCGCAGGTCAGCGGCGGAGAACTCTACGATCTGGTGCTCAAGTCCGACGTGGCAAGCCTTGCGGACTTCAACGACGGCCACCCCAACGGCCGCTGGGTCTATGTATTCGTCGTCGATTCGAGCGGACATCGCGATCCGCTCTTTGTCCACACCGATCAGCGGGCGCGGTTCCCGCGCGATTACCCGCCCGCGCTCGATGATCCGGAGCACGTGACCTGCAAGGGCGGCAACTACCCGGCCGCGCCGCCACTCGATGAAGTGTGCGTCGGCACGATCCGCGTCTGCCCCGACTATGGCGTCGACACCTATTTCCTGCTCAGCAGCAGCCAGCAGATTCCCGACATTTCGGTATTCTCCGGTGAAGGCGTGCACAGCGCCGCGCTGACGCGTGGCCCGGGTAGTGCATTGGCCGTGCTGCTCGGAGCGCCCGGCGCACAGACGCGCGGCGCGACGCCGGTGCCGGAGCAGTTCTCGATCGAGCGCCTGACCGTGATCAGTGCCGGCCGTGAGGATCTGCCCGAGTGCAAGGACTAGCGCGCACGCGCGCGCCGCTGACTCAGCGGTAGAAGGCCACTTCGGCCGGCAGCAGCGTATTCATCATCGCCTCGTACTCGCCGCGCTTCAGATGCGCATAGGCGCTAAGGTACCTCGCCGGCAGGTACTCGCCCATCAGCTTCGAGTGCTCGAAGCGTTGCAGGCTCGCGAGCAGCCCCGCGGTAAATTCCGGCAGCGACTCAAGCACCTTGCCCGGAGCGGCCTTGCCGGCGCTGAGTTTGTGCGTGATGCCGTGATGCAGCCCCGCCAGCACCGCGGCCAGCACCAGGTGCGGGCTCGAATCGGCACCGGCAATCCGATGCTCGATGCGCCGCGCGGCCGGGGATGAAACCGGCACGCGAAACGCGACACTGCGATTGTTGTGGCCCCACGCGGTCGTGCGCGGCACGAACGGCCCGTGGAAGCGCCGGTGGGCATTGAAGTGCGGCGCGAACAGCGCGATCGAATCGCCTGTCAGTGCCTGCAGCCCGCCGATCGCCTGATCGAGCAGCTGCTCCCCGCCAGCGGCGCCGAACAGGTTGCGGCCTGCGGCATCGGTCAGGCTGACATGCACATGCAGGCCACTGCCCGGCTGGTTCAGAAACGGCTTGGGCATGAACGTGGCCTCGAGCCCGCGCGCCCGCGCGACGCCCTGCACCACGCGACGCAGCAGCACCGCATGGTCAGCCGCCTGCAGCGGATCGGCGACATGCATCAGGTTGATCTCGAACTGGCCGATGCCATATTCGGCCACGGCACTGGCGACCGGAATGCGCTGCGCGAGACCGGCCTCGCGCATTGCATCGAGCAGTTCGCCATTTTCCTCGATCGCATCGACCGAGAGGTTCACCGCGCGCTGCGGCCGGCCGTGCGTACCGGAGGGGATCAGCGCCTCGCCCGGCTGCTGCGCGCTCTTGGGGTCCACCAGGTAGAACTCGAGTTCACAGGCGATGACCGGATGCAGTCCATCGGCGCGGCAGCGCTGCACGATCGCCTCGAGCAGCACGCGCGGATCCCACCACAGCGGCTGCTGGTTCACGACCTCGCGCATCTGCAACTGCACCTGCGCCGTCGGGCGGCGCGTCCACGGCACCGGCGCCAGCGTACCCGGCATCGGCCAGCCGGTCGCATCCGGATCCCCATCCAGGGTCCCGAGGCCTGCGGCGCCATGGCCGAGTCCGCGCACATCGGCCAGCAGCGCGCAGGCGGAAAACTGCACGCCGGTCTCGGCAAGGGCCGCGAGATCCTCGATCGGCACCCGCTTGCCGAGCGCATGCCCGTTGGCATCGATCACAAAGGCATCGACGGCCTCGGTGTTCGGATGGACACGCAGGAACTCGGCCACTTCGTTGTCATTGCTTCGGGCCGCAGAGACCACTTCAATTGGACGCATACATCAACCCCTTGGTGCGGCGGCCGGCGGCCGCCGTTGTCATCTCGCTTCTAAAATCGATCCAGCAGCGCACACCAGCTCAACGCTGCAATCACCGCCGGCCGGCGCAACCAGGCGCCGCCCGGAAAGGCCGGTACCGGCAGTGCCGCGAGCAGCTTGAGCGCACTGTCATCGCCGAGCAGCGCCTCGGCCATCACCTTGCCGGTGAATGGCGCCAGCACCACCCCTAAGCCCGAGAAGCCGCTGGCATTGAACAGTCCCGGCGCCAGCTCACGCACATACGGCAGCCGCGTCGGTGTCACGGCGAGCGTACCGCCCCAGGCGTGCTCGAGTCGCGCGCCCCTGAGTTGTGGAAAAATCCTCAGCAGGTGCGGACGTACCAGCGCGCGGATATCGCTCGGCTGCGATCCGGTATAGGTCTCGCCACCGCCGAACAGCAGCCGGTCATCGGGCGTGATGCGAAAGTAATAG
>JBEKOK010000021.1:0-22824 GCA_049521875.1 Steroidobacteraceae bacterium
ATTTTGAAGCCAAAATGGATCTGTTCTCCTGGATGTCACAGTACACCGGCAAGGCTGATGATGATCAGCTGGTGCGAGCAACGCTCGGGCGGCTGTTGTTCTCCGGTGATGAGACCAAGAAGTCGGTCACCGTGCTCTCTGGTGGCGAGAAGGGCCGCATGACCTACGGCAAACTGATTCTGACCAAGCCCAATGTGCTGTTGATGGATGAGCCGACCAACCACATGGACATGGAAACCATCGAGTCGCTGCAGATCGGTCTTGAGAAATACGCCGGCACGCTGATCTTTGTATCGCACGATCGCGAGTTCGTGAATGGTCTTGCCACGCGCATCATCGAGCTCAAGCCCGGCGGCACGATCAGCGACTTCAAAGGTACCTACGATGAGTATCTGACCGAGCAGGGAGTAGTTTCCTAAGGGTTCGTCGTTTCTGTCGCGTCTCCACAGATCAGTTGAAGTCGGAAATCGACGGCATTGTGGGAACCGCTCCAGGCCCATGAACGGATGTTAGATCGCAGTGGGGACTCCTTCCTCTGGTTCAATTCTTGTATCTTGATATGCTCATCGACTATTTTGTTCCTCACCTGTTAGTCGGTTACGCAAAATCATGCTGCAACGTGGACTCCCTGGCGGCCACATCCTCGCGATGGGCGGCGGCGGCTTCTCAATGGAACCGGAAAATCCGCTCCTTGACGAGTTCTTAATTTCACTTGCAGGGATACCGTCGCCGAAGATCTGCTTTATTCCTACGGCCAGCGCGGATTCCCCCGGATATATAGTGAGGTTCTACCGTGCATTCAGCGGACGCGCCATTCCAACCGACCTGACGCTCACTGATTCGCCGCTCCCGCGCAAACCGGCGCGTACGGCCGATCTTGCTGACTTCTTGGCGTATCAGGACATCATTTTTGTTGGTGGCGGAAATACCGTAAACCTGCTCGCGCTGTGGCGCGCGCATGGTTTGGATGTTCTGCTCCGACAGGCTTTGGAAAGAGGCGCCGTGCTGAGTGGCATCAGCGCAGGAATGATGTGCTGGTTTCGTGGGGGCGTGACGGATTCGTATGGAGGTCTCGACGCACTCAATGATGGTTTAGGATTTATCGAGGGGAGCGCATGCCCTCACTACGATGGTGAACCTGAGCGCAGGCCCACATATCAGCGTCTTATCGCATCCGGACTAAGGGCCGGATTTGCAGCAGACGACGGAGCAGCCCTTCACTTTCATAACGGGCAGCTTGTCGATGTGGTGACATCAAGACCAAAGGCTAATGCCTACAGGGTAGAACTGGTTGATGGTCAGGTCGTGGAAACAAAGTTAGCGTCGCGCTTTCTGGGACCACCCAGCGGTTGAACAGTGCTTATTAGGGTTATTAATGGGCGTGTTTTTGGGTGGGCGCTAATGCACCCAGCCCTTAGGCATCACTAATTCTGGTCGTGCCTTGTGAATGACGCTCATCAGCATTCGAATGTCCTTCCGCCAAAAATGCTTAAGCGACACGTCAATTGTTTTCGGAACACCTGCAGCGCCTCCCATGATACAGATTCGTCGAAACGGTCGATTCATTCGCGCGAGCGTAGCAGCGTCGGAAACCTCCTTGCAGACGGACGTAATTTCCGAGATTGGGATTGATACCTTGCTCAAGGGCGAACCGGCCTATCCAGGAATTGGCAGTTTTCATTCGCGCGACCTCCATATCGCTTATCGCTCAAACTTTCGCACTTACGGCCATTTTGTGGACTGTGGTTCGCTCGAACTTAAAACTCAAGTTAAGCACATGAGGCTCTCGCCACCCGTCCCCCGTTGGCCCGCTCCCAAGACGTTACGCGACGAGGACATAAATAATCATGCTGGCGAATGCGATGGCGACAGCCCCAGATGCAGCGGTCAGTAATATGTTCGGTAGCGTACGAAGGGTCGGCATGGTAACCAAGCGCTGCAGGGCGATTGGTGCAACCAATAAAGCAATGGCTCCCGATATGAAGAAGCCGGCACCGAGGATGAGAATCCACGCGGACACGCGCGGTAACCCGCCGGTAGCAACGACCGCGACGTGTACGAGCGGGATGGGCACGCACATTACTAAAGCGATCTTCATGCCACGACCTAAGCGTGATTGCGCGCTCTGCGTACGTCGAAACAGAGCAAACGCCGCCCCAAACACCACAACTACCACACACATTGCGATGACCATGGATTAAGTCGCCAAACGATTGAATGGAGCGATGCCACACTGCGGCGGCGGCAAAAATGTTCCCATGAGACCTAGTTCGCGCTCACAATCGTTGATACCGCGAAACCCGCCCCATCACTCAGGGAGTAATGCCGTACTTGGCTGCTTCCTCTCGAATATCGGGTCGGAGAGCCCGTGCGACCTCGATATCGGTCTGACCTTCGGCTGCCAAGCCCAAGCGCAGCTTATCGATGCCCCGACCATAAAAGGTCCAAGCATTTGCAGAGTGCAGGTTAATTGCCTCGTCGTAGTCGGCCAGCGACTTCTTAAAGTCCCCTTGGCGAAGCCGCACCAGGCCGCGGCTGTCAAGAAACGTAGCAGACTTGGGGTAAACCTTGAGCGCGGCAGTGCAGTCATCCAGTGCCTTTTCCAACTCCTGCCCGAGCAATGCCCGAGCCCAGCAACGCCCGTTCATTGCGGCAGCCCACTTGCTGTCCGCCTCGTGAACGGGGATCCACAAGGTGAATTCAGTCACAGCCTCTGTCATCAAGCCTATGCGTACGTAAGCCTGCGCGATGGCGAAGTGCAAATCAGCCTCACCCGGCGCTGAGGCGGACGCCATTTGAAAGTCAGACGCCGCTCCGGTCTGATCGCGCAGGGCTAGGCGGAGCTCCGCCCGTGCCAATAGCACATAGGCGTCGTCGGGCCTGAGCTTAAGCGAGGCATTGAAGTCAGAGAGCGCTAGATCCTTTTGGCTGTTCTGCCAGTAGGCCCGCCCCCTCTCATAAAGATACATAGGCTCTGTCGGATCCAATTGGCAGGCGCGTGTCAAATCGGCAATGGCGTGCTCATAATCACGCCGAGCAGCGAACCCCTCGCCCCGGCGAGCGTAGCTTGCAGCGTCGACTGGTTCGCCATTTCCCGTCGGTGGCGTTGTCTGCTCCGCGGCCGGGTCGGCCCCAGGTGCCGGTTTTTCAGATTCTGGCGCCGTTTTGAGATTAAATACCGCGCCACCGTTGTAGCTGAAATAAAGCTTGTTCTGGATATTGGAAATGTAGATGCGGTGTGAGAGAAAGAAGTCCGCTCCGAGCAGCATATCCGCATCAAAGAGCGTGATCTCACCAATCCGAAGGTGAGTATTTCGAATCTCTTCATCCCCAATCTTGAAGCTCTCGAACGGCGCGATCCAGTTTCGCACCAGCCTTGCCCCGACACCGAAGGAATGTCCGGCGGGAATCACTCCGGGGCCATCCGGCTTCACACCAGCGCGTTCGGCCGCCTCCATAGTCATAACGGAGGTTGCGGCTCCCGTATCAAAAAGAACTCGGATCCTGATCCCATTGATCCAGGCCGATCCGATCGGCTGTGTATGTCGCGCATCGGTCCGATCGATATCGATTGCGGAGTAAGGCAAGTCCTTGGCCCAGTAAGCGAGGCCGTTCTTGCGGCAGCCTTCGGGATGCCAAAATCGGATCACTCCATGGGATAGGTCATATTCGACATCCACTATACGCAGCACGTTTTCGCCGAGCAGGCCCACCGCACCGCCACCAGGTTCAGTACCGCCTACGATGAATTCGACGTTGTGCCATGGCATCTTGCCGAGTATGAAATCCTTTACCCTTGTGAGCGAGGCGTCGGTGGCACCGGTGACTCCCCGCAAGCCGAAACCGAAGGGCGCAGAATACGGTTTGAGACCGAACTCGGCAGCGGTGGCTGTCGTAATGGTGCTGTAAAACGCACCAGTATCCAAGACCATGGTGGCGTCAGATCCGTTGAACTGGACCGGAACCGTGGGTCGCAACCCGTTCATCGCAACCGGCAGCTCTAGTTGTTCTTGGAGGTTGCAGTCGGCGGCCAGCACCCCAACTGGAGCCAGAGCAGCCAGGATCAGAAACGCGCTTGCCCGCTTTGTGCGCAACTTTGTAGCCTCAGGGTTAGTGGCTGGATTCAAAATTTCACTACCAAGCCAACCCTCACGTTGACCTCAAGGGTCCCGTAGACGCCGAACGCGTTCCCGATATTGGATCCAGTTACCCACGTCTACTGTCCACCGCTGCACTTCCAAAGATCATTCAGGATCTGAATTCTTCCGGTGGAATCGAAACCTAACCCCGGAGCCTCCCGGAATATCGGCGCCGTTGCCCACACTTCTATTGCGAGTTCGGTTGAAACGCTGGATCGGCCATTTGCCATAGGGCAAATGACCACAAATCCGCAGTCAGCATTTCTCTCTGGCTCGATGTGGAGCCGATGCCGTGTCCGGCGTCGTAGTCCACGCGTAACAGTACTGGTCGATCGCTTCGGGTCGCCGCCTGCACGCGCGCCGTCATTTTGGTCATTTGCCAGGGTGCGACGCGCGGATCATTGGCACCGGTTGTAAACAGAACCGCGGGATAGGCGGTGCCATCGCGCACATGAAAGTAAGCCCCCATCGCATAGAGGCCATGAAAGCCATCCTCAGTCTGCACGGATCCGAACTCGGATACATTAGGAGGGCCATTGGGCGTGAGCTCCATTCGCAGCGTATCGGAAACGCCGACCTCGTCCAGGATCACGGCAAACAGGTCCGGGCGCCAGGTGAGCGCGCCGCCGGCGGTGATGCCGCCGGCGCTGCCGCCTCGCCCGGCAAGGTACTTCTGCGACGTGAAACGCTTGTCAACGAGATATTCGGCGCAGGCGATGAAGTCGAAGACGGTGTTTAGTTTAGTGAGCTTCTGCCCGGCGAGATGCCAGTCCTCTCCGTATTCGCCGCCACCGCGTACGTGAGCAACAGCAAGTACATTGCCACGCTCAAGCCACGCCAGAGCAGTGGGAGAGAAAACGGGTTCAAGCGAATTCCCGTAGGCCCCGTAGCCGGTGAGTATCGTCGGATGGCTGCCATCGAGCGTCAGCCCCTTCTTGTGGAGTATCGACAGAGGAATGCGCGTACCGTCGTAGCTGGTGGCGAAGACCTCTTCGGCTTCCATTTGTGAAAAATCCACGCTGCTCGGGGTTGCCAGCCCGGTATCAGTCGTGGCGCGAGTCACCGGATCGTAGCTGAGCACCCGCGGTGACTGGACCCATCCTTGAATGCTGAATAGTGCGCCCGGTTCGCGCGGATCTGCGGTGAGATCCTTAATGGCGCCTTCGAAGGGAAGCGGCACCGCTTCCTGGCTGCCGCCATGCAGTGAGACTCGCCTCAGGTTAGATTGCACGCCGTCGCGCTCACGTGCGTACAGAGCGTCGCCAGCGATCACAAAATTGCTCAGGATACCGTGGCCTTCCGGAATTATGACCTCGGCGTGAGCGACATCGGGATGGGTGAGGGACGTGCGCAGGAGCCGGAAGTGCGATGCACCGTGCCGCGAGAGAAAATAGAGATTGTCCCCGTGCAAGGCGAATCGCGTAACCCCATCGTCCACCTCAGCGACTCTGCGCCACGGGGTCTGGCTGCCGTTGATGCGGGCGACTGGAGCGACAAACAATGTCGAGGGGTTTGCGTCAGCGTTGTGGTTAGCCACCGCCAGCGCAAATGGCGAATCAGGCGAAAGTACGATAAAAGTAACCTGTCCTTCGGGTACTGCGACTTTCTCAGAAACGCCACGACCAAATTCCAGCTGGTCGCCATCGCCGTTCGTGTGAGTGCCGAGCGTGTGCAGGTAGGTTCGCGCGTTGTAGAGCATTTCCGCCGCGCGCATCGTGGGAGTGCGCTTGGCGTAGCGCAGGTAGAAGAAACTCCTGTTGTCAGAGCGCCAGGCGATGACACTATTCGATGTACGGTCAATGAACTCTTCAAGCGTCTTGCCGGTTTGTACCTCCATTACCCGCAATACGCTGTTCTCCGAACCCCCGGTCGAGATTCCATAGGCGATAAAGCGCCCATCCCACGAGGGTGCGTAAAAGTCTAGCGCGTAGTGCGTGGACGCGCCGGCACCTAAAGTCGCTGGGTCCAGGAGCAGGTGCTCCGCGCCAGCTAGGCCATCGCGATAATAGAGCTTGGGCAGCGGCGCTTCCGGTGCAACGGTTTCGTAGAAATAACGGTCGCCTCGCCTCTCAAAGGCGCGGCGGCTAAGGTCGGTGTTGTTGAGCGCGTGAATTCGCCGCAGCAGCTGCTCGCGACCCGGCAGTCTATCCAGAGTGGCGCGCGTGTAGTCCGCTTGCGACCTCATCCAGGTCTGCACACTCGGGTCGTCAAGGTTCTCAAGGTACCGGTAGTTGTCGACGACATCGGTGCCGAAGTAAGTGTCGGTGACCGGCCTCAAAGGAGCAACCGGTTGCTGCTCCGCAGCGAAGGCCGCACACCGGACGAATTCAAGGCAAGTAGTAGCCATAAAAAGCAAACAGCCGCAGAAGACTTTGCCTTTATTCATGATCTTGTCCTTATCTAGCGAGGCGAATCGTTCCGCAAGCGGGCGGCGGCTCGTCGGCCGCGACAGCGCCCGCACTGAGCAAGAAACTCGCAACAAAAGCACCGATCCATGGCTGATTCATTTGGGTGTGTCCACTTTGCTATGGCGTCCGTAGCGACCTTGTTTATTCCCTCAAGTATTTCAATATCATTGTCCTGCGCGGATCGCCATTGCGGCTCTATAACCGGCAGGTGGTTAGTCCACTAGACCTCAGATGCCGCTACGGCAGCGATCACGGCGGATTGTTGTCCTTGAGAAAGGCAATGGTCGCATCGAGCATCTGCAGCCGTGTTTCGCTGCTAGACAGCCAGTGGTCCTCCTTTTTTAAATCAACCTGTACGAATGGCTTACCGGCATTTCGCAGCGCCTCAGCCATAAGTGTTGTTTGCTCGTAAGGAACGACCGAATCATCGCGTCCGTGAATTAACAGCACTGGGGCCCGGACCGTGTCCACATGCCGGGCGGGTGAAATATTGTCGAGCGCACTGTCCTCGGGGCGGCTGGCGCCAGTCCAGCGCTCCAAGCCCCGGACCGCGGGACTATCGGCATCATAGTGGCGGGTATTGATCCATTTGAACATTTGACGAAGGTCGGAAACGCCCGCCACCGATACGCCACAGCGGTACACGTCAGGTTCGAAGGTGATCCCGGCGAGCGCCGCGTAGCCACCGTAGCTGGCTCCCACTATGCAAACCCGGGCGGGATCCACCAGGCCCTGGGCGGCCAGGTAGCGCACGCCATCGGACAGGTCCGTCTGCATCTTTCGACCCCATTGACCGTAGCCCGCTTCCTCAAGAGCGGTTGTGACGGTTGAGCCACGAAAATTCGGCTGAAGCACCGCATAGCCCTGTGATGCCATCGCCTGGGCCCACCAGTCAAAATCCATGCTGTCCCGAGCTGCCGGTCCTCCATGAGGAAAGACAATAAGTGGCAGACGCGTAGCAGGGCGTCCGGGTGGCAGTGTCAGGTATCCGGGGATGATCAAGCCATCCGAGGCCGGATAGCTGACCGGCCGCACTTCGGCAACCGAGGGTATGTTGGCGTACATCGAGCCGATCGGCTCGATCTGCTCCGTATCGAGGTCCACATCCACGTAGCGCGGCCCCGTCTCGGTAGCCGCTGTCATGATGAGTTTGCTGCCACGGTCGTTCGCGGAAATAAGTCTCGCACTCAAGCCGGCAGTGGCCGCGCTTATCGCATTCCAGCGCCGTTGTAATTCTGGGTCAAAGAAGTGATACACGGGATAATCACCACCAGACGTCGCCGCAGTGATGCGCCCGGTAATCCGATCAGTCAAAACCGAATCCCAGTTCGCTGAATCAGGCAGATCCGGACCCACTGAGCCATCCCGCAGGCTGATCGGACGCCAGTGATTGACGCCGCCTTCGCGGGCCTCGATCCAAACGCTCGCTCCATCCGGGCTGATCCCTACGAGATCAGGAAAGTAGGTTGAAGGTGGTCCGGTCAGGACATCGCGCATGCGCCCACCGATTCGGAGTCTGATCAACCACTTTCCCATGCCTTCGATGTACGCCGCGTTCGCGATATGGTTGCCGTTTTCGTCATAAAGTCCATAGCCTTGGGAATCATTATCGCGAGCGAGCAAATCACCATGATGCCGATCCAGACTCACGCTGTAGGTGACCAGGTGGAGCTCGCCCGCATCGCCCGAAGCTGCGTAGCAACGGACGATGACGCGAGTTTCGCCATTCACCACGCGAATTTCCGGCCAAACGGTGATGAAATTTCCGTGACCCGGATCGCTAACGCTCGTTTTGAAATCCATTGCGTCATAGGTCTTTCCCGTACTCACATCGAGACCTATCAGGTCGAAAAACTCACCGCGCGCGTTTGTCACGAAATTCAACGCGGTGGTTCTCGAAGCCACGATCAGCAAGCGGTTGCTATCCGCCCAAATCAGGGAGCGGAGCTTGTCCGGAGCGCTACCCAAGTCGATTGCGGCCAGGCGCTTGTGATCGGCGAGATTCAGTACGAACACCAGGTGCTGAGTCTCAGTCGATCTGGCCAAGGCAATGCGCGTCCCGTCCGGAGACAGCGTGACATGCTCGAGGCTTGGCAACCGGCCGAACGCTGCGAATGAGGGAGCCGGCTCGGGCGCTGCGGAGTATGCCGGCAGCGCAAGATATCCAATCAATAGAGCCGCGATTGTCCCCAACCATCCATGGCATTGGCGCATCTGATTCTCCCCAATTCTTTGTTCTTTGGCGACGAGCGCACCCAGCGCCTGTTGATCATCCCTGATTTATCGTCGAATCTCCACGGCAACCTTCCACCTATTCAAAGGGCCCAATCAGTTTCAGTGGTGTCAAAGATAATCTACTGATTGTCGGATGGATGAAGGGAAATGCTTAGCTCTGTAGGGTCATGGTTCACCAGTACCTCCAGCTCCCGCCCCTCTACAAGACCGTATTGTTTAACAGCCGGGGCAACCTCATAGACTCCCTTGGAGAGGCCCCTAAACTCGAATGAACCATCCGAACCAACTACGGTCATTTGGCTGTCCGACGTGCGATCCGCGAATAGTGAAACGCGCATGTTAGGGGGGACCGGCTTGTTATCGCTCAACAGCACCTTGCCGCGCAAAGTTTTCGCCCGACTGACCTGAATGTCTCCTACATTGACGATCTGGTCGTCTGTTTTTGCTTCACATTCCACGAGCTCTGAGGCGAGACCTCTAGCGGCCAGTGATCCCATTTTTCCGTAAAGGTAATAGATTTTTCCGGCCGGAACGTTCGTCATGTCGAAAGTGCCGTCCTTGCGCGTCCCAACACGCATTTCCGGGTAGGACTCATTGCTGTATCGACTGTGAGTAATTAGACCTATTTCTGCGTTGGCGACAGGCTTACCACCCTGAACCAGGCGCCCTCGGATTGTCGCGCCGTCGCTAACGACAATCGTTGTGCGTTCTGAACCGGTTGGTAGCGAGACCAGCTTGTCGGCTACACCGCGCCCTGACACATCCAAAATCATGCTGTGTGCGGGTTGGGCATAGGCGAGCTCGAACTCGCCTCGCTCGTTGGTCACCGCCAGCTGCTCTAGTCCCGGCGCGGCACCGAAAATCTGTCCCATTTCTCCGTTTCTGCCGCGTGTGATGACTTCCTTCGGTTCTATCACGGCATCCGCCACCGGAGCCCCGCGGCTATCCACAACTAGCCCAAGCACCTTCTGAGCCGGATCGTCTGCTGAATGGCGAGGCGCAAGCGTGGCATCGGCGGCCGAGCTCTTGGCAGGGTCTACATCATCAAGATAATTCGCACCAAAGCCATCGTGAATCACCAGCAATTGAAAAATCAGCTCTGGGTCCAGGCCGTCAATGTGATATTGCCCGTCGGCATCAGTAATAGTGCGCCTTCCGCAGTCGACCCAACACGTCGGGCAAAAGATACTGTAGCCGTTGCGGACTCGAGCCTTATAGACAACTACGGTGGCGTGCGGAAGCGGCGCACCGCTCGCATCGGTTACACGCCCGAAAACCGCAGCAGATTCTGCCGCCGGCGTTGTGTGATAGGTTGCCAGCATGACGGCAGTGACTGCAAACCTGCTTGTCCAATGATTCGCGCCTTTCATTTTCGCGACCTCCGTATCGCTAAACGCTCAGCCATTCACATTATCGGTCTAGATACCGCGCAAACATCGGACTAATGACCGCGCCTTGTCCAATTGAAGGTCATGCAGCACGCTATCGGCAACCTCAAGGAACACTGATCTGCTTGCGGTTCCTATTGGACATATGGCGAAGCGCAAGGACAAATGTCGCTGTGAGCAGAATGGCAAATATGACCGAGGCCGTCAGCTTTTCCAATGATGGATCGGTACAGTTGAAATAAACGAGCTGAAAGATATTGATGACAATGATCGCCTTCAGCATCCAGTTGACGTGCAGCCGTGATAGCGCGTAGGCGCCGAAGGGTGCCATAAACAGCACGACCGGGTAAGCGCACAACCACGTCTTGATCTGGTAGCTGCTCAGACCATGATCAACGAACGCCCGATACGCATAACCCAGGATGCTGATGGACGCCTGGAGCACAATACTCATGCGGGTTGCAATTTTGGCGGTCATCGAGAAATGCGTGACCAGAAGGGTATAAACAATGATGTCGCCGCCAGTTCCGAACAAACTTGAAATCATGCCCCCCGCGACCAGTATGACCGCGAGATAGGCCCGGTCCCTGCCAGAGGTGATGACGAGATGGGTCAGCGGCCCGCGATGGCTGCTGAAATAATAGGCGATCACGAACGTCGCGCTCAGGCAAAGAAAGAACGCCTGGATGAGATAGACATGGATGTGCTGTAGCAGCGCCATGCCAATAAGAAATCCCACAAAGCACACTGGCACAAACACCAGAAGGGGTTTGTAGTCCTTAACAGCCGTGTCCTTATGGGACAGAATGAAAATGCTGGCACTCGTCATGCCAACGCTTTGAATCATCATGCTGAAATCGCGCGCGAGCACCCGATCCACGTGCAGGAAGACATTCAAGACCGGGAACGCGACGGCGCCACCACCTTCGGGCGTGAAGCCGGCGACAAAGGCACCGGCGACCATCATGGCGGCGTAATACCAGTGCGTCAGCCAGAAACCGACGCTGTCAAAAGTGACGAATAACAGCACCCACAGGCCCAGGGCCGAGAAATACCAGGTTGTGAATATCCTGCTCTTGAACATGCCCAGCTCAACCTCCTGATTCGGCCCCGGTCAATCCGGCTTACAAGAACTCCCATGCAGGCCGAGAAGACGAAGATCGCGATAATGATCGACTTCCTGTCGTCAGGAAGGCTCCCGCGTTTATGAACCAGGAGCTTGGTTATCCTGCCTTTCGCATTAGCTTTGGAGGACTAACCTTCGGGATCGACTTCGCAATCAGACCAATCCGAAGCATTAGGCCCGGGGCAATCATCGCATAATTGCAGGTTGCGGCTGTCGGGATCGTTTGCAAAACATCAGCTCTAGGCTCGGCGGCCGACGTCCGAACGATGCCTAACAAGGTGGAATTGGCGATGTTTCGATCAACGATGCCCGCCTGATATGAACCCGAATGCTATCCAGACGACAGGCGGCTGTTGGCCAAGAACGGAGGCCAAATGCATTGGGCTGACACTGTTAAAGCTGCCAGCAGCGGCGTCGGTGCGTCTGCGAGCTCCCCCGCGCTACTCTGATTTCTTATAGGTCGGCCCACGCCCATCCAGTAATGCGCCAACCTGCGGCGGTCTTCTTCAGTGTTACGGTTTCAATCGCTTTTTCGGACATCGGCTTACCTTTTTCGATCCATGAGAGACCTACCGATTGCACCACATAGGCGACGTCACTGCTGATATCGATGTGACGCACCTTGACGATTGCCTCGGAAACCCCAGTTACCTCATTGGTCTTGGCCCATGCTTCGAAGGCATCGTTCCACGCGGCACAAGCCCCAGCACCCTGCCAGACATGAGGCGGGGTATCGTCCACGACGACGGCCTGATCGGCACAAGCAGCCAGCGACGATTTCATGTCTCCCTTGTTAAATCCGTCCACCATTTGATGTACGACTGCCATGACCTCGGTCTGCTCCGAGGCGCCCGCCGTTCCGCCGCTCAGAAATGCGATCGAGCACGCGATAATGAACCTTGTCATGCGTCACTCCTGCCGAAGATTGCTTACCCCTCGTCCATACTTAATCTGCAGCGACACCCGGGTCGGCGTCAACCGGCGCGGACCTCTCGATTCCGTCCGGTCCGCATCGTTACCTGACTTCATACGCGCCTGCAGATGCTGCCGGCAACAGTGAAGATTCTTAAGGAAAACAATCCGCCTGATTAGATGACTGGACCATTTGCCAGCCGCGGCTATTGAGAATCGGGTATCTGGTCAGTCGGCCAAAATGCTAATGTAAGATGCTCGAACAGCTGAAATGAAAGTAACCATGTCCAGTGCAGTTCGTCGTCACCTCGTGCCCTGCGGGCTCGCGCTGTTAACCTGCGTACTTGCGATATCGCGTCGTGCGAGCGCCGACAATTTCGGTCCCAACCACTATGAGCAGGCGACGAATGAGCTCGTCGTGACGATTCTGTACGGAGGCACGAATTCGAATCACATGTTTACACTCAAGTGGGGGCCCTGCCAGATCGACGAGTCGGGCCATCGCATGCCACTGGTCAACGCCGAGATCCTCGACGATCAATTCAACGACGCTGAGCAACAGCAGTACACGCTGGTAAAACGCTTCAGCCTCGCGGACATGCCATGCCCGCGGCCGGCCAAGCTGTCGGTGTCTACCGCGCCCGGATTCAGTTTCGAGCTGGTGATTCCCAAATAAGCATGAACGCCGATTCCGACTGATATCGCGGATCTGCCCACGAACAGGGTTCGCCGAAGCAGGCCGCTAGTTACCAAAGGAGTCCCTATGAATTCTGCAGATCGCGTGAAATTCCTCCGTGTCGCTCTAATCGTGTTCGGCCTCATATTTCTCGTGGGCGTCTATCCGCTCACAATCGTGTGGCCCGCGGGCTGGGCCTGGCATCACACCGGACAGTCCATGTACTTGCAGATGATTGTTGGGATCTACGCGACATTGGGTGTATTTCTGCTCCTGGCATCGCGCGACCCGCTCGCCAATCGCAGCCTGATCTGGTTTACCGTCTGGTCGAGCGTCGTGCACGGCGGAATCATGGCAGTGCAGGCGATCGCATATCCGGAACACCGCGGACATCTCCTGGGTGACGTGCCAGCGCTGTTGCTCGTCGCCGTAGTCTTGGCGTTTCTGACGCCGCGACGCCCGTCAGGGACCAGCTGAGATACTACCGTCGGAACGCGGACTTCCGGGGGCATCACTCAGTGGTCTGGCGCCGGCGATTCGCCGGCGCCCAGATGGACCGTAAGAAAGCGTTCGATGGCCGCTAGCATCGCAGCGCGATCTGTTGGATTCTCGATGTAGTGGTCCGACCCTTTGAGCTCGAGATATTCAAAGGACCGTCCCCCGGCCCTCATCGCCTTGGCCATCGCGCGCGACTGGTCGACATCGACATTGACGTCCTTATCTCCGTGGACCATCAGCAGCGGTACACGCGTGGCATCGACGTGACGGCGCGGGGAGTCCGCCTTCAACTTGTCGCCATTGGATCCCACCTGGGCGCGTTCGATCGCGCTGTTGGTAAAATTCGTAGCATCGGACAGCATCAGGCTCAGATCGCTGATCCCGGCAATGCTGACGGCACAGCGGAACAGATCGCTATCACGCGTGGCCGCCAGCAGCGCGGCGTAACCGCCAAAGCTCCAGCCGACGATGGCCATACGCTGCGGATCGGCGAGGCCACTGTCGACGGCCCAGCCGGCACCATCGATGATGTCACTGTAGGTGAGTCCGCCCCAGTCCTGGTGAGCTGCCCGATACCAGGCCTGGCCAAACCCGCCGGAGCCACGAAAGTTCATCTGCAGTACCGCATAACCGCGGTTGACAAGAAACTGCTGCAGAAAGAAATACCTCCAGCGATCGCGGGCGATGGGTCCGCCATGGGGCATGATGACCAGTGGCAGGCGCTCGGCTTTCGCGCCCGGCGGGGTCATCAGGTAACCCGGGATAATTGTGCCATCGCGCGCCGGGTAACTGATGGGCTGCAAGTGCGCGAGGAGCGTGCTATCGAGCGCCGGATTGGTCCTGCCGATGGGATAGAGACGGAAATTGCGCGTATCGAGCAGATACCACGCGCCAGGCTCGACATCGCTGCGAGCTTGGACCACGCACAGCGATTCGTCAGCCGCGCAGTCGATGATTGAATTCGCGGTGCCTGAAACCGCGCTGTCGAGCTGCCGCAGCACACCCCCGAGTCGCGAGCTGGCGTAGTACATGTGCGGCCGGTCGGTTTCGTAGGAAACGCCCAGCAGCTCGCCGTTCTTCAGCAGCACCGGCCCGTCAATATCGACGCTGTCATTGCCAAACAGGAGCTGCGGCGGCTGCTTGTCGGACAGATCGATCGACCAGAGCGCATCGCGCCCCTGCTGGCGACCGATCGCATAGGCGTGGCTTGGGTCCTTCGCATCCACGGCCTCTGGCAGCAGATGTTCGCTGCCGTCAAAGGCCTCGAATTTCAGCAGGTGGCTCCAGCTGCCGTTATCCGGCGAGCGTACGAAATACTGGTAGCTGGTCGTGCCGCTCGCGTAGCCATAGCCGACACGCGCCTGTCCATGAAAGTCGCTCAAGTAACGCAGGATCGGCTCGCGGGAATGCAGGACGAGCTTCGTCTTACCGGTGTTGACGTTGAGCTCAAACAGCGCCGGGTAGCCATGGCTGCTCGTGCTTCCATAGAAGTCCGCGCCGGCGTTGATATCGGCACGTTCCCAGGCCGAGAGCGTGCTCTCGTCGGCCGCAATCAGAATAGTGTCAGGTTTACCGGGATTCCAATCGACCACCTGATCCTGAAATTGGCCGCCGGCGCTCGTGGACCCCTGCAGCAAGACGAGCTGATGCTGGCCATCGACATCGACTGCTACCAGCCGCGTCACGGTGTAGAGCAAACCGGCATCGTTGACGTTGCCGTAGTAACTGCACACCAAGCGCGTATTCGCGACGAACATGCACCAGCGGATATCGAATTTACCCGGCACATCGACCAGCACGGGCTGATATCCGGCTTTTTCCGCTTTAAGATCCCGCACGAGCACGGTACGCCGACCCTGCCGCATCGACACAAGAGCAAGGTAGCGACCGTCGGCCGAGAGGCTCGCATCCGAGATCGCCGCACCCGCAGCGAAAGTTTCAATCGGAATCGGCTGCGCCGGCACGACCCTGCTACACAGGCACAGTTCGAGCAGTAGCGACGAAATCCAAACCATCCGTGGTTTCATGCTTATCTCTTACTCCCGCTAGGCGCTGAGTGTTCATCCCCTCCACCCGAGGATGCTGAACATTTGCTGGTCGCCACCGCCTCAAAGCGGCCAAATAGGGCCATCTCTGAGAGCGTCGAACATCACCCGTTACGGCCAGCAACGGGGATGTCTTAATGTGTTTATAGCCGCGTTGCAACAAGTCTACCCGTTCTCACCAGCGATGCGCGCAAGATCATGAGACAGCCCCCCGATCAGAGCGCGGAATCCGGCTGGGGGTGCCTCGGATGCCTTGCCACGCTTATGACCGGAGTGCACAGTCAGGCGCTCGACTCTTGGGTGGATTTTCCAACGATGACTGGGGTCAGACGACGCCTCGTGGTCTGAGTGTCACCATGAACCAGATTGTTAGAGACAGCCCTGCAGGATCCGCTGTCCGCCGGAAGCGCCTGTCGTCCCGGCCGCATTTTCAATTCGCGCTGCTCCTTGTTGTGCTGACGCTTGGGATGCCCGGCCGTGCCGCGCAGCCATTTGTGGCGGGTGCCGCCGGCGTTACGGCCACAATCGATCAGGCCTCGGGACGCTACGAGGTGCGCAGCCAGCCATTGAATTGGACGTTCGCTGGCCAGCTTGGCCGCGCCGCATCGGAGGTCACGGTCCTCACCGGGCGCGATCGCTTAGGCGCTTACAAGGAACTGCGGTTCAGCTGGCGCCAGCAGGTACCGCTCCAGGGAAGCATCCGAACCTACATCGACCGTCCGGTGGTGCTCTTCGCTATTACTTATAAGAGTCCGGTTGCCACTGTTGCAGCGACCCGCTTTCCGCAGTTCACCGAGTTTCCGAAAAACCTGCGCCATTTCAGCTACAGGAACACCGAGTTCGCCCCGCACAGTTTTGCTCTGGAGCTAACCGGTACGCCGTGGCTGCTGTTCGATGATGCTTCGCAGGCCGTCGTGCTATCACCCGCGTCGAATTTCATGGTCGCAAGCATGTACGGGGATGGCATCAGCACGATTGAGAGTGGCCTAAACGCAGGACTCGCCGATCTTCCAGCAGGTTTTCGGCATGCCACGCTCATGGCTTTTGGCAGCGGGATCAATGCGGCCTGGGACGCCTGGGGCAGCGCGCTTACCGAACTCAAGGCCAAAGAGCGCCCGGCGAACGATGCCGATGTGGGCTTGCGCTATTTGGGCTACTGGACTGACAACGGCGCCACCTATTACTACGACTACGACAAGAAGCTCGGCTACGCGGGCACGCTGGAGGCCCTGGTAGAACGTTATCGCGCGGAAGGCATACCCCTTGGGTATCTGCAGCTTGATAGCTGGTGGTACTCCAAGTCGCTAACCGGGCCCGGCGGGGAACCCTTGCAGACTAAGAATTCTGCGCTACCGGAGGGCGAATGGAACCGATACGGCGGTCTCCTCGATTATCAGGCGCATCCCGCCCTTTTCCCCGGGGGTCTGGCCCAGTTTCAGCGCGAAGTCCAGCTACCGCTTATCACACACAATCGTTGGATCGATCCGGAAAGCCCCTACCATCAGCACTTCAATATTTCGGGCGTCGCGGCCACCGATCCAAGGTGGTGGCAGCAGATCATGGGGTACCTCTCCGCCGCCGATGTCGTGACCTATGAGCAGGATTGGTTGAATGTGATCTATCAGTACTCACCAGATCTGGGTACGACGCTCAACGCCGGTGATGCCTTCACTGACGGTATGGCCCATGCGGCGCAGGCGCAGGGCGTATCGCTGCAATACTGCATGCCGCTACCGCGCCATTTTCTGCAGGGCTCCCGCTATGGGAATCTGACGACGATTCGCACCAGCGGCGACCGTCTGACGCGATCGAAGTGGGATGACTTCCTTTACACCTCGCGTCTGGCCAGCGCTCTCGGAATATGGCCATGGACCGATGTATTCATGAGCAGCGAAGCCGACAATCTGCTGCTCGCAACCTTATCAGCGGGCATGGTCGGAATCGGCGACCGCAGCGGCAGCGAAGATAAAGATAATCTACTGAGAGCCGTGCGACCCGACGGTGTGATCGTCAAACCCGATTCGCCGCTGCTTCCTATCGACGCCGCGTACGTCGCGGATGCAATGGCAGCGGACGCGCCCAATGATGTCGACTCGCAGTCTCCTATGGTTGCCGCGGCCCACAGCCAGCACGGCGAGTTGCAAAGCGCCTATGTGCTCGCCTACAGCCGCAGTTCAAAAGCCACCAGTGCCACGGTTACCGCCTCGCAAGTTGGAATCACGCGCGCTGCCTATCTCTATGACACAGGGACCCGCAGCGCCAGAGGCCTGATGGCATCCGAGCCCATCATGATCGATCTTGCTCCAGGTGGCACCGCCTACTACGTTCTGGTTTCAGTGGCGCGCTCAGGCATTGCACTGTTCGGTGATGAGGGCAAATTGGTGCCGGATGGCAGGAAGCGCATCGCCTCGCTGGTAGATGGGCAGAACCGCCTGACCGCCACGGTTACGTTCGCGCAGCAAGAAACAACCGTGCGACTATTTGGCTACGCGGCGCGGCGACCCAAAGTGGTTGCGCAGCAGGGATCGGTGAGCGCGCTTAGCTATGATGAGGCGACCGGCCGTTTAGAAGTTTCTGTGGCGCCAGGACCGGCGCAGATCCGTGAAGCGCCAGGCAATAACCTCATACGACAGGCAACCATTGTTTTCGAAAGTGGATGAGTCCTCAGGGCGTCAACCCACGGCCACACTCAGGCAGCGCGGTTCCTCAGTGTCACGGCACGGAGCGGCGGTTTGCGGTATTGAGAGCGACACCAGAGGCAAAATTATGTGGACGTATACTCGGCCTATGACGATCCTATTAGCACCGCACTTATCAGCATGCCGCCGCGTATTGGCGTGGGTGCACAACCGTCTGGCCCGGCTTGATGGATTAAAGCGCAACCACCCGGCCGCCATGACCGCACAATCCAAGCAGCGGCCGGTTCCGTCGCGTGTTCGCGACGGCTATCCTCGGGCATCGCTGATTGAGCGGACCATCCGCTACTGCGTATTGCTATGTGCCTGCCAGCTGCTCGCTGCCGTCTCGCTCGCCGATGGCGCGAGCCCACCCTGCCAGTCGACCGTGACGGGCGATCTGCGCCTGCATACGCTGTCGAGCCAGATCTTCGGCAACACCCGCACGATCCGCGTGCTCGTTCCGCCGGGCTACGATGCCCCGGAGAACGCAGCGCGAAAGTATCCCGTGCTGTATTTGCTCGATGGGCAGAATCTCTTCGACGCCTGCCTCAGCTTGATCAGTCACCACGAATGGGAGGTCGATGAGACCGTCGACCGCCTGATCCGCGAGCACAAAATCCCGCCCCTGATCGTCGTTGGTATTGACCACGCCGGCAAGGATCGCGCCATCGAGTATCTGCCGTACAAGGACTACCTCGAAAACCCCACCATGCCGGACCCCATCGGCAAGAAGTTCCCGGATTTCCTCACCGACGAGGTGATGCCGCTGATAGACGGGCAGTACCGAACCCTGCGGGGACACGATAATACCGGCATCGGGGGCTCTTCCTATGGAGGTGTCGCGGCCCTGTATGCGCTATTGGCGAAGCCGCGAGTATTCGGTTTCGGTCTCATCGAAAGCGCCTCGCTGAGCGTGGGCATGGGGCAACTCGTACGCGATACCGCCCCCCTGGTGGCCAGACCGAAGCGCGTATTTATTGGCTTCGGTGGCAAGGAGGACGACGAGCCGCTCATTAACGACCTGATGATCAGTCTGGTTCGCCAGGTGCAGGCCAATTTTGCGGCCGCCGGCTATGACGAGACCCGGCTACGCGTCGTGATCGATCCCGAAGCTCACCACACCGAAGCTGCGTGGGCCAAACGGCTCCCTGATGCGCTCACGTTTTTATATGGCAGTCCGGCAGCCCGCCAGTGAGCTGTCACGGCCACACAAGACCGCCTCCATGCCGTGCGAGCGGTAACTTCTGTGCGCGACCGGTAATGCTATCGACCCACGAGTGACGGCACCATCGCAGGCTACTGCCACCGCGGACGACGCGGTGATGCTCGGCGCGCTCGGCATTTTGGCGTACGTCGCCTCCATGATGACGCACGAGGCGTTTGGCCACGGCGTCGCTTGCATCATTGCGGGTGGCCATAACGTTGCGATGTCCGGCTGGAATGAGGGCTGCGATTTGAATCCGGAGCCGCTCGCAATTACCGCCGCCGGCCCCGTGGTGCAGTTCGCTGGCGGTCTGCTGGCGTGGCTCGCGCTGCGCACCCTGCCGGCACGCGGCTTTGCCGCGCTGCGTAGCGTTCTCTGGCTCTATATGGCCTTTGATCTGCTCATCTCTTCGGGCTACATCGCATTTAGCGGCGTGGCCGATTTCGGCGACAGCGCCGTACTTATTGCGGGACTTTCTCCGCATTTGCTGTGGCGCGCCCTGCTGATACTTATCGGCGCAGTCATCTACTATTTTTCCGTGTGGGCGGCGCTGCTCGAGCTCGGGCGCTTTGTCGGCAGTGATGAGCGTAACCGACGCCTCAAGCGCTTCGTTCGAATTCCGTATCTCGCCGCCGGCGTGTTTGCCTGTTGCGCTGGCGCTCTGAACAAGACCATGACGCCCGGCCTGGCAGTAGGATTGGCGCTGGCCTCATCGTTCGGCGCGGGCATCGGCATGGTGCGCTTGCCGTACCTGCGCGCCGCCAGTAGATTGAAAGCATCGGTACCGGGATTCCATGTCACCAGGAATATCGGCTGGATCGTGGTTGCCGCCGTACTGGGCGCCATCTTCCTGGTGATTCTTGGACCGGGGCTTGGAGCGCAGAACCAGTAGGTCCACCTACTGCCCGCATCAGGCAGACACCTGACCCGTCTGACTTCCCCAGGCCGCCGCGAATAGGATCCGCCGCAAGCGGATCACGAACATTGTAATCCTTGGTTCGCTGTTTCCTTGCGCTGCAGTGCTGCCGTATCCTCTAGCGCCAGGTCGGCTACCGGAGAGCATAAATGGCCCAGTCCACTCTTAAGGGCAGTTGCCTATGTGGCGCCGTGAAGTATGAGGTCAGCGGCCAGCCGCAGCGCTTTTACCACTGTCATTGCTCTCGCTGCCGCAAGGTAACCGGGACGGGGCACGCCTCGAATCTGTTCCTGCAGCCGGCCGCGCTTACATGGCGCAGTGGCGAAGAGCAGGTGCGTTCATTCAAGGTCCCCGAAGCCAAGCGATTTACCAACAACTTCTGTGCAATTTGTGGCAGCCGCTTGCCACGGCAGGCGAAGGATTCCGACATGGTCATGATACCAGCGGGCTCGCTGGACGATTCGGCACCCATTAAGCCGCAGGCGCGCATCTTTTCCGAGTCACGCGCGAGCTGGTCATGCACCGATGAGCACCTGCCTGCCTATCCGGAATTCCCACCTCAGTAGCGGCGATCCCATAGTTAACGCCACGGGCTCACCCACACCATCACCGCGCAAACCGCCACCCATACGCAAATAGCAGCCAGTTCGAGCATGCCGCGCCCGATATTGCCCTTATTGCGCGCCCGGAAATCCCGGCGTTTGCCAGGAGTGGAGTCGCGCACGTTCAACAGTGCGCAACTGAGCGCCGAACCCAGAGCGCAGATCGCGATGGAAAACCCGAACCATAGGTGCGAGCGCCACAACGCGAGCAGCGGGAGCAGCACCAGCGGCAGAATCGGCAGTAGCGCCGCCTCCAGTTTGACCCGGATAATCGCCCGACCCGCCATCGGCGCCGCTGCAATCAGTTCCGGGACATCCTCTGCCGCCACGGTCAGCCATGACAGTGCGCTCGCCGTAAAGCCGGCCAAAAGTATCAGTGCGCCCCAGAGAATGGGCAGGCCCCGGCTGCTTTGCCGCCACAGCACCACGCACATAGGTAGCAAAAAGATGCTCTGCTGCAACAACTGGGTCAATAACCACGGATCGCGCCCGATAAGGCGCAGCTCCTTCTGGATCAGAACCCAGCGCGCACTGCCATGAAAGCTCAGGGCTGCACTGGGTTCGCGCGCACGTTTGCCGACGCTGAGGCCTGCGGAGGCCACCGATGCGCGAATGAATTGGTTCGCAAGTCGCGCTGTCGTGAACGCAAACAGGATGCTGCAGGCCGCGACCAGCGCGAGCGTGGGGACGAAACCACTCATCACCGCCCGCGCTGGTGCCAATACCGCACTGTCGAGTGACGGCGCGTGGATTGGCATGCCCGCTCCCATGGCGCGTGCGGTGCCCCCGGATCTGGCCAGGATATTGGGCAACTGCATCAGCAGCATGAACGCAACGACAACGAGCGCCGACAGCACCTGCGCGATGACCCGCGTGCGGCGCGCGCCAAACAGATAAAACAGCACCAGTGCGAGCACCAGACTGACGCTGGTTGCCAGCAGACCCATGGCCGGCAACAGCACATATGCCTTCAGCCAGCCAAACATGCCGAACAATATGAACACGTTGGCGAACGGCCAGATCAGCGCGCCGAATTCCAGGGTGACGGCGGCCGCAATGAACGTGGCACGCACGGTAATGATCGATCGCGGCGCAAGCGGTGAGGAGAGCAACAGGTCCATGTCGCCGCGGGCATAGAGGGCCTGCACTGAGGTGATCAGCGCGCGGGATATCATCAGGAACAGCACGCAGGACCCGGCCAGACTCAGGGTCACCGCCATTGTGAGCAGCTGCATACCCGGTCCATGTCGAAGCGCAATGGCCAGGGGAATCGCCACGATATGGAGCAGCACCAGCAGCGCGATCGTCCCGCTGGCGCTGCTTAGCGATTTATTCAGTTCGCGCCAGTACAGACGGCCCTCATGGCGCATCAGCCAGCCGATCGAACCCGCTCGCAGGCTCACGCCGGCACGGTGCGCGGTTCGGCGACCAGATTGAGAAATACTTCCTCGAGCGTCGAGTCGGGACGTCCCGCCTTGGCGCGCAATTCATCCAGAGTCCCTTCAGCCAGCAGTCGCCCCGACTGAATAATGCCGATACGATCAACCAGGCGCTCCGCGACATCCATGATGTGCGTGGTCAACAGGATCGTGCAGCCCGCGCGCGCACGTTCCAGCAGCAGATCCTTGACCTGCCGGGCAATCGCGGCATCCAGTCCGGTCAGCGGCTCATCGAGAATCAGCAGCTGTGGCTCGTGGATCAGCGCTCCGGCGAGCGCCGCCTTTTGCTTCATCCCGCGCGAAAACCCCTCGCAGCGATCATCGCGATGCTCCCACAGATCAAGGCGCTCCAATAACTCGCGGGCATTTCGCTCCGCCTGCTGGCTGTCCATGCGCCACAGCCCGGCGATAAATTCCAGGTATTCAGCGACAGTGAGCTTGTCATAGAGCAGTGGTTCGTCGGGCAACCACGCGATCACCTGCTTGGCGGCCAGGGGGTCGCGCAGCACATCGATGCCCATGACTTCAACGCTGCCAAGGTCCGGCTTCAACAGGCCG
>JBEKOK010000022.1:0-22755 GCA_049521875.1 Steroidobacteraceae bacterium
TGCGCAGGTAGTCGAGTACCTGTTTTTGCTGCACCGGTCCAAACGAGGCATCGAGCTTGCCGCCGGAGCGCGCGCGCATCTGATCCAGCACCGTCATCCCCGGCTGGACTTCCAGCGTCCCGGCGCCGCCGACGATCAATAAGCGCGGTGCCTTGGTGCCGAGTGCGCGATCGGCATTGACCAGCATTTGTGTAGCCCGCAGCAAGAAATCGGCGCCCTCGCTGTCCGTGCCGCGTCCGCTGTTGAGCGCGCTGACCACGATATCCTCGCCCTGCAGTGCATGGGCTACGCCTGCAGCATCGAGCACATCGCCAGCCTCGATCTGCAGACGCTCGGCAGGCCGCAGCGCAGAGCCCTCGGGATGGCGGGCGATGACGGTGACCGCATCGCCGCGTTGCAACGCTTCGGCGACGATGCGCTGGCCAATGTTGCCGGTGCCCCCGTAGATCAGGATCTTAAGTGGCGCCGCGTGCACCAGGCCCGTCAGTGCGATGCCGGTGAGAGCAAGCAGCAGGCTCAGTAGCGGCTTTGAGGCATGTCGTTCGCTAGTCATGATGTTAATCCCCGGCGTGACAGATCATGGCGCGGCCCGGGGCGGTCGGCCCCACCTGGTGCTGGCAGGCAACCCTGAGATTACACCGGCGTCACGGGCCTCACTAGGCAGGCGCCGGCGGTTGCTGCCAGAATGCCGCCTCCAGCCAATCGGCAGGCGCCGCCCAGTCGGACGCCATAATTTTCATAGCGACGGGGCGTGAGAGCAAATGGAAGGCATGGAAGAGGAAATCAAGCAGGCGGCCCTCGACTACCATCGCCTGCCGGTACCGGGAAAAATCTCCCTGGCCCCGACCAAGTCGCTGGTGAACCAGCGCGATCTGTCGCTGGCCTATTCGCCAGGTGTCGCCTACGCCAGCCTCGCGATCAAGGATGACCCGCTGGCAGCGGCCGAGATGACATCGCGCGCCAATCTGGTGGGCGTTGTGACCAACGGCACTGCGGTTCTGGGCCTGGGCAACATCGGCCCGCTGGCCGGAAAACCGGTGATGGAAGGCAAGGGGTGCCTGTTCAAGAAATTCGCCGGCATCGATGTGTTCGACATCGAGATCGCCGAGAACGATCCGGACAAGCTGATCGACATCGTGGCATCGCTCGAACCCACCTTTGGCGGCATCAACCTCGAGGACATCAAGGCGCCAGAGTGTTTCTACATCGAGCGCAAGCTCCGCGAGCGCATGAAGATCCCGGTCTTCCACGACGATCAGCATGGCACTGCGATCATCGTCGCCGCAGCGGTGCTCAACGCGCTGGTGATCGTCGGCAAGGACATCTCGAAGGTCAAGGTGGCCGGTTCCGGCGCCGGCGCGGCGGCACTTGCCTGCCTCGATCTGCTGGTCGCACTGGGCCTGGATCGGCGCAATGTCTACATCAGCGACAGCCTCGGCGTGGTCTACGAAGGGCGCGCCGGCGCGATGGATCCGGACAAGCTGCGTTACGCGCAGCGTACCGAGGCGCGCTCCCTCGGGGAAATCATCGTCGATGCGGACATTTTCCTCGGGTTGTCTGGGCCGGGTGTGCTCAAGCCCGAGATGGTCAAGAAGATGGCCGCGCGACCGCTGATCCTGGCACTCGCCAATCCCGAGCCCGAGATCCGCCCGGAGCTTGCCAAGGCGGCGCGGCCCGACTGCATCGTCGGGACCGGCCGCTCGGACTACCCGAACCAGGTCAACAACTCGCTGTGCTTCCCGTTCATCTTCCGCGGCGCGCTCGATGTCGGGGCGACGACCATCAATGAGGAGATGAAGCTCGCCACGGTGCATGCGCTGGCGGCACTGGCACGGGCCGAGCAGTCCGATGTGGTTACGGCCGCGTATGGCGATGAAAGCGCCGGCTTTGGGCCAGATTTCCTGATTCCACGCGCCTTTGATCCGCGCCTGATCACGCGCATTGCGCCCGCCGTGGCCAAGGCCGCGATGGATAGCGGCGTAGCGACCCGACCTATTGCGGATCTGGATGCCTACCGCAATCGCCTGACGCAATTCGTCTACCAGTCCGCCTCGGCCATGCGCCCGGTTTTCGTGGCCGCGCGCCGGCGCCAGCAGCGGGTCATCTATGCCGAGGGCGAGGAGCCCCGGGTACTGCAGGCCGCGCAGGAAGTGGCCGATGAGAATATCGCGCGGCCGGTACTGGTGGGCCGCACCGATGTCATCGCGGCACGCATCGAGAAGCTTGGCCTGCGCCTGAAACTTGGCGAGAACTGCGATGCCGTCAACGTGCTCAGCGACGCACGCTTTCGTGAGGCCTGGAGCGAGTATTACCAGCTCACCAAGCGCCGCGGCGTCTCGCGCGCCCAGGCGATGGAAGAGATGCGCAGCCGCACGACGCTGATCGGCGCGATCCTGGTCCGGCGTGGCGATGCCGATGCCATGCTGTGCGGCACCGTTGGCAATTACCTCGAGCATCTGAAGTATGTCGAGCGGGTTATCGGCATGGCCGAAGGTGCGCACACGCTCGCGACGATGCAGATGCTGATCCTGCCCGACCGGCAGCTGTTCTTCTGCGATACGCACGTCAACCGCGATCCGACTGCCGAGCAGATTGCCGAGATGACGCTGCTGGCAGCCCAGCAGGTGCGCCGCTTCGGACTGATTCCCAGTGTGGCGCTGCTCTCGCACTCGAGCTTCGGCAGCTCCGATGCCCCGTCGGCCGAGAAGATGCGCCATGCGCTGGAGCTGATCAGTGCGCGCGCCCCGGACCTGGCGGTCGATGGCGAAATGCGGGCCGACTCGGCGCTCTCGAGCGCAATCCGCGCCAACGAATTCCCCGACTCAAGACTGAGCGCGGATGCTAACCTGCTGATCATGCCCAACGTCGATGCCGCCAATATCACCTACAACGCGCTGCGAATTGCCGCTGGCGGCGGCGTGATCGTCGGTGGCATCCTGCTCGGCGCCGCACGCCCGGTGCACATCATGACGGCCTCGGCCACCGTGCGCCGGATCGTCGACATGACGGCGGTGGCGGCCGCGGATGCCGGCGCCCGATCGACTCGCCTCTGAGTGTCGCGGCGCCGCGGATCGTGAGCCCTTCCTCTGCTTCCCGTGCGGGCATCTGTCCGGGATGCCGCCGACCCCTGCTGCAGTGTGTTTGCCATCCAGGTGCGCCACCGGCGCCAGTGCGCGTCTCGCGCCAGACCCAGGGGCGCGGCGGCAAGGGCGTGTCGGTGATCACGGGATTGCCGCTCGGCGAGGCTGAGCTTGAGATCCTGGCCAAGGAACTCAAGCGCCGCTGCGGCTGCGGTGGCACGGTGCGCGAGGGCGTCATCGAGATCCAGGGGGATCATCGCGACACGCTGGTTGCCGAGCTGATGCGCCGCGGGTTTGCCGCCAAGCGCGCCGGCGGCTGATTTCCAACCCCGGATCCCTATGTTGTTAAGACTCGATCAGATCAGCTTGAGCTTTGGCTCGCGTCCGCTACTCGACCACATCACGCTGCAGGTCGAGGAAGGCGAGCGCGTCTGCGTCGTGGGGCGCAATGGCGAAGGCAAGTCTTCGCTGCTGCGCCTGGTCGCTGGGGAGATTGCACCCGACGAAGGCAGTATCTGGACCAACCCGGGAGCGCGCATTGCCTACCTGGTTCAGGACGTTACTGCGGCGACCGATGACACTGTCGAAACGGTGGTCGCTGCCGCGGCCGACCTGGCGACCGATCAGGAACCGTGGGAGCGCGAGCAGCGGGTGCGCGTCGTGATGACGCAGCTGGGGCTCGATGGCGAGGCGCGTTTCGCGGCGCTCTCCGGCGGCTGGCGCCGGCGCGTATTGCTGGCCCGGGCGCTGGTCAGCGAGCCTCAGGTGCTGCTGCTCGATGAGCCCACCAATCATCTGGATATCGAGGCGATTGAGTGGCTCGAGCAGGTGATGCTCGAGTTTCGCGGGGCGCTGCTGTTCGTCAGCCATGACCGGGCCTTCATCAACCGGCTGGCGACCCGCGTCATCGAGCTGGATCGGGGCACGCTGAGTTCCTGGCCCGGGAATTTCGACCAGTACCGCGAACGCAAGGCCGAGCAGCTGGCGGTCGAAGCCCAGCACGCAGCGTTGTTTGACAAGCATCTGGCGCGCGAGGAAGTGTGGATTCGCAAGGGCGTCGAGGCGCGCCGCACCCGCAATGAAGGCCGCGTGCGCGCCCTCGAGGCGCTGCGCAAGGAGCGCCGTGCGCGCCGCGAACGGCCCGGGCAGGCCGCGCTGGCGCTGCAGGAATTTAATGAGTCAGGCCGCAAGGTGTTCGAGGCCGAGGATGCCAGCGTGGCCTTTGGCGAGCGCACCATCATCCGCGGCTTGAGCGTGACGATCGGGCGCGGCGATCGCATCGGCATTGTCGGGCCCAATGGCGCCGGCAAGAGCACGCTGCTGCGCCTGCTGCTGGGCGAGTTGCCCCAGGCCAGCGGGCGCGTGGAAATCGGCACCAAGCTGCAGGTGGCCTACTACGATCAGCAGCGCGCCCAGCTGCAGCTCGACAAGTCCGTGATGGAAAACGTCAGTGAGCGCTCCGATCAGGTCATCGTCAACGGCCAGGCGCGGCACGTCAGCGGCTACCTGCGCGACTTCCTGTTCCGCCCGGAACAGCTGCGCACGCCGGCCTCGGCGCTCTCCGGCGGGGAGCGCAACCGCCTGTTGCTCGCGCGGCTGTTCGCCTCGCCGGCGAACCTGCTGGTACTCGATGAGCCGACCAACGATCTGGACATCGAGACCCTGGAACTGCTCGAGGAGCTGGTGTGCGACTTCGCCGGCACGCTGCTGCTGGTCAGCCATGATCGCGCCTTCCTCGACCGGGTCGTCACGAGTCTGCTCGTGGTCGCCGGCGATGGCTCGGTCAGCGAATTTGTCGGCGGCTACAGCGACTGGCTGGTCGATCGCAACCGGCGCCTGGCGCAGCTGGCACCAGCAGTCGTGGCCGCCAGCGCTTCCCGCAGCGAGGCCAAGCCGGCGGCCCCGCCGCGGCGGGTCGAACGGCTTACTTACAAGGATCAGCGCGAGCTCAACGCGCTGCCGGCCGAGATCGCCACGCTCGAGGCGGAGCAGGCACGCTGCGCCGATGAGGTGAATGACCCGCAGTTCTATCAGCGTGCGCGGGCCGAGACGGCGGCCGCGCTCGAGACCCTGCGGCAGCTGGGCGAGCGCATTGAGCGCGCCTATGCGCGCTGGGCCGAGCTCGAGGGGAAGGCTTCTGCCGCCGGCAATTCCGAGTGACGCACGCGCACGTCCGGGACCTCGGCCTTGAGTGCGAGTGCCAGCTGCTCGGCGATGTAGACCGAACGATGCTGGCCGCCGGTGCAGCCGATGGCGATTGTCAGGTAGCGGCGGTTGCTCAGGCGGTACTCGGGCACGCGTGCACCGATAAAGGTGCTGACATCGGCGATGTAGCGACGCACCGATTCCTGGTTCTCCAGAAAGCGGATTACCGGCTCATCGCGCCCGGTCAGTGAGCGCAGCTCTGCGACCCAGTAAGGGTTGGGCAGAGCGCGCACATCGAAGACGAAATCCGCATCACTGGGGATCCCGTGCTTGAAGCCGAAGGATTCCACCAGCACCGCCAGCCGGTCGCGCGGCCGTTTTTCGACGCGCTGGTGAATCGTTTCGCGCAGCTCATGCACGCTCATGCGCGAGGTATCGAGCACCAGATCGGCGGCGTTGAGCAGTGGCTCGAGTATGCGCCGCTCGTGATCGATCGCATCGCGTAGATTGGCATTGCTGCGGCTCAAGGGATGGCCGCGCCGCGTCTCAGCAAAGCGGCGCAGCAGCTCCTCATCGCTTGATTGCAGGAAGATCACCTCGCAGTCGATGCCACTGCGCTTGAGCTCGGCGATCAGCGTTGGCACCGTGGCGATCTCGGCATCGGTATTGCGCGCATCAAGTCCGACAGCGGTGCGCTCGTAAGTCCGATCGCTGCCGCGTACCGTATGCGAGATGAAGGGCTTGAGCAGCGCCGCCGGAATATTATCGATGCAGTAGAAGCCCAGATCCTCGAGCATGTGCAGTGCCACGCTCTTGCCTGATCCGGACAATCCGCTGAGAAAGATTAGCCGCATCGCTGAGTCCGGGGGCCGGCGCCGCTAGGGGCGGGCGCCCTTCTGCGCTTCGGCAGCGTGATGGTCGGTGACTTTTTCCTTGTGCTTGCGCACGCGCCGGTCGAGCTTGTCGGCCAGGGCGTCGATCGCCGCGTACATGTTCTGATCCTCGGCCAGCGCGTGGATGGTCTCGCCGCGCAGATGCAGTGTCGCCTCGGCCTTGCGCCTGAGTTTCTCGACGGTCAGCACGCAATGTGCGTCGATGACCTGATCAAAGTGACGCATGACGCGCTCAACTTTCTTCTCCACATAGCTACGCAGGGCGGGGGTGATTTCTACGTGATGTCCGCTGAGGCTCAGTTGCATGGACGTCTCCTTGTCGTAGTTGTCGAACTCGGTCGTGAAATCCGGTCTATAGGTCACTTGCCCGGCTGGCGCTTGCGCTCGTTCGAGGGCGCGAGGCCCATCGTTTCGCGGTACTTCGCCACCGTGCGCCGCGCGACCGGGATACCCTCGCCTGAGAGAATCTCGGCCAGCCGGCTGTCGCTCAAGGGATTGGCAGGATCCTCCTCACGGATGAGTTTGCGGATCTTGGCGCGGATCGCGGTCGAGGAGGTGCCCGAACCATCGGCGCTCTCGACCTGGCTGGAGAAGAAGAAGCGCAGCTCGAACACACCGCGCGGCGTATGCATGTACTTGCCCGAGGTGACGCGCGAGACCGTGGACTCGTGCATCGTGATCGCCTCGGCGATGTCACGCAGGATCATCGGCCGCATGTGTTCCTCGCCGTGTTCGAGGAACTCGGTCTGGCGCTCCACGATCGAGCGGGCCACCTTGATGAGCGTGTCGTTGCGGATCTCGAGGCTCTTGAGCAGCCAGCGAGCCTCCTGTAATTGCGTTCGCATCGTTGCGTGGCTGGTGCCGCGCCCGATCAGGTTCGCATAGCTCTGGTTCAGACGCACGCGCGGCAGCGTTGCACCGTTGATTTCGACCGTCCAGCCGCGGCTCGTGCGCCGCACAAACACATCCGGTACGACATATTCTGCAGCGCTGGGGCTGATGACTGAGCCGGGGCGCGGATGGCAGCTGCGCACCAGGGCGAGCGCGAGCTCAAGTTCCTCGTCCGAGGCGTGCAGCTCGCGGCGCAGCAGGCCCAGTTCCCGCCCGGCGACCAGCGCCAGGTGGTGCTGTGCAATCAGACGCGCGGTGGCGAGCCCGGGCGTCGCGGCATCCAGCTGGCCCAGCTGCAGCAGCAGGCATTCGCTGACCGAGCGCGCGCCGACACCGGGGGGGTCCAATGACTGGATGAAGGCCAGCACCGGTTCGATCTCGGCCACCGCGCAGTCGACTTCCGGCTAGAGCGTGCCGGCAATCTCGCTCAGGGGTTCGCCGATATAACCGTCATCATTGATGGCATCGACAATGGCCTTGCCGATCGCCAGCTCGCGCGGTGTGAGCTGCGCCAGTTCCAGCTGCCAGAGCAGGTGCTCGCGCAGGCTCTGGTGCGCTGAGTCGGCATATTCCTGCTGCCGCTCGTCATCGCCCGGGCTCCAGGGATTCTCGGCCGGTCCCACCGACTGATCGGTCCAGCCGTCATCGATGATCTCGACGCTCGCTTCGGCTTCCTCGGCCTGACTCTGGCCGCCCATTTCGGTCGTCGCCAGCGCCTCGGGACCGATGACCTCGGATTCCTCGTCCTGCTCGAGCATGACATTGCTCTCGAGCAGCTCCCGGATGTGTGCCTGCAGTTCGATGGTCGGCAGTTGCAGCAGCCGTATGGCCTGTTGCAGCTGCGGGGTCATTGTCAGCTGCTGGCCAAGTCGCAGCTGCAGGGAAGCTTTAAGCATCAGGAGTGCCTGGGGGAGCGGGGCGCCGCGGCGGCGGTGATCCGAAACCATGGAAAGAGACGCACATAACCTTAAATCTCCCGCGCTACATCTGGAATTTCTCGCCCAAGTACACCTCACGGACGCGCGGGTTGGCAAGGACCTGTTCCGCGGACCCGGAAGCGATTACCGTACCCTGATTGACGATGTAGGCTCGCCCGCAGACCCCGAGCGTTTCACGCACGTTGTGGTCGGTGATCAATACACCAATGCCGCGCTCGGCCAGGTTACGGATGATCTGCTGGATATCCCCGACCGACAGCGGATCGACGCCCGCGAACGGCTCATCGAGCAGCATGAAGCGCGGTTCGGCCGCCAGTGCCCGGGCGATCTCGACCCGGCGTCGTTCGCCGCCCGAGAGCGAGATGCCCTGGCTTTCGCGTACGTGACCCACGTGCAGCAGCCCCAGCAGTTCTTCGAGGCGCTCCTCGCGCGCGACGCGATCGAGGTCCGGCCGCAATTCGAGGATTGAGCGGATATTGTTGGCGACCGACATGCGCCGGAACACGCTGGCTTCCTGTGGCAGGTAACCCAGACCCAGGCGCGCGCGCCGGTCGACACCCAGCGCCGTGATGTCCCGGCCATCGATGAGGATGGCGCCACCGTCGGCACGCACCAGCCCGACGATCATATAAAAGGCCGTGGTCTTGCCGGCGCCATTCGGGCCCAGCAGTCCCACGACCTCGCCGCCGGAAATATCCAGCGACAGATCCTGTACGACACGCCGACCGCGATAGCTCTTGCTCAGGCTCTGCGCCATCAGCTGCGTCACTTCGTCCCTCCTGAACTTGAACTGGGCGCGGTTGATTTCAGCTCAATCGTGCCATGCACGCCTTCCTCGGCGTTTTCGCACTTCTGGGCATCGACGGTCTGTTGCGTGATGTTGTAGATGATCTGGCAGGCAGTCAGGTCATTGTGCTCGCGCGTGACAAAGGCGTCGCCATTGAGCTTCACTTCGCCCTTCGGAACGTCAAAGGCAATGTCCTTGGCATGACCGCTGGCCGGCGGCGTCCCAGGAACGGTGCGCTGCATGAAGGTGGCCGGATTGCCATGTGCGGTGGCCATGACCACCTTGCCTTCGCGGAAGGTGACCGTGGCCGAATCGGCCATCAGATCTCCCTGCGGCACCTGGACCTGGACGTTGCCGGTCAGATACCAGGTGGCATCTTTGACATCAAGCGCGGCGGCCTCGGCCTTATCGGCGTGGATCGTGTCCATGCCCTGCGTCAGGACGGCATCGAACACCACGACATGGTTGGGCTGGTAGCTGCCGTTGATCTTGGACGCATCGAGCTGCCAGCCGCCCATCTGCATGCGCGCCGAATCGCTGGCGCCGGCTGCGCAGCAGCTGCCGATCGCGATCAGCAGCAGGTTAAGGCGCAATGTGACCATGAACATTCGCCTGCAAGATCAGGTTGTGCGTCTTGAGGTTCGCCTGCAGCCCCTGGCTGTTCAGGCGCGCATTGCCCCACTCAGCCGTTACCGGATCGCTGGTGTTGATGATCTGCGTTGGCATATCAAAGCCCAGCTGTTCGGTATGCAGCAGCAGCGGCGCGACCCCGGTGCGATCACCGCGCGCATTCACATTGCCATACAGCTCCACGTGATCCGCCGCTGGTGGCAGCTGCCCGCGCAGCGCGTGCACACTCCAGCGGTTATCGGCATCCACCTGGTCGGTGAAATCCGGGTCGGTGACTTCGATTGGCTCACCGGTCTGCGGCTGGCTGATGTGCGTCGCATGCAGGGTATAGAGGGGCTGACCGTCATCGCCGGTCTGGATCAGCACCGCATCTGTGGCGGCGAAGCCGGGCTGCGGGGCAGTCAAGGTGTTGGCTGCGGCCGTGGTCTCCTCGGACTGGGGCGTACGGATGAACAGCCAAAAGATGGCTGTAATCGCCAGTATCGTGGCCAGCATCAGGGGCCGGCGAATCATGAAGCCTCACCCGCATGGGCACTCAGGATCC
Source organism: Steroidobacteraceae bacterium (assembly GCA_049521875.1). Classification (GTDB taxonomy): domain Bacteria; phylum Pseudomonadota; class Gammaproteobacteria; order Steroidobacterales; family Steroidobacteraceae; genus FEN-1191. Next base: position 9,909 of record JBEKOK010000022.1, read on the forward strand.
AGTCGCACACTTCACGCACGGCACCGGCGCCGCCGCGCAGCTGCGTGTGGCGGTGCGCTGCGCGGCGCGCGCTGGCGTGCGCATTGGCCACCGCAAATGCGGCGCCGACTCTCTGCATCACCGGCACATCCGGCAGGTCATCGCCGACACAGGCGCATTCGTGCGCGCCAATGCCCAGGCGCTTGATCAGCAGTTCAAAGGTGTGGGCCTTGTCCGCGATCCCCTGGTGCACCTCGCGGATACCGAGCTCGCGGCAGCGGCGCGCCACCGCGGCCGAGCGCCGACCCGAGATCACCGCGACCTGCACGCCAATCCGGCGCAGCGCCTGGATGCCAAAGCCATCGTGCACGTGAAAAACCTTGAGCTGCTCGCCGCGCGGCCCGTAGTAGAGCTGGCCATCGGTGAGCACGCCGTCCACATCCAGCACCAGCAGGCGGATGGACTTGGGTGCCGCAGCGCGTGCCATGATCGCTACACCACGCGCGCGCGCATCAGATCATGGACGTTCAGCGCACCGATCAGCCGGTGTTCAGCATCGACGACCAGCAGCGCGGTGATGCGATGCTCTTCCATCACGTGTGCGGCGGCAGCCGCCAGTTCGCGTGGTCCGATCGTGCGCCCGCCGGTGGTCATGACCTGCTGCATCGTGGTGGTATGGACATCCAGGCGCCGATCGAGTGCCCGACGCAGGTCGCCATCGGTGAAGACGCCCAGCACCCGACCCCCGGCATCGGTCACCGCGGTCAGCCCCAGGCCCTTGCGGCTCATCTCCACCAGGCCAGCCGCCAGCGTAGTCTCCGGACGCACCTGCGGCAGCGCTTCGCCCTGGCGCATCAGATCCTCGACGCGCAGCAGCAGCCGGCGGCCCAGATCGCCACCTGGATGAGAGCGGGCAAAGTCCTCGGCTGAGAAGCCGCGCGCCTCGAGCACGGCCACTGCCAGCGCATCCCCCATCGCCAGCGCCGCCGTGGTGCTGGCCGTGGGCGCGAGGTTGTGCGGACAAGCCTCGAGTTCGACGCTGACATCGAGCGCTACGTCGGCGGCCTGGGCGAGCGTCGAGCTGTTGCTGCCGGTCAGTGCCAGCAGCGGGATGCCGAGGCGCTTCAGGTGCGGCAGCAGCATCAGGATCTCGGCGGTTTCGCCGGAATTGGACAGGGCCACCAGCATGTCCTGATCGGTAATCATGCCCAGATCGCCATGGCCGGCCTCGGCCGGATGCAGGAAAAAGGCCGGGGTCCCGGTACTGGCGAGCGTGGCGGCAATCTTGCCGGCAATGTGCCCGGACTTGCCCATGCCGGAGACGACCACGCGCCCGCGACAGGCGAGTAGCAGCCGGCAGGCGGCAGCGAAGGCGTGATTCAGGCGCCGGCTCAAGGCGGCAACGCCAGCCTCTTCGATGTCGAGCGCGCGTCGCCCGGCCTCCAGCAGGGCCGCTTCGCTGCTGCGATCGGCTGACACCGGGCTCATTTTGTGTCCGTGAAAGGTATGATTGCGCCCCCCGCAGTGGCTCGTAGTTTTCGGCCCCGTGGGTGGGAACCGCAGTGCTCATCATATCGCGGCAACCGGGGTTCTGCGGCAGATCGCAGGTTCTGAACAGCCATCCGGGAGCCGCTTCTTTTATGATGGGTGCCGGGGAACCTTTTTGATACGCCCTCGCACACTGAGACAAGGCACATAGTCCATGCATCCCGAACAGGTCGCCGAACTGATCCGCGCTGCGCTGCCGGGCGCCCGCGTCGAGGTTCGCTCGGAGGATCAGACGCATTTCGAAGCGCTGATCGTCAGCGCCGATTTTGCCGGCCTGCGGCCGCTGGCGCGCCACCAGCGTGTCTACGGCGCGCTCGGGGCACGGGTCGGACGCGAGATCCACGCGCTGTCGATCGAAGCCCACACGCCCGAAGAATGGACCGCGCGCCACGCAGGCTAGTCTGCGCAGCGCAAATTAATCGAGCTCCGCCAAGGAAACACCGCATTGGACATCCTGCAGATCACCGGGGGTAAGCCGCTTGAGGGCGAGGTGCGCATATCGGGCGCCAAGAACGCCACGCTGCCGATTCTGGCCGGCGCGCTGCTGGTCAACGGGCCAGTGACGATTGCCAACGTCCCGCATCTTCAGGATGTGACGACGATGATTGAACTGCTCGGGCGCATGGGCGTGACCGTGACCATCGATGAGAAGATGCGTATCGAGGTCGACCCGAGTTCGATTCGCGAGTGCTTCGCACCCTACGAGCTGGTCAAGACAATGCGCGCCTCGATTCTGGTGCTCGGGCCACTGCTGGCACGTTACGGCAAGGCAGATGTCTCGCTGCCGGGTGGTTGCGCCATTGGCGCACGCCCGGTGAACATTCACGTCGCGGGTCTGCAGGCGATGGGCGCCGACATACATATAGAAGGGGGCTACATCCGTGCCCGGGCCGAGAGACTGCACGGCGCGCGGCTGGTGCTCGATACCGTGACCGTCACCGGCACCGAGAATCTGATGATGGCGGCGACGCTGGCCGAAGGCGAGACCGTGCTGGAGAACGCCGCGCGCGAACCGGAGGTCGTGGACCTGGCCGATTTCCTGATCGCCTGCGGTGCCAAGATTCACGGCGCGGGAACCGACCGGATCGTGATCGAAGGGGTCAAGGAGCTGCACAGCGCGACGCACAGCGTACTGCCGGACCGCATCGAGGCCGGTACTTACCTGGTCGCCGGCGCGATCACCAGCGGACATGTGCGGCTGAAGAATACGCGCGCCGAACACCTGGATGCCGTGCTCAACAAACTCGAGGAAGCCGGAGCCACCGTGGGCCGCGGGGATACCTGGGTGGAGATCGACATGCGCGGGCGCCGGCCCAAGTCGATCGATGTGCGCACCGCACCGTACCCGGCGTTCCCGACCGACATGCAGGCGCAATTCGCGGCGCTCGACACGGTGGCCAACGGGGTCGGCACCGTTGTGGAGACGATCTTCGAAAATCGCTTCATGCACATGCTCGAGATGCGCCGCATGGGCGCCGAGATCCGCCTCGAGGGCAACACGGCGATCATCCACGGGATCAAGCAGCTGACCGCGGCGCCGGTGATGGCCACTGATCTGCGCGCCTCGGCGAGCCTGGTGCTTGCCGGGCTGGTGGCCGAGGGGCGCACCGACATCGAGCGGATTTATCACATCGATCGCGGCTACGAGGCGATCGAGGAGAAGCTCGCGCAGCTCGGGGCGCAGATCCGGCGCGTGCCGGGCTAACTGGCGCGCGGGCTCTCGGCGACTTTCAGCGCCAGATTCTGCGTCTGCGTGCCGCGCAGCAACTGCAGATGCACCGATGTGCCGGGCTTGATATCCGCGATGCGCTCGAGGGCTTCCTGCCAGTTGCGCACGTCATGACCATCGACCTGCAGGATCACATCCCCGGTCTGGATTCCGGCCGAGACTGCCGGACTGTCGCGGTACATATTGGTCACGACCGCGCCGCCGCGCTGCAGCCCGACCTCGCGCGCCTGCTCATCACTCAAGTATTCGCCGACCACCCCGATCCAGCCGCGAATGACGCGGCCGTGATCCAGGATCTGCTGCAGCACGCCGCGTACCATGTTCACCGGGATCGCAAAGCCGATGCCTTCGACGCCTGTGGTATCCGAGTTCTTGGCAATCACCGCGGTGTTGATCCCGATCAGCTCACCCTGGGCATTGATCAGCGCGCCGCCTGAATTGCCTTCGTTGATCGCCGCATCGGTCTGGATGAAGTCCTCGAAATTCGCCAGGCCCAGCTGGCGGCGCTGAGTCGCGCTCACGATGCCGTGCGTCACGGTCTGCGTGAGACCGAGCGGCTCGCCGATGGCCAGCACCTCATCGCCGACCTGCAGGTGATCGGAGCGCCCGAGCGGCATCACCGGCAGGTTCTTCAGGTTGATTGAGAGCACAGCCAGGTCCGTGTCCGGGTCCCGGCCGACGATCGTGGCGCGGGTCAGCCGGCCATCGGCCAGCAGCACCGAGACGTCGGTGGCATTCGCGATCACATGATTGTTGGTCACGACGTGACCGGCCGCGTCAATAATGACGCCGGAGCCCAGTGACTGCTGCACGCGATTGCGCTCGAGCGGTCCGAAGTCGCCGAAGAACTGCTGCAGCGCCGAGGGGCGGACCTGCTCGTGCACGACGCTGCGTGTATAGATATTGACCACCGCGGGCGCGGCCCGATGCACGGCGGCCGCGAACGAGTGCATGACCTGCGGGTCCGGGGCCGGCGCTGTATCGGCGGCCGTAGGCGCCGAACTTGCCGAGCCCGCCGGTCCGGCACTGACCGCCCGCGCTGGCGTGACCGGGAGGCTCCGGCGTGGCAGCAATCGAGGGTCGAGCAGCACGGCCACGAAGGCCAGGGCCAGACCCCCGGTAATCGCTCCGATCAGAAACACCGCGCTGTGCCGAAGTTGCTGTAGCTTCATCCTAAAATCTCTATCACCAGCCAACGTAGCGTTGAATTGCGGGAGGCCATGTTCTGCCTGCCCTAGAGTCACAGGCGAGGTATTTGGGATGTGTATAATGCGACACTTCCCGAAGGAACACGTAGCCCGTGAACGGACGGCCTTGGTGCGGTCCGTAGATGGCGGGTGAGCGGAGCAGGTACCCATGAGTGAAGCCGGTTCTCAGACCGTTGACAGTCCAGTTGATGAAAGTCGCCGCAAGTTTTTGACGGTGGCCACCAGTGCCACGGCAGCTGTCGGGGTGGTTTTTGCGGCCACGCCGTTCATCGAATCCTGGGCCCCTTCGGAGCGTGCCAAGGCGCTCGGGGTACCGATCAGCGTGCCGCTTTCGAGCCTGGAACCTGGCCAGATGCTGACCTACGTGTGGCGTCTGAAGCCGATCTTCATCATCCGGAGAACTCCGGAAATGGTATCCCAGCTGCCCGCTCACGATGCGCAACTGAAGGATCCGAAGTCGCAGGATTCGGACCAGCCTGCCTATGCCCGGAACGAGCAGCGCTCGCGCCGCCCCGACATCATGGTGATGATTGGCATCTGCACGCACTTAGGGTGCCTGCCCAAAGCACATTTTGATGCCGGCGACCCGACCCCCTCACTCGGTCCGACTTGGCCGGGCGGGTTTCTATGCCCGTGTCACGGCTCACGCTTTGATATGGCCGGAAGGGTGTTCGATGGCTCACCGGCCTCATTGAATCTGGTCATTCCACCCTACAGCTTCCCGGATGACAACACACTGCTGGTCGGCGACGACGGCACGAAGCAGGGAGCAGCCTGATGTCAGACCCGAATGAAGTGACCAAGCCCGGCTTCTGGGGCTGGCTCAACAAGCGCATGCCGGTCGACAGCTTCATCAAGAGCTCGCTGACCGAGTATTTCGCGCCGAAGAACTTCAACTTCTGGTACTTTTTTGGCTCGCTGGCGCTGCTGGTGCTGGTGATGCAACTGCTCTCGGGCATTTTCCTCGCGATGTTCTACAAGCCGGGGGCAACAACCGCGTTTGATTCGGTCGAATTCATCATGCGCGAGGTCAAATACGGCTGGCTGATCCGCTACTTGCACTCGACCGGTGCCTCGGCCTTCTTCCTGGTCGTGTACTTACACATGTTTCGTGCATTGCTGTACGGATCGTACAAGGCGCCGCGCGAGCTGCTGTGGCTGTTTGGCATGCTCATCTACCTCGCGCTGATGGCCGAGGGCTTCATGGGCTATGTGCTGCCCTGGGGCAACATGTCCTATTGGGCGGCAACCGTAATCATCAATCTGTTCTCGACGATACCGGTGATCGGCGCCGGGCTGGTCGAGTGGATACGCGGTGACTATGGCGTGGCCGATGCGACGCTGAGCCGCTTCTTCTCGCTGCACGTGGTTGCGATTCCGCTGATCCTGCTACTGCTGGTCGCGCTGCACCTGTTGGCACTTCATGAAAACGGCTCGAACAATCCGGATGGCATCGAGGTGAAGACCAAGAAGGGACCCGATGGTAAGCCGCCGCTCGACGCGATTCCGTTCCATCCCTACTACACGGTTAAGGACATCATGGGGGTGTGTTTCTTCCTGTTGTTATTCTTCATCGTGGTGTTTTTCGTGCCGACGATGGGCAAGCTGTTCCTCGAGCCTGCCAACTTTGAACCGGCCAATCCGCTCTCGACGCCTAACCCGATCGCACCCTCCTGGTATTTCACGCCCTACTACGCGATCTTGCGGGCGGTACCCAACCAGCGCATCGGCGCGCTGCTGCTGCTGATCGCGGTGCTGTCGTTCTTCTTCCTGCCGTGGCTGGATCGCTCACCGGTCAAGTCGATCCGCTACCGCGGCTGGATCTTCAAGACCTTCCTCACGATCTTCACGATCTCGTTCCTGGCCCTGATGTGGCTCGGTCTGCAGGAAGTGAGCACCGTGTATGTGTGGCTGGCGCGGATCTTCGCCGTGGGCTACTTCGCCTTCTTCTGGCTGATGCCGTGGTACTCGCGCTGGGATCCAGTCAAGCCGGTTCCGGAGAGGGTCACGTACCATGCTTAAGCTTGCCAGTATCGTTGCCATCCTGCTGGTGCCGTCGCTGTCGCTCGCGGCCGAAGGAGCGGCTGCCACCGCCGAGACTGCGGCGCCGCTCGACTATCAGGCCTGGCATGCCCATAACGATGTGGGCAACCTCTCATCGCTGCAGCGCGGCGCGCGTAATTTCATGAATTACTGCGTCGGCTGCCACTCACTCAAGTACCTGCGCTATTCGCGCCTCGGCACGGACCTGAAGATCCCGGACAAGGAAGTGCAGGAGTACCTGCTCGGCCCCGGTGAGACGGTGGGCGATTACATCACCACGAGCCTGAAGCCGGCCGATGGCATCGCCTGGTTTGGCAAGCAGCCACCGGACCTGTCGCTGATCGTGCGGGCGCGCGAGGGCTCGGACTATGTCTACAGGTTCCTGAAGACGTTCTACATCGATCCCACGCGCCCGACGCGCACCAACAACCTGATGCTGGCCAACGCCGCGATGCCGGCGGTGCTCTCCGAGCTCCAGGGTGTGCAGGAAGCCGTGTTCAAGGATGCAGTCGTCGATGGCGCGAACACCAAGGTGTTCGACCACTTCGTACTCGCGACGCCGGGGCAGATGACCCCGGCCGAATACGATGACTTCGTGCGCGATACCGTGAACTTCCTCGACTACGCCAGCGAGCCGGCGCAGGTCAGCCGCGAATTCATCGGCAAGTGGGTGGTGTTCTTCATGCTGGCGCTGACATGGATGGCGTGGCTGCTGAAGAAGGAATACTGGAAGGACGTCCACTGACGGCCTTCGTGCGGCGTGACCAGCGCCTCGGGGTTACCTGAATTATGGCGAGTCGCCGGTCGATAATGACGCTGTTTTCCGCGCCCGATGAGCCCCAGAGCCATCGGGTGCGCATCATACTGGCCGAAAAGGGCATCGACATCGATGTCATCAGCGTCGTGCCGGGCCGCTATCCCGAAGACCTGCTGGACCTGAACCCCTACCACAGCCTGCCAACCCTCGTGGATCGTGATCTGGTGCTCTACGACGCGCGCGTGGTCATCGATTACCTGGACGAGCGCTTTCCGCATCCGCCGCTGATGCCGGTGGATCCGGTCAACCGGGCCCAGTTCCGGCTGGCGCTGTTCCGGATCGAGCGCGATTGGTACCAGCTGGCCGAGCAGATCGAGCGCGAGGCGGACAAGAAGCAGCAGCTGAAGCTCAAGAAGTCGCTGCGTGAGACGATCCTGCAGAGCGCGGACCTGTTCAAGGTCAAACCGTTCTTCCTGAGCGATGAGTTCTCGGTCGTGGATGCCACGATCGCGCCGATACTCTGGCGGCTGCGCCGCTACGAGATCGAAGTCGCCAGCCAGGCACCAGCCCTCGAGCGCTACGCGCAGCATGTGTTTGCGCGCCCCGCCTTCCGTGCCAGCCTCTCGGAAGCGGAGACCGAGCTCGGGGTGATCTGATGAGCGGTGCGGGCGGCAGCAGCACGATCCCGGCCTCGCGCCGTCCTTACCTGTTGCGCGCGATGCACGAGTGGATGAGTGATTCGGGCTTCACGCCGCACATCATCGTCGATGCGACGCGCGAGGGCGTCGATGTGCCCAAGGCCTTCGTCAAGGACGGCAAACTGGTACTCAACGTCTCGATGAACGCGACCCAGCATCTGCAGCTGCAGAACCAGTGGGTCATGTTCGAGGCGCGCTTCAACGGCGTCGTGCACCACGTGCAGGTGCCGATGCACGCGATCCTGGGGATCTATGCGCGCGAGACCGGCGAGGGCATGGTCTTCAATGAATCTGATCCGGAGGTCCCGCCACCGGCCGATGCGCCAAGCCCGGCCGCTGCCGCAGTCAAACCTGGTCGCGCGCGCTTCAAGGTCGTCAAATAGCGCCCAGGCGCGCCCGATCCTCAGGGCGCGGCTGGCGGCACCGGCGCGCCGCTGAGCAGCGCCGTGCCGTTGTGCAGCTGCACCCACACGCCTTCGCGGCGGATGTAGCCCTCCGCATCGATGCTCAGCTGTCCGGTCAGGCCATCAATCGCGACGTGGCTGCGATCGCGTCCCGCGGCCGTGATCGCCAGCGCCAGCTGGCAGGCGTCATAGCCGAAGGCGAACAGCCGCGAGCGTGAAGTCGTGGCCCCGCCTTCGCTCTGCTCCACCTGGCGATGCAGCTCATCGAGGTGTCCGCCGTCGGGGACCAGCCACGGCAGGTCCGGAAACTGGATGCCTTCCAGATCCTGGTTGGCTTCGCCCGCCTCGGCGCTATAGGCATCCGAGGTCGAGAAAATCGGCACGTCGCCCGCGTTCTGGAAACTAAGTTGCGGGCGCAGTAGCCGCACCGCCACCGCGGGGCCGGCCACGAAGATGAACTGCAGATCGGCACGCCGTCGCGGTTCGAGCTGCAGCTTGGTGCCGAGCACGCGCTCAAGGCGGTCACGCCGCGCCTCGCTCTGATCGGTACCGAGCGTGGCATGAATCGGCGCACCGAAGTCATGCTCCTCCGGATCAAAGCGCGTTTGCGTCAGCAGCTCACCACCGCCACTTTGCAGTTCCTGATTGAAGGCCGCCTGCACGCGCGCACCCCATTCGCTCCAGTCCTTGCCGGCAGCCACCAGCGAAGCGCCGCGGCGCAGGCCGCTCGCGAGCAGGCGCCGCGCCACCTGGCGCGCTTCATCTTCGGGCGAGAGTGCGAACTGGTAGAAGCCGGGCCGCACCGCGCGGTTGCCGGTCAGCGTGTTCAGCGCCAGCAGTGCGCTCACGCCGCTGCCGGCATCGGCGGCCGCGTTGACTTCATCGCGCGTCAGCGGTCCGACGATGACCTGCGCGCCGTCGCTGCGCGCCTGCGCCAGTGCGTCGGGCACAGAGAGCATGTTGGTGTCATAGACTTTCAACGCCGGGCGTTCGCCAGCGTTGAGCTGGTTATAGGCATACTGAAAGCCCTCCTGCACGCGCAAGGCCGCGCCACTGTTGGGGCCGGTCAGCGGCAGCAACAGTGCGATCTGGTGCACGGCACCGGTCAGCGGGATTTCCGCGGAAAAGGCTTCGCGCGTCAGTTCCGTGGCTGGATGATCCGGATAGGTCGCACGCCAGTGCGAAGCATCCGCCGTGCCGCCGATCGCGGCGCCATGACCGGTGCCTGAGAGCGCTGCGAGATCGAGCCAGCCGCGAATCATCGGATCGCTGGTCTGCTGGGTATCCAGCCGCACACCGCGATCCTTGAGCTGGCGCAATCCAGCGAGCAGTCCCTGGCGCTGGCGCGAGCGTTCGGCGGGGTCGGTCGTCAGTCGCTCACCAGCGGTCTCGGCGCGAATCGCATCGACCGGCCGTCCGGCGCCGAGCGCGATGCGTTCACGCACGGCGAAATACATCGGTGCGGTCGGTGTGCCCGTGGGCTCGCTGATGCTCGCAACCTGGGTCCAGGCCTGCTGCGGCTGGCCCAGGGCCAGCGTGATCTCCGACTCGATCAGATGCCGCTCGATCTGCTGCTCGGGCGTCAGGACGATGCTGATGCCAACGAGCACGCGCTGCGCCTCGGCCACGCGGTTGGCGTTCAACCATTCCTGTGCGGCCAGCAGCTGTAGGCGCGCCTGCTCGGTGCCGGTGCGCTGTTTTGCGGCCTGCTCGTAGCCACTCGCGGTGCTGGGGCGGCCGGCATTTGCGGCCGGGGTGCTGGTCTGCGGCTGCTCCACGGGCCTGGGCGGCAGGCCCATACAACCAGCGAGAATTACGGCGCCCAGGAGCAATGCTGCCCAGGCCGCGCTGGCAGCGGCACGCGTTGATCTGATTTGCGTTCTTGGCATGGGGACCGGCAAGCTCACTCTTTAAAGTTGGTTGTATCGACAGGAAATTATAGTGGTTGGTTCGGCGGGGCGACTGGATGTTGTTGCGACTCCGATCGGGAATCTGGCCGATCTGAGTCCACGTGCCCGCGAGGCACTGGCCGGGGCGGACCTGATCGCGGCCGAGGATACCCGGCACACCTCCATATTGCTCGCAAGTTGCGGTATTTCACGGCCCATGGTGTCGCTGCATCAGCACAACGAAGCCGGGCGGATCGCGCCTTTGCTGGATGCCCTGCGCGCGGGTTCGCGCATCGCGCTGGTCAGCGATGCCGGCACGCCGCTGCTGTCAGATCCGGGTTTTGCGCTGGTCAGGGCGGCCGCGCAGGCGGGATTCGAGGTACGCGCGATCCCCGGGCCTTCGGCGATCGCCGCCGCGCTGAGCATTGCAGGAATTGCCACGGACCGATTTGCCTTCGAAGGCTTCCTGCCGGCGCGCGGCAGTGCGCGTCGCCAGGCGCTGCGCGCACTGGCGGCCGAGACGCGCACGCTGGTGTTCTTCGAGGCGCCGCACCGGATCGGCGAATCCCTTGCGGACCTGGCCGCAGAGCTCGGCGCAGGGCGGCAGGCCGCAGTCACGCGCGAGCTGACCAAGAGCCACGAATCGGTCTATCGCGCCACGCTCGGCGAGCTGGCCGAGCTGGCAAAGAGTGATGAAAACCTATCCCGTGGTGAGATAACGCTCGTGGTCGAAGGGGCCGCGGCCGCGGATACAGGCGCTGACCTGGCGCTGCTGGAACGTGCACTGGCGCTGCTGGTGCCTGAATTGCCACCGGCCCGGGCCGCAGCGATTGCGGCCCAGCTCTCAGGGGCCGCGCGCAACGTCGCTTATGCCCGCGCGCTGGCCTTAAGCGGAAAATAAGCCGAAATAACACCGATTGGGTTTGAGTCGCCGCGGCCAAGCCCGTATTGTCCGCGGCTGGAGAGCCGGCCAGACAGTCGCTGCATGGCGTAGTCCCCTAACGGGGATTGTGCTGTGGGGAGGAAAGTCCGGGCTCGGCGGGCAGGGTGCCAGGTAACGCCTGGGGGGCGTGAGCCCACGGAAAGTGCAACAGAAAGTAAACCGCCGAAGCGCTGGCAACAGCGCTGGTAAGGGTGAAAGGGTGCGGTAAGAGCGCACCGCGTCGGTGGTAACACCGTACGGCATGGCAAACCCCACCTGGAGCAAGGCCAAATAGGGAAGTCGTAGCTCCTTTACGGGAGCTGCAGCGCGCGCCCGCGCGTGCTTCCGGGTAGGCCGCTTGAGGCACGTGGTGACACGTGTCCCAGAGGAATGACTGTTCACGACAGAACCCGGCTTATCGGCCGGCTCTCCTTCTCTACTTCCATTAGCTTTATTGGCCAAGTGGCTGATCGGTAAGTGATCCCTCTCCAGCGAGGGTCCACCGGCCCCCCAAAACGCGCGTAAGTCGTTGTGGGTATGGAGAAAATTACAGGTCCGAGCCATTGACATAACCGCGGCGCGATTCCTATAGTGGCGGGAAGTGGGAATTTGTGGGAGAGATGGGGTTAACAGCCCCAACAGGTCATGTTTCGCGGTGCAACAAAGCTGACCCTGGACGTTAAGGGCCGAATCGTGATGCCTACCCGGCACCGCGAACGGCTGCGCGAGTCGAGCGAGGGCCGGCTGGTCGTAACCGTAGACCGTGATCAGTGCCTGCTGATCTACCCGCTCCCCGAATGGGAACAAATCGAACGCAAGCTGATGGCGCTGCCCACGCTGCATCCGCAGTCACGGCGCCTGCAGCGATTGATGGTCGGACATGCCACCGAACTGGAACTGGACGGGCACGGCCGCCTGCTGTTGACGGCGGAGCTGCGCGAGTTCGCGGGACTTACCCGTTTCGCGATGCTGATCGGGCAGGGCAATCGATTTGAACTCTGGGATGAGGCGCGCTGGACGGAACGTCGCGACTTCTGGCTGAAGAGCGAGGAGTCGAGTACGGATCTTTCGGCGGAATTGGATTCACTGTCGCTTTGAAGCGGTCGACAGCGCGAGGACGGAGAGATTGGATGAGCACAGGCCGGTGCTTGTCGATGCGGTGCTTGCAGCCCTTGCCGTGCGCCCGGCGGGCTGCTACGTCGACGCGACCTTCGGGCGCGGCGGGCACAGCGCGCAGATCCTCGCGGCACTCGGTCCCGCGGGCCGGCTCATCGCCATCGACCGTGATCCGGCCGCGATCGCCGCAGGTCAAAAGCGTTTTGCATCCGAGCCGCGCCTCACACTCGTGCAGGGTGCATTCGCTGAAATCGCCGCGCTCGTGCAGGCGCACGGCATCACGCGCTGCGACGGGATCCTGTTTGACTGCGGCGTCTCATCGCCACAGCTTGATCAGGCCGATCGCGGTTTCAGCTTTCAGCACGATGGGCCGCTCGACATGCGCATGGACCCGACGCACGGGCAGCCGGTTGCTGTCTGGCTCGCCTCTGCGCCGACCGACGAGATTCGCCACGTGATCGCAACGCTGGGGGAGGAGCGCTTCGCGCGACGCATCGCCGAGGCGATCGGACGAGCGCGCGAGCTCGAACCGCTGACGCGCACCGCACAGCTGG
>JBEKOK010000023.1:0-21747 GCA_049521875.1 Steroidobacteraceae bacterium
CTGCCATTCTGGGTCGCGATCATCCTGTTGCTCTGGCTTTACCAGTTCGTCGTATGGCCAATGAAGCACGTGCGCCGCACTCTTTATGATTCTGCAGGAAACTACTATGGCTGGTGGGCCGCGGCCTGGAACGGCATCATCGGCGTGGCCGTGATAATCGCGCTGCTGTGGTATGGCCTGCACCATCAGGCCGACGTGCATAACCTGTTCGAACAGTTTATGCGCTGGTGGCAGGATGTTATCGGCCATCACGCCACTCAGGACACCTAAGGCGCCTTGACGCTGGCCCCGGGAGCCTCCGGATCAGCGCTGTGCCTCACGGAGAACGGCGCCGATGTAGGACGGGGCATTGGCGTCAGGAGCGCATTGGCTGGAGGCGAACGACTCCTGCACCTTACTGCCCGGCCAGTCGATCCCCATCAGGTCGGCCAGCCTGTAGAACACATTGTGGCTGCGTAAGGCGTCCGGACTTGCGCCGCAGGTTCTTGGAGATGACTGGAACGTCCGGAAGTTCTGGCGGCCGCAAGCCTGCGCGCGCTAAGCTCGCGACAAACCGGCGAAGGCTTGTGTACACCGCGACCTACAGGCCCCGGTTCCACGCCAGAGGGGAGGCAATCGCATGGGAAAGTGGATGGTGTTGTTCAGCTGCGCCACGCTGGCATTGACAGCTGCCGCAGCCGAGCCGCCCTACGATGAGCATGCGGATGCCGCTGCTCAGCTACAACAGGCGCTTGTTCAGGCCCGCGCGCAGCACCACGATGTGATGTTGGTGTTTGGTGCCAACTGGTGTGCGGATTGCCGCGAACTCGACAAAGCCCTGCACGGCAGCAGCATGGCACTCGTTGCCAACCGCTTCGAGGTCGTCAAGATTGACGTAGGCAACTTCGACAAGAACCTCGAGATCGCCAATCACTATGGAAATCCGATTGCCAAAGGCATTCCGGCCGTCGTGATCCTCAGCGCCGCTGATGAGGTTCTGTACTCGACCAAGGGTGGCGAGTTGGCGAATGCCCGTCGCATGGGCGAGACCGGAATCTACGACTTCCTCTCACACAATCTAAGCGCCCACTGACAGACCGGAGCCTTGGAATTCGCCTTATGCCGCTGGCGCAACTCTCAATCAAGATCTCCGAAATCCGCACATAGCGAGCATCTGGTGCGCAGGGCCTAGCATCGTGGTTGAACAACCCAAATCTGCAGGCTCCGGCGCTACCGGTGCCGCGTATGGCAAGGATCCGGCGAGTACGACGCGCACCTTCCGCGCCGTGTCGCGTGATTCGAGTAGCCTGATGCGATCGCCGATGACCCATCTGGCCAAGGCTTATGGCGAGGTACATCGCCGTGCACGCTTTGAACTCCAGCTCTGCCCCGCCGAAGGCGCCAAGTGGTTCACAGTGACGATACTCGGTGTATCCCGGGTCTCGGGACACCTCATTGTCTCGGCGCCGCAGACGCCGGATCGCGCCTTGATTGCCGTCAGCCGCGGCAATACCTTGAGCTGCAGCTGGGCGAACTCGGCCTACCTGTTCAAATTCCGCGCCACGATTACCAATCTGGCATTCGAGCCAACGCCTCTGGTCTACCTCGGTCGGATCCAGGGTGTGCGCCGCCAGACAGTGCGCGCTGAGTCGCGCGCACTCACAGCACTCAGCGCCGCGCTCCACGTTCCGGCAGCGCAAGCTGCCCTGATCACGGATTTGAGCACACTGGGTGCGCGGATTGGGACGGCGACTGCGCTGACGCTGAAGGCGGGCCAGCCTCTGAAGCTGACACTCCGACCGCGCATGCTGGGGCGGGATTTTGAAATGACCTTGCGCTGCACCTTGGCAAGTTCCCTGGCGGCCGCTGACCCGCTCCATCCGCACGTGCAGTTTTATGGCTTGAAGTTCCAGAACATAAGCAACGAAGATCGGCTGACGCTGCATGCCTATGTGCAGGAGCGGCTCGCACTGGAAGGCGACTTCCTCTCGCAGCTGCTGCTATCGGATGCCGGCCCGGTCGAGTCGACTCTCAAAACGCCGAAACTCAAGACCTAGAGCCTTGGATCCGGCTCCCCGCCGGGTTCTGTTGCCGCACCTGTGGCGGCCGACATAGAATCGGCACCGCTGCGGGCGTCGTATAATGGTAATACCCAAGCTTCCCAAGCTTGAGCCGTGGGTTCGATTCCCATCGCCCGCTCCATCCTCAAGCTTGCGGCCTTGTACGCCGGCGCTCGAGCGCCCGCAATGGCTACTCGTCGAACCTGGCGGTGAAGCCGATACCGCGCTCGCCTCGTATCGATGGATTCATCAACTACCGGATCGCCGACATGATTGCGGCTAGAGCTTTCTCCTGCATCGCGGTTTTCTTGTCGCACCGCGATATGAAGAGCTGCAAAGGCACTGCGTGCCCAAGAGTCATCGGCATTCCGTATCCACGGGACTACAATCGGTTAGCTGAAACAAGGGGGCACCATGAACAAGCGCTTGCTAGATCGACGACAATTCGCTGCAGGTTGCGCGGCATTTGGCCTATCGCTTCCAGGCTTAAGTTCAGCGCTTGCGGCAGCAGCCGCTGCACAGGGTCCTGCTCCAGGTACGGTATCGAAGCACGTTGCACCAAACGTCAAGCTTCCCGATGGCACCGCGGCTCCGCCGCTCGGTCAAGGCTGCTGGCACCTGGGTCAGGGAAGGCATCCGCAAGCTGTTGAGGAAGAAGCGCTGCGCGCAGGCATTGCGCTCGGCATGACACTGATCGACACATCGGGAAACTATGGCGAGGGTCGCTCCGAGCAGTTCATCGCTCCGGTGATAGCGGGACAGCGCGAGCGCATATTCCTGGTCACGAAGGTGGAGGGCAATCAAGTCGCTGGCGACGGCATCGCGCGTGCCTGCGCGGCAAGCCTCGAGCGCCTCGGGACGAGCTACCTCGATCTTTATTTGCTGCATTGGCCAGTCCCGAGCGAACAATTTCCGGCTGTGGTGACGGGGTTTGAGCAACTGCGCGCGGCGGGGAAAATTCGCGCCTGGGGCGTTTCCAATTTCAACTCTGAGGAGATGGAAAATCTATTCCGCGTTCCGAATGCACAGCATTGCGCCACCAATCAGGTCCCGTACAGTCTCAAACACCGCGACATCGAGCGCGATACGCTGCCGTGGTGCAAGCAGCGCAACATACCGATCATGGCGTACTCTCCGCTTGGCGGAGACCACAATCTCGTAGTAGGGGACCCCACGCTGGCGCAGATCGGCGCTGCTCACGGGTGCTCGGCGTCTGCAGTCGCGCTGGCCTGGGTGATGCGCGGCGGGAACGTCATTGCAATTCCTGAATCGGGCAGCCCAGAACACGTCAAAGAGAACGCCGTAGCGCTTTCAATAACGCTGACGCCGCAAGAACTCAAGACGCTGGATGCGGCATTTCCCGGACCGGCTGGCGCAACGTAGCTAGATGCGCCTAACTTACTCCGGTCATCGCCTGGCGCTCTACCCGTAGGGCACATCGGAGACTTGTCATGACAGATTCCATCGGCGAAGGATCGAGCAATCCAGATCCCACGCGACGGCAGATGCTGCTGTTCGGCGCTTTGGTGGTTGGTGAACTCGGCGCCTTGTCAGTGGCTCGCGCCGCGGTGGACGATGCAGGTATATCGCATGCAGCCGACGCTATCCATCAGGAGCCGCTGATCCATGCGCGGCCGTCGCGCGTCTATGAGGCGCTGACTCAGGCACCGCTGTTTGATCGCCTCACACAATTCAGCGCTGCGATCAAATCCATGTCATTGGCACCGAAGCCGGCAGCAATCGATGCCCGGCCCGGAGGAGCATTTTCGCTCTTCGGCGGTTACATTAGCGGGCGATTCATTGAACTCGTTCCGGACAAGTTGCTCGTGCAGGCCTGGCGCTCGGCCAGCTGGGCCGCAGATCTCTACTCCATCGCGCACTTCGAACTGGTCGCGCAGGGGGAAGCCACCAAGATCGTATTTGACCACGGCGGATTTCCTGCGGGGCAAGCCGACAGTTTGGCGCACGGCTGGCAAGTCAACTACTGGGCGCCGCTTAATGCACTGCTGAGCTAGCAGCGACGGCTACTGGCCGATCGTAGCCTTGAACAGCGCAAGAAGTGTCTGCCAATGACGCTCTTCGGCAGCCGCGTCGTACACGGGCGTGTCGCGAAACACCCAGCCGTGCCTGGCCTGATACGTCTCGATTTCGAAATCGACTCCGGCCGCATGGAGGCTTTGCGCGAGCCGCTCCTTCATCTCCTCGGGAAAGCCCGGATCCTCGATCGCGCCAGCGATGTACACGCGGGACTTGATGCGAGGTGCAAGCAGATGCGGACTGTCAGGCGCATCCGTTGCCAGCCGCCCGCCATGGTAGGAGGCGGTGGCGCGGATCCGATCGGGATAAGTTCCGGCGGCCGTCAGCGACATCAAGCCGCCCATGCAATAGCCCGTAGTGCCGATGGCGCCCGGCTTCACATCCGGCTGGGCTGCCAGGAAATCGAGAAAAGCCTCCGTGTCGGACATGATGTTGGCGGGCTTGGCGGGACCGAAATACTTTTCGGCCAGAACCTTGCGCTTCTCCGGGTCAGAAAATACTTCCCGTGGGTTCATGGGTTCGTAAGGTCCTGAGCGGTAGAAGAGATCCGGCAGCAGCACGAAGTAGCCGTAGCCGGCCAGTCGCACCCCAAGCTCCAGCACTGCCGGGCGTATGCCAAGCCCATCCATGTATACCAGCACCGCCGGCCAGGGCCCGCCGGTCGTGGGCCGGAAGAGGTAACTGGGGCAGCTGCCATCGCGAGTCCTGATCTGGATCTTCGTCATGCACGCCTCTTAGCACAGGCCGGGCGGCGTTCTCTGCCTCAACGGCGCGACAAAGGAGTCCCGGCCGATCAGCCAGCGCTCACGGGCGTGGCACTCAGTCCGGCGATGATGCTATCTTTCGCCCAGAATAACGAAAGCGCAACGAGAACGCTTCAATCCATCAGCCACCGGAACGGCAAATCATGATCAAAAAATCTGCGGCTTTGACCCTGTCCACGGCTCTTATCTTGTGGGCCGCGTGTAACGCGCAGGCCCAGGGCATATTTGATACTTTCAAGAACGCGGCCAACAATGCTGCCAATGCAGCCGCGAACAAGGCCGCGGGTAATTCGACCAATAACAGCAGCAGTGCTCCGGCCGCCAACGGCAATCAGACTACGGCCAGTTCGCAGGCTGCGGCGGCCAATGGGACCACCGCTGCTGCGCCCGCGACGCTCGCTGCCTACCAGAACTATGATTTCACGCCGGGCAACTCCATCATCTTTGCCGATGATTTCTCGAACACGGAGGACGGGGAATTTCCGGACCAATGGGAGCTGGTAGCCGGGCAGGCGGTCGTAAACCAGGTCGCGGGTCACGCCGCTTTGCTACTCACCGATGGCAACTATGCCCGCGTACGTCCTCGCGTCAAAGCCAAGGCCTACCTGCCGGCGCAGTACACGATCGAGTTCGATTACTACCCGAACCCCGATGGTGGCTACGGCTATCTGATCGGACTGCAAAAAGGTAAGGACAATACAGCCGACATCGACTTCAGCGGCGCTGGCGCTGATTATTCCGGCCCCGACGTTAAGCTGGCCGCGAGCGCGCCGGATGCGCTGAGTAGCGACGCTGCCTGGCGCGGCAAGTGGCACCACATCGCGATCGCGGTTAAGAACAGCCAGTTGAAAGTCTATATAGACCAGTACCGCGTGCTCACCGTCCCGGATATGAAAACCACCGCCGACAACCTTGATATCAAGGGTATCGGCGATCACAAGACGCCGCAGACCTTCACCAATTTCCGTATTGCCGCCGGCGGCAATATGAATATGGTCGGCCAGAAGTTCACCGATGCCAAGATCGTCACCTATGGCATCAACTTCGACATCGACAAGTCGACGCCGCGGCCCGAGAGCATGGGAACTTTCAACCAGATCAAACGCATCATGACGGACAATCCGGATCTCACCTTTGAAGTCGGGGGTCACACCGACAACACCGGCAGCGCGCCTCACAACCTGACCCTGTCACAGCAGCGCGCGGATGCGGTCAAGGCCCAGCTCGTCTCGATGGGTATTGATGCTTCGCGCCTGACCGCCAAGGGCTACGGTGATACCAAGCCGATCGCGAGCAATACGACTCCGGAAGGCAAGGCCAACAACCGTCGCGTGGAGTTCGTGCGCACGTCGACCTGAGGCATTGGGGAGCCGTGGGCGATGGCGCGCAGACGAAGCTGAGAAACTGGGACGGACGTCTCTGAGTCTTGTCTAACGGTGGCTGCCGCGATCCTGATAGAATCGGGCGCGCGGCTAACCAAAAGAATAGCCCGCAACCGGGGTACTCCGTCGTGCCGACGATCCGCCGCATCAAGCAACTCAAGCGCGAGATTATCAGCAGACACGCTAGTTCCAGTGATCTTATCGCCTGGTTTCAGGTGGTGATTGTCATCGCGGCGCTTGTCGTGCTCTGGTGCACCGCGGTCCTGCTCGATAATGTTTCGCACTGGCTGCTGCTCGTCACAGTCCCGGCGATCAGCCTGTTTCTGCTGCGGATCTTTGCGCTGATGCACGAGTGCGGTCACGGCTGTCTGTTCCGCAGCCGCTGGCCCAACCGGGCGGTCGGCTTCTTGTTTGGTGTCATCTCCGGCATGCCCCAGTACGTGTGGTCGCAGCACCACAACTACCATCACGCCACGAACGGGAACTGGGAGAAATACCGCGGTGCGATCGCGACGCTCTCGGTCAAAGAATTCGCGGCGCTGAGCCGCTCCAAGCAGCGGATTTACCAGCGCACGCGCCACCTGCTGCTGGCACCGGTCGGGGGCTTTATCTACCTGATCTTCAATCCGCGCTACACCTGGTGCAAGGGCACGCTGCAACTGTGGCGGCACGTGCTAAGCGGCAAGATTTCGCGGCCCACAAAGCCGATCAGGACGCTGACTGCAAACTTCAAGACCCGCTACTGGAGCAGCTCGCGCGAATACTGGCACATGTTCTGGAACAACCTGGCGTTGCTGATCATATGGCTGACGATGTGCTGGGCCGTTGGCCCGGTCAGGTTCTTCTCCATCTACCTGCTGTGCGGCTCGCTGGCCGGCGGCGCGGGCCTGATCCTGTTCACCGTACAGCACAACTTCGAACATGCCTACGCTACGGACACCAAGCACTGGGACTACGATGTCGGTGCGATGCGCGGGACCAGCTTTCTGGTATTGCCGCGATGGCTGAACTGGTTCACCGCCAATATCGGCTACCACCACGTCCATCACATCTCGGCCAGCATTCCGAACTACCGCCTGGTCCGGTGCCATAAGGAATATGAGGCGTTGTTTACCGAAGTGCCGCGCCTTTCACTGGCCTGTATCTACCATGCGCTCGAGTGCATTCTCTGGGATGAAAAGGCCGAGCGCATTATCTCGATTGCCGAATATCGTCAGCAGGTCGCCGCAGCAGTCTAGAGGCCTGGCGCACTAATGGCCCAGGCGCAATGCCTCGACTGCACCTGTGAGCGTCGTCTCACCCACGGTCACATAGAGCATCCGCTCCGAGACCGACAAGTCCAGCTCCATGCGCCGCTCGAGTCGCTCCACCAGGGCCGAGATCAGCTCGCGATCCACCGCATAGATCTCTATGAGTTCCGCCTTGTGAATTCGCTCGCCCGCAATGCGCTCGAGCCATGCTCCGGTGTCGCGATGCGCATAGATCGCGACCCGCGGCGCGGCCTTGCTGGCTTTGTGGATACGCGCCGCCTCCGGGGTGCCGACATCGATCCATGCCTGCAAGACGCCGGTCAGATCGCGCACGGCGATTGCAGGTTCATCCGGTTCGGATAGTCCCCTGGAGAATGCAATGCCTTCGCCGTACTCGAGGCAGTAGGCCAGCAGGCGCGTCAGCAGAAACTCCGCTGTCTCGGAAGGATGCCGGGCGATCCTGATTTCAAGGGTTTCATAGACGCCGCGATCAGCATTCGCGAGGCGCACGGTAAACACATGGATGGTTGCACTGAGCGCCATGGCGAGTACGCCGTCGCAGCAATCCGGAGGCGCCCGTGCCGCCTCTGCCGGACTAGCGCCGGTCCCCGCCGAGGATCCGTGCCGGCAGCATGATCAGCCCACGCAGCAGACCGAACACCCCTTCCATCGCGATGCCTAAGATGCGGAACGGGATCGACAGCAGCCAGACAATGGGCCACAGCAATAACGCAAGCAGTGCGATCGGCCAGCAGATGACCAGCAGCAGGAGCCAGAGGAGCAACTTCACCATATTCGACTCCGCAATATCCGGCCCGCCAGGGTGCTAGCGCAGCGCGCGCAGCACGGCCTCGGGTTCTGCCACCAGCACGCTTAACAACACGACCGCCGGCCCTGAAGGACGCCGTCGGCCCAGCTCCCAGCTGCGCAACGTCGCGAGGCTAACGCCGATCAGCGCTGCAAACGCCTGTTGCGACAGTCCCATAGCTCCGCGCATTTTGGCGACGCGGATGGACCATGGCGATGATGCAGCGGCGCGCGATGACTTGGATTTTGCCATGGCGCATTTTCACACACCGCGCTGGCAGCCGTCGGAGAATTCAGAGCAGGTCGCCGAGCGCGCCGCTGGTGCGCCGTCGGCATTCGGGGCTACTGGCGTGGCGGTCCACCGCCTGGAGGCGGCCCCGCGCCGGGAGGAGTGCCGGCAGGCGCGGCGCCTGAATCGCCGCCTTTGCCGTTCTCATCAATCTGGAACTCGACCGTGACGTGACCGGCGGCAGGATGCTGGATGTTTGGAGAGATTGAGAGATCAAGACCAGCCTGTCTGTATAGAGCAATCACTCGCTTTATTTCATTGCCGACGAGCGCGCGCGAGATCGGCACGCCCGCCTCGATGCTCGAGTCCTTTGTGAGTACTGCCGTGCTGATCTTGTGATTGCCGCTGTAGCTCACAGCGTCAATAAGTGGCGGCGTTGCCTCGGCTGCGCCCGGGCTCATGGGGGCGCCAGGCGGCGCTTGCGCTGCTACGGTTGCAGCGGCCAGCGCCGCCATGACCGCCAGCATCATGGCGCGCCATAGCGATCCAAATGTCAGATTCTTCATAGGAATGAACTCCCCCGCGGTCCGACAGTCTTTGATGATGTAGTTGCCGAGTGCAATTGCCAGTCTAGAGCTTCGGAACACTGATCGCGTAGGCACAGATGTGTACCCGAGTAAAGGCTCGGTGAACGGCTTTGCCCCATGAGAAAAAAGTGACGATATGTAAACGCTCGCAGGCAGATTTGGCACGCGCGTGCACAGCTTGCACGCCGGTCGGCGACCTACGATGTCCCGGTTTGGCGACAGCTGGTATCGCGCAGCGACTATCTGAGTTAATAGGGCCGGAAGCGTTGCAGCGATGCAGATGGCTTCTGACCTGACCCCACACACGCAGCCACCATTCCCCGACCCGGTTTGGTGGCCCGGATCTACAAACGACCGCCCACAAGGTAATTACGATGGAACACAAAGACTCGTTCATGCGCTTCGCAGTCATCAGCGCAATTGTGCTGGTGGGGGCTCTGGGTCTGTTCGTCCATTTCCACACCTGAGCGCTCGGCGCGCGACGAGCTCACTCTGGGCATCGAGCGCCCCACGATGCCTGATGTACTTCACGCCACCGTCGCGAGCGGCATGGCCTGATCAGACAGCCGCACTAAGGCGCCGCTAGGCAAATCTCCAGTGGGTTGACCCATTCGGAGGCGCCAGCGCTCCGTTGCTGCCGGCGAACGACCTCCGGCTGCGGCACCACACCAAATCTTTAGTAGAGGCTACAATGAAGGCCGCGCCGAACGGCTACCGGTACCGGTAGCCTGTATCCCGCGCCGACGGTGGCGGTCGTCCGCAACAAGAAAACGGATAGGCGATTCCGCCGCTTCGCAGCCGGAATTAATCAATCGTTCAGGGGTGAGCATTATGGTCTGGTTACAACTGGTTACGCTGCTCGCGGTGGCGCAGTACTTGCTCTTCGGGCTACTCGTGGCCAAGGCCCGAGGCCAGTACGGGATCAAGGCGCCGGCGATGACGGGCCATGAGGTCTTCGAGCGCTACAACCGCGTGCATGTAAATACGCTGGAGACGTTGGTCGTTCTTGTTCCGGCTCTGTGGCTGGCCGCGAGCTTTTTCAGGCCCCAATTAGTGGCCGCAATCGGTGCCGTGTACCTCGTGGGACGCATCATCTATCTGCGCGCCTATGTATCCAATCCGGCTACTCGTAATCTGGGCTACACGCTCAGCGCCCTGCCGGTGATGGTACTGATCGTGATGGCGCTGTTCGGCATTGGCCGGGTGCTGCTCGCCGGCTAGTTGCCGGCTGGCCTTGATACCGGGCCGGGTGCAAGCGGCTGATGAACGAGCCCACGAGCCCACCACGTGCCATTCGATCCTTCGTGCGCCGTGCGGGCCGCATCACGCCGGGACAGCAACGCGCGCTTGAAGCGCTGTGGCCCCGGTACGGCCTCGATGTCGGCGCCGGGCTGCTGGATTTCGGGCAGATCTTTGGCCGCACCGCGCCGGTGGTGCTCGAAATCGGCTTTGGCAACGGCGAACAGCTCCTGGCGCGCGCCATGCGCGCGCCCGAGTGCAGTTTCCTGGGTATCGAGGTTCACGAGCCGGGGGTGGGCCATCTGCTGCTGGCGGCCGAACGGGCCGAGCTGAGCAATCTGCGCGTCATCCGGCACGATGCGGTGGAAGTCCTGCAGGGCCAGATCCCCGTTGCCAGCCTTGATGAAGTGCAGATCCTCTTTCCGGATCCCTGGCCCAAGAAGCGGCACCACAAGCGGCGCCTGATTCAACCCGCTTTCATCGAAACGGTTGCCCGGTGCCTGCAACCGGAGGGCCTGTTGCACCTGGCCACGGATTGGGCGCCCTACGCTGAGCACATGCGGGAGGTTCTGGCTGCCTGTCCGAAGTTCACAGACTGCAGTACAGACTCAGTCCAGAATGCTCGGCTGCCCGAGCGCGTCGCGACGCGCTTTGAGCGGCGCGGTACCCGGCTCGGTCACCGCGTGCAGGATCTGCTCTACCGTCGCATGCCCTGACGCCGCGCAACATTTTCGCGCTTGAATGCCTTCGGGCTCGGGTGCAACATGAACCACGTACAGGACACGAGCTGAACCGCGACTATTTTGCCGGACAGCTACTCCACGTGCTCCTGACAGGGAGCGGCGATGAGCGTGCACCAGCCCAATATCGGGGAGTGGTACCGCATCAAAGGCGGTGACCTGTTTGAAGTAGTCGCCGTCGATGAAGACGATGACACGGTCGAGTTGCAGCACTTCGACGGCACCGTCGAGGAGATTGAACTCGCTGACTGGCACACGCGTTTCAGCAGCGGCGCAATTATCGAGGCGGACGCGCCTGAAGACTGGAGCGGCTCGGCAGACCAGGACCGCGAGGATGACCGCTCCGGGAACAATTCCTACGAAAACGATCGCCGGCTCAACGCCTCGGATCTCGATGGCATAGACCTGTTCGAGTAACGAGCCCGCTCAGCCGTAGCGCTTGGCGAGATCCGCCGGGTCAGCGCCTGCATCCAGCAACACATAGCCTTCGACAATCTCTACGGGCACTGGCACCAGCTTGAGTCCCGCGCACGGACCGGCGATGCAGTAGCCCGTATCCTTCTCAAAGATGGCCCCGTGCACGTAGCACTGGATCATGCTGTCATCAAAGGTCAGAAACATGTCCGGCGCGTAATTCAGCGGATAGGCCACGTGCGGGCAGCGATTCACGTACGCGCGCGCACCATCGCTCACCTGGACAACAAAGCCTTTCATTGGCCACTCCCCGGGCCCGACCTTGAAGCCGCGGCAACCGGTGGCTTTCAAATCAGCCAGCGAGCACAGCACGCGCGTCAGATCCAGTTCGGCGCTGCTCATGATTCGCTGCTCAGGCGCCCAATGTCAGCGCGCCTCGAAAACAGGTACAACAGCAGCAGCGGCGGCACGGTGAGCGCTGCGGTATACAGAAAGAAATGCGGGTAGCCCAGCGCGTTGACTACGAACCCAGAAGCGCCCATCAAAACCTTTCCGGCAAAACTGTAAAGACTGGACAGCAGCGCATACTGGGTCGCCGTGTAGGAGGCACTGGTGAGCGTGGAGAGGAATGCGATCAGCACGGTGCCATGGACACCAAGGGCGATATTGTCGAAGTTCGCCACAATCCCCAGCTCCAAGAGGCTGGGATGCGCATAAGCAGCGAGTGCCGAATACGCGAGATTCGAGGCGATGATCAGCAGACTGCCAAGCAGTAGCGAGCGCGTACGCCCAAACCGTGTCACCACGGTGCCGCCAATGAACACGCCTAGCATGGTCATGGCGACGCCAGGCAACTTCATTACACTGATCTGTTTGGCAGTGAAGGCCAGATCAACATAAAAAGGGTTGGCCATCGTACCCATCGCGTAGTCGGTCAGCCGATACGTGGCGACGAAGGCGAATACCAGCAGTCCCAACTGCCAACCGAACCGCTTGAAGAAGTCCATCAAGGGGCACACGACGGAACCCAGAAACGCTGCGCCCGCGGACTGCAGCGATCGCGGCCAGTGGCGGCGATGCCCGAGCCAGTCGATGACGCGTTGCTCGGTTGCAATCGAGACCTGCGCCGCGCGCCGCTCAGGCTCACGCACCAGCAGGGCTGTCAGCACGCCGATGCCCATCAGCGCCGCCATTGCGGCATAGACCTTCGACCAGCCGTAGTCCGGCACGAACCATAGGGCGCCGGCCAGGGCGCCGGTCAGCGCCAGCCGAAAACCGAACTGGTAGGCGGCCACCATGGTTCCCTGCATCAGCGCCGGAGTGGACTCGATTCTCCAGGCGTCAACGGTGATGTCCTGCGTCGCGCCCCAGAATGAAATCATGAGCGCGCACGCCACTACCCTATGCACCTGCATTGCCGGATCAGGTATGAGCGCGATGCCAATGAGGCCGGCCGCGATTCCAATTTGCGCCAGCACCATCCAGCTGCGCCGCTGGCCGAGCGCGGCTCCGAGCAGTGGCAAACGCCACCGGTCGACGATCGGAGCCCAAAGGAATTTGAAGCTGTAGGTCAATCCGACCCACGAGATCATGCCGATCGTTGCACGATCGACCTGATTCTGGCGGAGCCAGAACGAGAGCGTGTTGAAGTAGAGCATGAACGGCAGGCCCGCAGAGAACCCGAGCGCGAACATCGAGAGGACCCTGGGCTGCCAATACAGCCGCAGTGCTGCACCCCAGCCGCCCGACGCCGTACTGCCGGGGCTGACTGGATCGCTCAAAACTTGTAGTCCATCAGCAGCGGCGCGTGATCCGAGAAGCGCCGGTCACGGTAGATGCGTGCGGCGTGCGGTGTGGATTCAAGACCGGGACTGAGAATCTGATAGTCGATGCGCCACCCGACGTTGTTTGCCCAGGCATTGCCGCGGTTGGACCACCACGTGTACTCCTCGGCCTTCGGTTTGAGCGTGCGGTACGCATCGATGAAACCGGCCTCGTCAAACAGATGATCGAGCCAGGCGCGCTCCTCAGGCAGGAACCCGGAGTTCTTCTGGTTCGAGCGCCAGTTCTTCAGATCGATCTGCCGGTGAGCGATGTTCCAGTCCCCGCACAGCACATGCCGGCGACCGCTCTTGTGCAGCTTCTTCAGGTGCGGCAGAAAAGCCTCGAGAAAACGGAACTTGGAGGCCTGGCGCTCGGGCCCCGAGGAGCCCGAGGGCAGATACAGCGAAATGATGCTCAGATCCTTCCATTGCAGTTCCAGATAGCGACCCTCGTTGTCGAATTCCGGCACGCCGATACCGCGTACCACTTTAGTCGGTGAGAGCCGTGTATAGACCGCAGTACCGGCATAGCCGGGTCGCACCGCCGGATAGTAGTGGGCCTCGAACCCTTTGATCTGGAATTGCGGGTCGCTCAGGTGCTCCTGGTGTGCGCGGATCTCCTGCAGACAGATGACATCGGCACGCTGGCGTGCGAGCCATGGGAACAAACCCTTGCGGGCCGCCGAGCGGATTCCATTGACGTTCAGGGTAACGATGCGCATGAGCCCTATAATACCGCGACGGCGCGCCCGGCTTGCGCGTTGACAGTTCACGCTCTGGTGCGGCAACGTCGCACCACGGGCCTCCAGCAGCAGCCCGAAGGACCTTCGCATGCAGGCTTATCAGCAGGAATTCGTCGCGCTCGCCCTCGAGCGCGCCGCGCTGCGATTCGGCCAGTTCACGCTGAAGTCCGGTCGCATCAGCCCGTATTTCTTCAACGCCGGGCTGTTCAACGACGGCCGCTCACTTGCCTGCCTCGGGCGCTGCTATGCCGCGGCGCTGGTGGCTTCCGGTGTGGGCTTCGACATGCTCTTCGGGCCGGCCTACAAGGGCATACCGCTGGCTGCGGCGACGGCCGTGGCGCTGGCCGAGCACCAGCAGCGCAATATCCCCTGGGCCTTCAATCGCAAGGAGGCCAAGGACCACGGCGAGGCTGGAGTGATTGTCGGCTCACCGCTCCGTGGTCGGGTCCTCATCATCGATGATGTCATCACCGCCGGAACGGCAATCCGCGAGTCCGTAGAGCTGATCCGCAAGGCCGGTGCCGAGCCGGTCGCCGTGGCCCTGGCCCTTGACCGCCAGGAGCGCGGGCAGGGGCCGCGGACCGCAGTGCAGGAGGTCGAGGCGGAGTTTGGAATGCGCTGCATCAGCATCCTGACCTTCGCCGAGCTGATCCGCGCACTGGAATCCGCAGGCCCGAATGTGGCTATTTCGGCCCCGCAGCTGGAGGCCATGCGCAGTTACCGGGCTCAATATGGACTGAGCCAGGAGCCCTTGCAGGCAACCGCAGGTCGTGGACAATAGTCGCCCAATTGGCCCGGCCGAAGGAATCGCCCGAATCAAGACCACAATGCGATGGCTCCCGCTCCTGGCGTTGCTGCTCAGCGCCGGCGCCGTGCTCTGCCCGGCGCAGACACCGGCCAACAAATACATGTGGATCGACAAGAACGGCGAACGCCACTATGGCGACGCGGTCCCCGCGGATGCCGCGCAGAGCGACACCCGCGTCCTGAACAGCCAGGGCATTGAGGTTCAGCACCAGGGTGCCGGCAAGGATACTCAGCAGCTGGCCGAGCAGAACCGCCGCGAGCAGGAACTGGCTCAGCGCCAGCAGCATGACCATTTTCTGCTGGCAACCTACGCGAGCACCAAGGACATCGAACGGCTGCGTGATGAGCGCGTTGACCAGATGGACGCGCAGATCCGCGCTGCCAGCTCCTACGTTGATTCGCTTGATGCGCGCCTCAAGGGCCTGCAGGATAAGGCGATGACCTTCAAACCCTACAGCAGCTCAGTCAATGCCCGGCACATGCCGGACTTTATGGCCGAGGACCTGGTGCACGCCGCCAAGGAAAGCCACGCGCAGCGGGTGGCGCTCGAGGCGCGCGTCGCGGCCGAGCGCGATGCGCGCGATCAGTTCAATGCCGATATCGCCCGCTACAAAGAGCTGACAACCCACAGGGACCAGGGTTAGCTAGCCACGGCCGGTATGGCCAAAGCCGCCGGCGCCGCGACTGCTGGCATCGAAAGTCTCGACAATCTCCAGATCAGCCTGCACGACCGGCACCAGGATGAGCTGGGCAATGCGCTCGCCCGGCTGCACCGTGAAGGCTACGCTGCCCCGATTCCAGCACGAGACCATCAGCGGCCCCTGATAGTCCGAGTCGATCAGACCAACCAGGTTACCGAGCACGATGCCGTGTTTATGGCCGAGGCCAGAGCGCGGCAGGATCATCGCCGCCAGACCCGGATCCTCGACGTAGATCGACAATCCGGTCGACAGCAGTTCCGCGCGCCCCGGCGCCAGCACCAGCGGTGCATCCAGGCAGGCCCGCAGGTCCATGCCCGCTGAACCCTCGGTAGCATAGGCCGGGAGTGGAAACTCGCGACCGAGGCGCGCATCCAGAATCCGGACCTTCATCGTCCGGCGTGCGGCACTGTCCATCAAATCCTATCCCTTGGCGGTGGTGCGCCCGGCAAGCGCGGGCTGTTCAGCATAACGCGCGACGATCAGGTCGGCGAGCGCCGCAGCCAGCTCCGCCTTGGTGGCGCGCGGCAGCTCGGCGCGCCCGCCGCGCCACAGTATGAGCAGCGCATTGTCGTCGCAGTCGAAGGCTTTGAATTCGCCCACTTCGTTCGCTGCGATCATATCGAGGTTCTTACGCAGCAGTTTTTCGCGCGCATGCTGCTCGACCGCGTCGGTCTCGGCGGCGAAGCCCACAACGAATGGTCGCTCGCTGCCACGCGATGCAACCCACGCCAGGATGTCGGTGGTACGAACCATATCGAGCGCCAGAGTCTCGGCGCTCTTCTTGATCTTGGTGGCGGCAATGGTCGCGGGCCGGTAATCCGCGACTGCCGCGGTACCGACAAAGATCGCTGTGCCGGGCAGTTCGCGCTGCACGGCGGCGAACATCTGCTCGGCGGTCTCGACATTCACGCGCCGCACGCCAAGCGGTGTCGGCAACTGCACCGGGCCGGCCACCAGCGTGACCTCGGCGCCCGCGGCACGCAGCGCCAGCGCCACCGCAAAGCCCATCTTTCCGGAGCTGCGGTTGCTGACGAAGCGCACCGGATCAATGCATTCGCGCGTCGGCCCCGCGGTTACCAGGACTCGCCGGCCGCTCAGTGGTCCGGGGACAAAGAGTTTCTGTTCGACATGATCGGCGATCTCGCCGGGTTCCATCATGCGGCCCGGCCCGATCTCGCCGCAGGCCTGATCACCGCTTGCCGGCCCATAAACATCGATGGCGCGACTGCGCAGCGTTTCCATGTTGGCCTGGGTCGCTGCATTCGCCCACATCTGCTGGTTCATTGCAGGGACCACGACAATCGGCGCGCTGGTCGCAAGGCACAGCGTCGCGAGCAGATCATCGGCCATGCCACCGGTCAGCCGTGCAAGAAATCCGGCACTCGCCGGCGCAATCAGGACCAGTTCGGCCCAACGCGCCAATTCGATATGACCCATTGCTGCCTCGGCGGCCGCGTCCCACAGGCTGTCGCGCACCGGGCGACCCGAGAGGGCCTGAAAGGTTGTGGCGGTGATGAACTCGCGTGCCGCAGCGGTCATGACGACCTGCACTTCGGCACCGCGCTCGCTCAGACGCCGCACCAGTTCGGCGCTCTTGTAGGCCGCTATGCCGCCGGTGACACCGAGGATGATGCGCTTGCCTCGCATGGCGACATTATCGGCCAATCCTGGCGTTTCGTGCCATGCGCACCCGATATGTCGATCACACACTCACGCCATATCGCCACAAACTGCCGCCGGTCCGCTGCAGGAGCCATTTGTGAACCACGTCGCATGAGCCTCCGAGACTGGCCCGCGCCGGAGCGCCCGCGCGAGAAGCTGCTGGCGGCGGGCGTACAGGCCCTCAGCGACGCCGAGGTGCTGGCCCTGCTGCTGGGCAGCGCCCATCTGCCCGGTAGCAACGTGGTCGATCTGGCGCGCAGCCTGCTCACTCGCCACGGTTCGCTGCGCGCACTGCTGTGCGCCGGCGCCAGTGTGCTGCTGCAGGAGCGCGGCCTCGGTCCTGCGGCCTATTGCCGGCTGGAGGCGGCCCTGGAACTCGCCCGGCGACACTATGGCGAGGCCCTGCGAATCGGCCCGCTGCTCGATTCCCCGGCCGCCATCAGCCGCTACCTGGTCGCGCGGCTGCGGGACCAGCCCTACGAGCTGTTCTGCTGCCTGCATCTGGACAACCGCCATCACCTGATCGCCTTCGAGGAACTGTTCCGCGGCACGATCGATGGGGCCAGCGTGCATCCCAGGGAGGTGCTGCGCCAGGCGCTGGCCCGGAACGCCGCCGCGGTGGTCCTGGTGCACAATCACCCTTTATGTTGCGTTGCGGCTGTCACCACCGGGTCCTGTGTCACCCCTTTCAGCGCGAGGCAGAGCCGATGAGGGCTTTAGTGCAGCTCTCTCTACCGCTGACGGGGCCGGTGAGCGGGGACACCATCGCCATGTTCGGCAACGTAATGGCGGACTCAAAGCAAGCCGAACGGCTCTTCGTTCGTGGTGAGTTTGACCAGCTACGTCCCGCGACGGCAACTGAAATTATCGCAGCTGCGCGCAGCGCCATGACGCGGCGCGTCCGTCGCGGCGTGGCCATGGACTCACCGTGCGCAGTCCAAGAATTCCTGGCGATCAAGCTGGGGGCTCTCGAGCATGAATTATTTGCGGTGCTGTTGCTCGATACGCGCCATCGGCTCATCGACTACGTGGAGCTCTTTCGAGGTACTGTCGATGGGGCGAGCGTGCATCCTCGCGAGGTGGTAAAACTTGCGCTCGCCCGCAATGCCGCCGCCTTAGTGCTGGCGCACCCCCACCCGTCTGGCGCGGCTGAGCCAAGTCACGCGGACGAGCTCATAACCCGACGGCTCGTCGCTGCGCTGGCACTGGTCGATATCCGCGTGCTCGATCACATCATCGTCGCAGGCGGCGAGACCACCTCATTCGCCCAACGTGGACTTATTTGACATGCGGAATGCCAAATAGTGGCGCCTATGCTCCGGGACAAATGCCTGCAGTCGACTCCACATTTCTGAGCAATGGCCTCGTGGCTCGCCAATCAAGTTCACCGGCAGCAGTCGCCCAAGAGCCGCGCGAGCTTGATAATCCGCGAGTTTGCCATTAGGGATCATTCTCCCTACCCTGAATGACATCCGCGTGGCAATAAGATCCAGGCAGGCTCCAATGCGAGCTTTAGTCATTTTAGTTCTCGCATTTATGCCAAGCGCGGTCTTGTGCGCGCCAGATGCGCAATTTGATTTTCGAGCGGATATCCAACAGCTCCTACAAAAACTCGCCCAACTTTCACCGAACGTCTGTGGTATTCCACACGGGCCGGAAGTCGCCCTGGAGTCGGGCGAGCTGGATGAACTTCGCCTCCGTTCAGATGTAGGTGCCTTTGTTAGTCAGCAGATGAATTCTAACCATGGCGATCCAGCGGCCACCCGTGATCTCCTGGTCAGCGCGCTGAGTGAGCTGGAGAAGATGAGCGCTGACATCAATGCCAGCTGGCCAGAAGAAAATCGCCTTCATTTTCAGCTGTTCGAATTCCCGCCCGCGATTGTCCTCAAATCGAGTTTTCGCGCTCAGGAGCGGTTCTTGGTTCTTGGGATTCCGGCGCGGGTCAATTCCCCTCAGCAAGCGGGATCTAGGCAGGAAGTCGGCTCGGATTTCTTGGATCTTGATAACGTCTCAGTGAGCACCTCGCTCGATATATATCCTCTGCACCGAGCAGCCGCGGGAAACGCAAGATTTCTCGCAAAGTTCATCATCAGTGGTTGCGCGGGCCCCGTTGGCGTTCAATATGACGCTGAAGAATGGGATCCGCGGAGCGTCGGCAGTCTCCGGCAGATTATTAAAGTGGTGGGCGCCTTCGGATTGGAAAAGATTCCGAGTTTCCCCCCAATCGGTGAGTTAAAGACGGACGGCCCGCATATCGCCCTGCCTTATTGTTGGTTCTCAAGGATCGATACCTGGGACAATCCCAGTCTGTGTGCGGTCGATACGTACGACCTGTCCGCGGACAACGTTAGGTTCCAGGCTCGCGCTTATAATCGGCCAGACCTAGTTCCGGTTGCGAAAGCTATCGAATATGCGCTGCGGCAGGACTATCCAGCCGTTCTCGGTTACTGCGCGTCCGGGGATATTGCAAGGCGGCTTGTGCGCAATTTGACCCCAGACATATTTTCCGACGATTTGCGAATCAAGCGTCTCGGAACACACAGGGAACGCATCGAGTTAGACGACTTACACGGCTATCGGTTTGAAGTGGAGCAGCGTAACGGGCGCTGGCTGGTGGTCGCCTTCAGCATGGACTGAGCGACGTCTTCTTAACCATGGCGATGCGATAGCGAGAGTTGAACGCGAAAGCGGAATTGATTGCCGAACAACCGCTGACCGGTATTCGAATGACCGGAATAGATCGGGCCTGATGCCGCTTGTGGGTTAACGGGGGCCCTTCACACGGCGTCCGCACGCGAGGGACGACACGCGAGGATGCCTAGCTGCGCCTACATCCGCGGCAACGGCCCCACCTATTAGCCGGGCAAACCAATTCGCCAAGCGGCGGTAGAGGCTTTTCCCGCCCCCGAGCGGCCACTTACTTTGCCAACCTGACAGGCTTGGAGTCGAGCTGCCGCCGCAACTGGGCAAGTTCCTGCTCCCGGCGGTTCAAGAGCGCCTGGACCTCGCGGTAGGCCGCGTAATAATGATCGATCAGAGCGGCGAGCTGCGCGGTCTGACGGCGCAGAGTAATCACCTCAGCTTGCTGATCGTCAGACACGCGGCAGCGAATAACGGGGGCGGAGTTGATCCGCCGCTGGTGTTCGCGCAGCGCGCGCAGAACATCCGGGTGATATCGATACAGCGAGTTCCTGGAGATGTTGGCCATCTCGCACAGGGCGCTGACGGACACGCAATCAAGGCGATCTGACGCCATTATGGAAGCCAGAGCTTGCTGGAGTCGCTCAGCGGCCGACGCGGCTGCCACAGGAGGTGGTCTCCGGGGTGGTGTCGATCGAGCGCACCATGGCGAGGGCTTCGTTGAGACGCTCGCGCGCGATCTTCAGCGTCTGCGTCGGCAAGGCCGGCTCGTTGAGCAACGCCTCGTTGCGCCGCACTTGTTCCAACCAGTACGCTCGATGCTGCGTCGAGACCGCAAAGTTCCGGCAGCTTGCGCACGTGGAGGGTTCGCGGCGCAGCGGATTGGGACCGGTGGTGCTGCCCAGGCAGGCGCTGTGCTCCTGGCGGTAGACGCAGAATCCCCAGTCGCAGACCCCCAGCGTCAGACCTGAATCAACGAGCATGCGCGCATAGCGCTTGAGATCCTGCTTCATGCGTGCGCCTCGGAAACGTGGCCGCTTGGCAAGGATATCGACTCCGGCGCGGCCACCCAGTTGCGGCGTGCTCAACATGTGCTCCCAGGCAGACACCGACTGATCGAAAATACCGGCATCGATCTCGCGGTTGAGCTGGTAGTCGCTGCCGACGTAGCAGCGATCCGTGATACCCCGCTCACGATGGCCGAGATGTTGCGCCAGGGCGAACAAGGCCGAGCGATCGCGCAAAGCCGCGAAGCGCACGAAGGTCTTGCGGCCTTGATGCGTGGAGAGCCGCCAACGCTTGCCGTCTTGCAGCGGCAAATCAAACCAAGTGCTGCACCGGCACAGGAGCAAGCGCATCTCAGAGGTGTTCATGACGCGCAGCGGCCCTGAGCAGCTGCGGTGCCACTCGTTCGAACCAAAGGCATGACCATGGGTACGCAACCAAAGCTCTGGGCGGCCAGATCGGGCGCGATGCGGAGCTGATAGTGCCTCGAGCACCGCAATCGCATGGAGGGCCGGAGGCGGTGCAACCCACTGATGAGGCCGGCCGTGGTAGGCGGCCTCGCGCTTGAAGATCGCCCCCACGATCACGGCCACACCCGTGTCGCCACCGGAGTCTTGCGGCGCAAGCGGCTGCACACAGCGCGTCCGCAGCTGCAATACCTCGCTCGCTCGAGGTCCTACCAAGTAGGAGATTACGACAAAGCAGGCGGTGTAGAGCACATCCAGAAGTTGTGCGAGATGCGCGCCTGACTTGATCCTGTGAGGCCCCTTCGCGGTGTCGAGCGTGACCTGGCTGAGGGCACGTATTGCGGCCTTCCGCCAGACCTCCTCCGTATGACCGCGGCGTTGCACGTCGGCGACGGTCGCGGCGTAAATCTC
>JBEKOK010000024.1:0-21713 GCA_049521875.1 Steroidobacteraceae bacterium
CGCCTTTCAATCCCAGGACGCGACCTCAGCGGATCAACCGGGAATCCAGGTGGCTGCCGCCGATAGTTCCGGCTCCGGAAATGCGCCGCCGGACAGCAGCGTGACAGAGGTCGTGATCACCGCGCACCGGATCACCGAGTCACTGTGGAGGCAGAACCGGCAGTTGGATGCATCGCGCGATGAGAACCTGCTGCCCAAGCTCGGCGCCACCGAGTATCACGTGGATCAGGAGGCGCTGCAGGCGCTGCCGCAAGGCAAGAACACGCCGCTCGATAAACTGCTGCTGCAGACTCCGGCCGTTTCCTACGACTCGGCAATCAGCAATCCTGACTTTCACATCCGCAACGAATACGCGAACGTTCAGTACCGCATCGACGGCATCCAGCTGCCGGACGGGGTTTCAGCATTGGGGCCGGTGCTGGAAACCGGCTTCATCGGCAATTTGAATCTGCTGGATGGGGCACTCCCGGCACAGTACGGACTGCGAACCGCAGGTGTGGTGGACATCACGACGAAGACCGAATTCGATCCGGGCGGCAACCTGGATCTCTACGGGGGTACGTGGAGCACGTTCAGTCCCAGCATCGAATACGGCGGCAGCGTGGGACAGACGCAATACTTTGTCACGGGCCGCTACCTGCAGAGTGCACAAGGTCTGGAAAATGCCGATCCCACGCAGGATCCGATTCACGATCGCACTACGCAGGAGAAATTCTTCGGGTACGGATCGACGCTGCTGGGAGATTCGAGCCGCCTGACCTATATGAGCGGCGCCTTCGTCGGTCAGTTCCAGATTCCGGACGTCGCTGGGCAGGAACCGCTCGGGGACTTTGGCTCGCCGACATTATCCTCGAGCAGCCTGAATGAGAACGAGACTGACCGCTTTGTCTTCGGCGTGCTGGCGCTGCAGACACACTACGAGCAGGTGGATACGCAACTGTCGATCTTCACGCGTTATGCCACGATCGATTTCGTACCGGATCTGGATGGCGACCTGGCATTCAACGACGTTGCCTCGAACGTCGTGCGCAAGAGCCTGCTCAACGGGGCGGAGTTCGACTTCGCAGACCGCTTGAGTGCAGCACATACGCTGCGCGTGGGCTTGACAGCGAGTGTCGAGAAGACGCAGGTGCAGGATCTGTCGACGGTGCTGCCGCTGGATGCCGAGGGCAACCCGTTACCGACGCCCGTGACTCTGAACGATTACACCCAGAAAACGGGCTGGATCGCGGGAAGCTACCTGCAGGATGAGTGGCGGATGCGGCGGGAGCTGACGATCAACACCGGTCTGCGCTTTGATCAGATGAATCAGTTCGTTTCGACCAATCAGCTCAGTCCCCGCATTGCCCTTATCTACAAGCCCGCTACGGACACGAGCCTGCACGCCGGCGTGTCGCGCTTCTTTACTCCGCCGATGCAGGCGCAATCGACCCCGAACAATCTCGCTCTGTTTCAAAACACGGTGCAGCAGCCGGCAATCCCACTGGATGATCCGGTGCGGCCAGAGCGGGCGACCTATTTTGATGTGGGCGTGGAGCAGACACTGCTGCCCGGCCTGGCCGCGGGGCTCGATGCTTATTACAAGCGTTCGACCGATACGCTCGATGACGGCCAGTTCGGCCAGGCGGTCGTACTCGACCAGTTCAACTATGCCGACGGCTTCAGCCGCGGCGGGGAGTTCAAGATCAATTACAGCGCGGGCGGATTTCGCGCCTACGCCAATGTGTCGCACGAGATCACGATGGTCAAGAACGTGGTCTCGAACCAGTATCTGATCGGTGATCCGGTCGAACTGGCCTACCTCGCGACCAGATATACCTACGCCTCCGATGCCCAGACGCTCACCGCATCGACCGGCGCCTCCTACCGATGGCACTCGCTGCTCGCAAGCGTCGATGGCCTCTACGGCAGCGGGCTGCGTGCGGGCTTCGCCAACGAGCAGCATTCGCCCGGCTACACGCAGTGGAATGCCGCGCTGGGTCAGTCGTTTGATCCGTGGAGGAGCCCGAAGTCATTCACCGTGCGAGTGAGTGCCATCAATGTCTTCGATCGCAGCTACGTCCTGCGCGAGGCGACCGGGATCGGCGAATTCGCCCCTCAGTATGGACCGCGGCGCGGCTTGTTTGCCGAGCTGACGCAGCAACTGTAATGGCTGATGGCAGTTTGCCGAACGGTCAGCTGCCAGCTGCTTGAACTGCCGTTGCCGACTATTCTCGCCGAGCGGCTTGCCGCTCTTCGACCGCAGGTCAGCGGAAAGATTATCATCGCCGCCACGCCGCTATGAGATCCGCACCTCACACATGAGCCCCTCAGACACGCCAGAAAGCCGCGCGCGGCCGGCTGTCGGTCGCAATGCACGCTGTCCCTGCGGTAGTGGCCAGAGATACAAAGCCTGCTGCGGCCGAATCGCAGCCGCGGCGCCAGCGGCGCAGCACGCATTCAACAACGCCGAGCTCCAGCAGCTCGCCTTGCTGCTGCGGAATGGTCAGGTGGAATCCCTTGAATCGAATGTAAGCACGCTACTCGTGAGACACCCCGAGCGCGGCGAGCTGTGGCATCTGCTGGGACTGGCGCAAAGCCGCCAGCGAAAGTCTGGACTCGAGGCGCTCACGCGCGCCGTCGCGCTGCTGCCCGAGGATGCTCTGGCACTCGTCAATCTAGGCAACGAGCTCGGCCGGCTCGGGCGACCGAAGGAGGCGATTGCGCACTATCAGCGCGCGCTGACTCTGCGCCCGGACCTGAGCGAAGCGCAGCAGAACCTTGGCGAAGCGCTGCTGGCGAGCGGTGCAGCGGAGCAAGCTCAACGGTATTTCCGCCAGGTTCTCGAGCAGCAGCCCGGGAACGCGCGCGCGCACTACGGCCTGGCGCGCGTCCAGGTCGAGCTGGGGCAGGTGTCCGAAGCGGAGGCCGGTTTGCGGCGCGCCATCTTAGTCGATGCGCATCTGGCCGAGGCGCACAACAGTCTGGGCAACCTGCTGCGCTCACAATCCCGACTCAATGAGGCGCTCGGCGCTTACCGCCGCGCGCTTGATATCAGTCCGGAGCTTGCTGAAATTCACAGTAACCTGGCCGTCGCATTGCGCCTTCAGGGACAGGGACTGCAGGCGCAGGAGAGTTGCCGGCGCGCGCTCGAGCTTAACCCCAGGCTGGTCGCAGCGCTGATCACGTGGGCTGAAACCGAGGCCGACCAGGGACAGTTCGCGGAAGCCGAGACGCTGTATCGGCGCGCGCTGGCGATCACACCCGATTGCCCCGAGGCCTGGGCTGGCCTTGGGCGGTTGCGTCGCATGACGCCTGCCGATGCGGTGTGGCTCGAGACAGTGCAGCAACTGGTTGCTCAGCCGCTGCCGCCGAGCCAGGAATCCCTGCTTCGCTATGCGATCGGCAAGTATCTGGATGACCTTGGGGAGTATGACGCGGCATTCGAGAGCTACCGGCGGGCGAATGCGCTCGATCGCAAGCTCCACGCAGGCTACGAGCGGGGCGCTATGAGCCGGATGGTCGATGACATCATCCAGCGCCAGAATCGTACTTGGCTGGATGCGCACCGGCTTAGCGATCAGACCTCGGAGCGCGCCGTGCTGATCGTCGGCATGCCACGTTCCGGCACGAGCCTGGCCGAGCAGATCCTGGCCGCGCATCCGGCAGTGCTGGGCGCCGGAGAACTGCCGTACTGGGCCGAGGCCGCAGCGCGCTCTGGGCAGGCACGCTCGCCACGCGAACTCGGCAGCGGTTACCTGCACCAGCTTGCGCTGTGCTCAGCGGTGGCGCCGCGCGTGGTGGATAAGATGCCCTCCAACTTCCTGCATCTGGGGCTGGTTCACGCCGCGTTGCCTGCAGCCCGTGTCATTCATCTGCAGCGCGATCCGGTCGACACCTGCCTGTCGATCTACTTTCAGCACTTCGAGGGCTTCCATACCTACGCCAACGATCTCGAGGATTTGGCGCACCTCTACGGGGAGTACCGGCGAGTGATGGCGCATTGGCGCGCCACTCTGCCGGCGGAGGTGATGCTGGAGGTGCCGTATGCTGCTCTGGTCGCGGAGCCGGAGCTCTGGAGTCGGCGCATGATTGAGTTCATCGGCTTGCCCTGGGATCCGCGCTGCCTCGCCTTTTACAGCCTCAAGCGTACGGTACTCACGGCGAGCCAGTGGCAGGTGCGCCAGCAGATCAGCGGCATGTCGCTCGATCGCTGGCGCCACTATCGGGACTTTATCGGGCCACTGCAGTCGCTCTGGCCCGAGGGTCGCCCACCGTCCTAGCGGAAGGCGATGACGAGCACGGCCGTTGCCACCAGCAGCAGCGCCGCCTGATAGCGATAGTCCTTCCACACCGGTAGCGGCGTTGCCGGTCGCGCATCGCGGCGCCACATCTGCGGGACAGTCTCGCTCGCGTGCGGCGCGGGGCTGCGCAGGCTCACGAGCATCAAGATCAGTACGTCGATGGCGAACAGCAGCGGGGCGACGTACAAGAAATGCAGGTGCGTCCACTGAAACACGACGTTGATCAGGAACATCCCCAGGCCGCACAACGTGCCCAGGCGCATCGTGGCCGCGGCGCCATCGGCGGTTGCGCGCCGCCAGAACAGGCCGACGCCGAACACGGCCACGATCGGCGGCACGACATAGGCGAGTACCGCCTGCAGGTACTGCCACAGCGAGACGAAGTGCTGCAGTTGCGGCGCCCAGGCAACGGAAAACAGCAGCAGCGCTGCGGTCGTCACACGGCCGGTCGTGACCAGATGCGCGTCCGAAAGCGCTGGCTTGTAGCGCTTGATGATGTCCATCGTGATCAGCGTCGAGGCGGAATTGAACAGCGCCGCAACAGATACCGTGGTGGCCGCGACAAAACCAGCCACCACCAGGCCCAGTGCACCGGTGGGCAGCAGCTCCATGATCAGGCGTGGATATACCCGGTCGGCATGTTGCATATGCGGGAACAGCAGCAGCGCGCAGGTCCCGGGCAGCACCATCAGGAACAGCACCGGCAGTTTAAGTACGCCTGCCAGCAGCGCGCCCCAGCGCGCATGCTCGAGGCTGTGTGCCGAGAGCACGCGCTGGACGATCGACTGGTTGGTGCACCAGTAGTAGAAGCCGAGCAGCGGGATCCCTAACACCAGCCCGGGCCACGGGAGCCCCGGATCGTCGGCCGGCCGGATCAGCGACAGCGCGGCCGGATTCACCTGGCTCACCATCACGTGCCAGCCGCCGATGCGACTGAAGGCACCGAAGGCGATCAGCACGGCACCGAGCAGCAACACCACGGCCTGGACCGCTTCGGTATAAATCACTGCGCGCAGTCCGCCAAGGATTGCATAGGCGCCACCACTGAGGCCCAGGACCAGCACGATGGTCCACAGCGGGCAGGTCGGAAAGAGCAGCTGACACACCAGCGAGCCGCAATACAGTACGCCCGCCGAATCCACGAACACGTTCAGGAACAGCGTGAGCAGTGAAAAGTGGATGCGCACGCGCCGATCGTAGCGGCGCTCGAGGAACTCGGGCATCGTGAACACCTGGCTCGCGAGCAGCAGCGGCGCCACGAAGAAGCAGAAAAAAACCAGGACGACCACGGCGAACCACTCGTAGTCGAACACCGAGATCCCAACGGCGTAGGCACCCCCGGCCAAACCCACGAGTGCAGTGGCCGACATGTTGGAGGCCAGCAGCGCGAGGCCAATCACCGGCCAGCGGCTGGATCGGGAAGCGAGAAAATAATCGACGGTGCGAAGGTGCCGCCGTGAGAGCACCAGCCCAAAGATCAGCAGGCCGCCGGCGTAAAACGCCACCACCAGCCAGTCGAGCAGCCCTAGGCTGCGCACACAAGACCTTGGCGCCTCATGGCGAGTTTACCCCCCGAATCTCCCCCCAGTTGACAGCGCTGCCATTTCTGGCATTTAATCCAGCCCACAAGAATTTGACCAGGCGAGCGGGCGCTACAGGGGTTTTCTGCGTCCGCGCGCGAATCCAACTAAAATAGCACAGGCTTGAGCGGGCGACATTGAAGGGCATTTCTCACGTTATCAAATGGCAGCGCTGTCTTTTAGCGCTACTGCAGCAATTCGGTGCGCGGTGCGATTTCGCGCTCGCGACGGGTTGGCGCGCAGGGATCGGAATAACAGGTTGTCGCCAGACCGATGTGTCAGTAGCGCCACATGCAGCGTGGCGGCCTGGTCAGCCCTGGATGGCCGTGCTCGGGCTGGGACTACTCATCGCCGTCTGCGATCCACTGGCTGCCCAAACGACCTTGTGGCCGGCAATTCGGGCGGGTGTCGTCAGCACGCCGGCCGATGAGCGGCGGATCGCCATGCTGCTCGCCCAGATGACACTGGAGGAGAAGGTCGGCCAGATGCTGCAGGCCGATATCGCCTCGGTCACTCCCGCGGACGTGCAAACCTACCGCCTGGGCGCGGTGCTGGCTGGCGGCAACGCGGCCCCGCACGGCGATGTGCGTACGACGCCGCAGGCGTGGCTCGATCTGGTCGAGGCCCTGCATCACGCGGCGCTCACGGGTCAGAGCGGTGCTCATCCGCCGATCCCGGTGCTGTTTGGCATCGACGCGGTACACGGCGATGCCAAGTTGATTGGCGCCACGATCTTTCCGCACAACGTCGCGCTGGGTGCGGCTCACGATCCGCAGCTGATCGAGGCCATCGGCGCCGCAACCGCCGAGGAGGTCGCGAGCACCGGCATCGACTGGACTTTCGCACCGACCGTGGCCGTCGCACGCGACGTGCGCTGGGGCCGCTCGTACGAGAGTTACGGCGAATCCCCGGAGCTCGTCGCACGCTACGCCGCGGCAATGGTCGATGGGCTGCAGGGCCATGTCGGTGCCGCTGATTTTCTTGGGCCTGCCCACACGCTCTCCTCGGTCAAGCATTTCATCGGCGATGGCGCGACGCTCGAAGGGCGCGATCAGGCCGACTCGGAAGTGCCAGAAACCACGCTGAGTGCGGTGCATGGCGCCGGCTATGCGGGGGCGATCCCGGCTGGCGCGCTGATTGTGATGGCCTCCTACAACAGCTGGCACGGCATCAAGGCCAATGCGAGTCACTACCTGCTGAGCGATGTGCTCAAGGGACGCCTGGGCTTCAGCGGGTTCGTCGTCGGTGACTGGGATGCGCACGAGCAAATTCCCGGCTGCACGAAATTTAGCTGCCCGGCGGCGATTCTCGCCGGCGTCGACATGCTGATGGCGCCCGAGAGCTGGAAACCGCTGTACTTCAATACGATTGCCCAGGTACGAAGCGGTGTCATTCCGCAGTCGCGGATCGATGATGCCGTCACGCGCATCCTGCGCGTGAAGCTGCTGGCCGGATGCTTCGATCGTAGCGCCGCCGCAGCCCGCCCGGCACTGACGGCGCTGGGCAGTGCGCCGCACCGGGCGCTCGCCCGCGAGGCGGTGCGCCGCTCCCTGGTACTGCTGAAGAACAATCACACCACCTTGCCGCTGCGAGCCAGCCAGCACCTGCTGATTATCGGGCCTGCCGCCGATCAGATCGGGGCGCAAAGTGGTGGCTGGAGCGTGGACTGGCAGGGTGATCACAACACCAACGCGGACTTTCCCGGCGCGACTTCACTCTATGCCGGCATCGCCGCAGCCGTGGCGCGCGCCGGCGGCACCGTGGAGTGGAGCGCCGATGGCAGCTACACCCACAAGCCTGATGCGGCAATCCTGATCTATGGCGAGAGTCCCTATGCCGAATACGAGGGCGATCGCGAGACCCTGCTGCTGCCGCAGAGCGATGGGCACCTTGTGGCCCTGCGGCGACTGCGCGCAGCCCATGTGCCGACCGTCAGCGTCCTGCTCTCGGGCCGGCCGCTGTGGGTCAATCCGGAGCTGAACCTCTCCGATGCCTTCGTGGCCGCGTGGCTGCCCGGATCCGAAGGCGAGGGCTTGGCCGATGTGCTGCTGCGCGCCCCCGATGGCAGCGTGCCTTATGACTTTAGCGGGCGCCTGAGTTTCTCCTGGCCGGCAACGGCCCAGCCGGTGCTGTTTGACGATCAGGGTACGGCTCGGGGTGCGCTCTTTCCGGTGGGTTATGGGCTCGACTATGCCCATCACCGTGAGGTGGCGGCCGTGAGCGAGGAGTCCCAGCTCACACCGGCGCAGCGCGTGAGCGACACGCTGTTTCACGCCGCGCATGTCACGGCGCCCTGGTCCGTGTTTCTTGCCGATGACTTGGCCTCGGTACGCCTGACGCTGCCTCAGCAGA
Source organism: Steroidobacteraceae bacterium (assembly GCA_049521875.1). Classification (GTDB taxonomy): domain Bacteria; phylum Pseudomonadota; class Gammaproteobacteria; order Steroidobacterales; family Steroidobacteraceae; genus FEN-1191. The sequence goes on from JBEKOK010000024.1 coordinate 8,216, forward strand.
CGAGCCCGGCCGGATTCCTGCTGGTACAGCAATCCCCGGAGGGTCTGACCGCACAGTGGAGTGCTGGCTATCGAGCGACGCTCGATGTGTTCGGGCGCGCGGCCGACCTGCGGCAGCCGGCAGCCGAAGGTCTCAGTCTGGTATTGCGTTATCAGGTGCTGCAGGCACCCTCCGATGTGGTGCGCCTGGGGGTGCTCTGTTCGTCCCCGTATCTGCGCCATCCGCCGGAGCCCGATGCCACCACGGCCGCAGCCGATCGTCGGGCCGTACGCTGTGGCACGGCAAGCGGCGCCCTGGTCGATATCACCACAGCGCTCGAACGCGCTTCCGCGCCAGGCTGGCACAAGCTGGTCCTGCCGCTGCGCTGCCTCAGCCAGCAGGGCGCAGATCTCTCGAATGTCGATACGCCCCTGGCCCTGACCACGGCGGGTGCCTTGACGCTTGCGATCAACGATCTGCGCCTGGAGCGCACCGCGGTGCAGGACTGTGGCGGCGGGGGGGACCACTGAATGGTCGCTCCTTGCGCAGTGCGCTTGGCGCCAATCGTCGGCGATTGTGTCTCTTTAGCAACAGCGATGAACGGACGCCGGATGCTAGCAAGTTCTTGTGTCGGACAGCCCCGAGCTGGCCGATGCCGTTCCGGGTTTTATGGCCGAGAGTTGACAGCGCTGTCTTTTATTGACAGGATTTCATCAAAGATACAACGAATAACGTTGGGGGAGTAATTCAATGGCTATTGGATCGAAAAGCTTTGGGTACTGGCGCGCCATGCTGCTGGCCAGCAGCCCGCTGCTCGCACTGGCACCTCACATGGCTGCGCAGGCACAGCAGGCGCCCGCCACCGCACCGACGTCCACCGCGACCACCCCGGCTACCAAGCAGAGCGGCGATACGGTCGAGGAAGTCATCATCACCGGCTACGCCGCCGCACTGCAGACTGCGCTCGACAACAAGCGCAAGTCGGTGCTGCCGATTGAATCAGTGGCGCCGGAAGATATCGGCAAGATGCCGGATCAGGACGTGGCGGAATCCCTGCAACGCCTGCCCGGCGTGCAGATCGATCGCGACGCGCAGGGCCTGGGCACCGCGGTGCTGATCGACGGATTGCGCAACAACCTCACGACCCTCAACGGCGATATTTTCCTGACGGGCCGCGAATTCTACGTCTCCGGTGAAGCCTCCGGTGGCGGCTCGGGTGCCAACGCCCAGTACGATTCACTCGAAGGCATTCCCAGCGAGGAAATCGGCGGCATCGATGTCTACAAAAATCCGGAAGCCTCAATCACCGAGGGCGGCCTCGGCGGTACCATTAACCTCAAGTCGCGCGATCCGCTGGCTGGCGCCGATGGCCTCACGCTTGGCGGCAACTATCGCGAATCCGAAGGCCGCAACACCGGCAGCTGGACCCCGCTCGGCACGCTGGTGGGTTCCTACAAATTCAGCGAGAACTTCGCGCTGACCGGCAGCGTCTCCTACGACGATGAGAAGACCCAGACCAATGAATTCGAGGATGAGAATCGCAACCAGTGGCTGATCACGAATGCGGCGACCGGTCCCTACACCGGCGCGCTGACGCCGGCCGGCATCACGACATTGCCTCAGGAGTACATCGAGCCGCAGCTCGGCTACCTCAGCAACATCCAGGATGAGCGCAAGACCCTCGGTGCCACGCTCGGCGCCTACATGAAGTTCGGCGATTCAGTGAGCTCGCGAGTCATCTGGTTCGGATCGCGCGAGCAGGACACGACCATCAATTATTCGGACAAGATCTGGTTTAACGGCCAGGGCGCTTCCGCGGGAACGCCGACGGCGCCGAACACTCCGATGCCGGGCATCGATCCGACGATGCCGTATACGATCGACGGCAATGGCGTCGTGCAGAATGCGACCTTCAACGCGAATGGCGCCGAGACCGCGACGCTGTTTCAAGGCACCACAGACAGCGCCAACAATTTCCAGTGGTTTACCAAATTCGACAATGGTGGTCCGCTCAAGGGCGATCTCGATCTGGCTTTTGCACGCGCGACCTCAAACCTGCAGGCCGCGCAGGCCGACGTGGAGCACGGCCTCTATACGACCGGCGCTGGCGTGGCCACCTCGCCGGGCGCGCCCGGCTGCAATAACGGCGGATCCACCTGCACCGACGCGACTGGCAGTCACGGCTATGAGTTCACGTACGGCAATGGCGGCACTTCGGGTCTGCCCTCGGTCAGCTACCTCCCGCCCTATGGGAATGTGCTGAACAATCCGGCCTGGACCACCTTCAAGTCCAACTGGGCCTGGGCCAACTACACCCAGGAGCGCGAGTGGTCGGTCAAAGGCGATCTGTTCTTCGACACGAGCAGTGGCTTTGGCATTGACTCGTTGTTCTCCAGCGGTCTGCGCTACGCCAGCCGCGAGGTCGATCAGACCTTTGGACGTTATCTGATCAACGGCACGCTGAGCGACGGCGAGGTGGCCGGCACCAACACGGGTACGCCAGGCACCGGTGATGGTCCGTGGCTCTACTATCAGGATCCGGGCTACGGCAATCCGGGCATTCCCTATTCCACGGGGACGTCCAACCCGGGCCTGATTTCCACGGTCAACATTGATGGCGTGGGCGGACCGGTCATCGTCAAGAATCCCTACACCTCGGGACTCAACAATCCCTCGACCTACCTCAATTCGGTCTGGGGCGATGCCGGCGTCCCGAACAACACGGAGCGCTTCTTCAAGGATGGATTGAGTTCCTTCAAGGTGCAGGAGGGCACGACTGCGCTGTACCTGATGGAGGATTTTGGCAATCTTGATACCAATCACTTCCATCTGAACGTGGGTTTGCGAGTCGTCGACACGAGCCTGACGATTGACCATGGTCAACAGGCGCCCACCCCGACCTACTACGGCACGGCCTCGTGGAACGGTGTGGAATCGAACGTGCAGGAAGTTCAAACCTCGCGCAGCTACATCGATGTGCTGCCTTCGTTCAACTTCGTGCTGGAAGTGACCCCGACCCAGCTGATCCGTATCGGCGCGGCCCGTGTCACCTCGCCGCAGAATCTGTTTGATCTGGGCCTGGGCAATTCCTACAACTTCACCCGCGGCAATAGCCCCTGCGGACTCACAACCTGCTTCCAGTTTGCCGGTGGCACCTCGGGAAATCCGAACCTGGATCCGTTCCGCGCTACGCAATATGACATGTCCTGGGAGGACTATTTTGCGCCTGGTGGCCTGATCAGTGTCGGCACCTTCTACAAACAGGTGGATAGCTTCGTCGAGACGCAGAACGTCGCGACGACCGTCAATGATGACTACGGCGGCACGACGGCGGATGTCACCGAGCCGGTCAATGCAGGCACGGGCAAGATCTACGGTCTGGAGCTCGGCGCGCAGTACACCTTCGGACATGATTTCATGCCATGGCTGCAGGGCTTTGGATTTGCCGCCAACTACACGATGTCGGCTTCCAGCACCAACCAGCTGACGAGCTTTGCCAGTTCGACCGAGATTCCGGGTGTGGCACGCAACTCCTTCACCACCACGCTGTTCTACCAGCGCTACGGGTTCTCCGCCCGCGCCTCGTACTCGTATCGCGGTGTGGCGATCAACGATTCGCTGGTGGGCTCGACCTTTGAGTTCAAGGACCAGGTGGGTGTCGAGAAGACCTACTCGGTCTTCGAAGCCCCCTACGGACAGCTCGATGGTCAAGTTGGTTACGATATTGGCACTCACTTCGGATTGGTGGCCTCGGCGCAGAACATCACCAACCAGGCGCAGCACACCTATCTGCAGTGGCCGGATCTGCCCTTTACCTATGACAATAGCGGCCGGCGCTACTTCGCAGGCTTCAAGTTCAAACTGTAGAGTCCCCGTGCCGCCAGAGTCCATGCAGGACTCTGGCGGCACCCCCTCACAGGGGCGGGCCGGACCCCCCGGCTTCGCCCTTGTGATTCTCTAATTGCACCGCGGGACCCGGTGAGCAGCGACGCGCCAGGCCGCCGCAGTGCCGGACCGGGAGGAGAGGCCGCATGGCCGAAGTCATTGAGACAGGCGTGAACTCCGCTGTGCCGGGCGATCGGCGCATCCGCAGCATCGCGATCGTCGGCGGTGGCACTGCCGGCTGGCTAGCCGCCAGCATCCTCGCCCGGGCGTTGCCCGGCAGCGGCTGTCGCATCACCTGCATTGAATCGCCCGACATCCCGACGGTCGGGGTCGGCGAAGCGACCATCCCACCGATCATGGATCTGCTGCGCTTCCTGAGCATCAACGAAGCCGACTTCGTGCAGCACACGCAGTCGACCTACAAGCTCGGTATCCGCTTCACAGACTGGGGACGCGCTGGCGAGCGCTACTGGCATCCCTTCGGCACCTTCGGGCAAAGCATCAATCTGCGGCCCTTTCATCACGCCTGGCACCGGGCGCGGGCCGCGGGTCTGGCGCCGCGCTTCAACGACTACAGCCTGGCGGCGACACTCGGCGAGGGCGGCCGCTTCCGCTTTCCTGATCCGCGCGGCGCAGGGCCGGTCGCCGGTCTGCGCTACGCCTTGCACTTCGATGCAGCGCTCGTCGCACGTTACCTGCGCAGCTATTCGGAGAAGCTCGGAGTGCAGCGACTCGAGGGCACCGTGGAAGCCGCGACGCAGCGCGCCAATGGCCTGCTCGATGAACTGGTGTTCAAGGATGGCACGCGACTTGGTGCCGATCTCTTCATTGACTGCAGCGGCTTTCGGGGAGTGCTGATTGAGCAGACGCTGAAGAGCGGGTATCTGGACTGGAGCAGCCTGCTGCCGTGCGACCGTGCGGTGGCGATGCAGACCAGACTCGCCTCGGCACGCAGTCCATTTACCGAGGCTATCGCCCAGAGTGCCGGCTGGCGCTGGCGCATTCCGCTGCAGCAGCGTGCCGGCAACGGCTACGTGTACTCGAGCGCCCACGTGAGCGACGAGCAGGCGCTTGAGACGCTACTAAAAGGCATCGGCGAGCAGCCCCTGACCGATCCGCGGGTACTGCGTTTTGTCACCGGACGGCGGCGGCTGTTCTGGAACCGCAACTGCGTGGCGCTGGGGCTGGCCTCCGGGTTTCTCGAGCCGCTCGAATCCACCAGCATTCACCTGGTCGTCAGCGGGCTCTACAAACTGCTTGAGCATTTTCCAGATCGGGATTTTGTGCAGCCGAATATCGACTCCTACAACGAGGAGCTGATTGCCGAGATGGATCGGATCCGCGATTTCATCGTCCTACATTATTGCCTCAACTCGCGCGAGGACGCGCCGTTGTGGGCCTATTGCCGCTCGATGGCGCTCCCCGACAGCCTCGCTGAGCGCATCGAGCTGTATCGTGCGACCGGGCGCATCCGCACCCGTCCCGGCGAACTGTTCACGGACTTGAGCTGGTTCTACATTTTCGAGGGCCTTGGGGTACGGCCCGAGCGCCACGACCCGCTGATGGATGTCGTCAGCAGCGAGCAGCTGCGCGAGATCCTGGCAACGATGGCGCGTGCAACCGCCGCCGGAGCGCGCAACGCGCCACTGCACGACAGCTACTTTGCTGCGCCCGGTCCGAGTGCAGCGGGCGCGCGATGACTGCTCGCCGATGAGCCTCACGCGGGCATTGTTGGGCGGTGTGGAGCTGGGCGGCACCAAGTGCATCTGCCTGCTGGGCACGGGCCCGCAAGACATCCGAGCGCAGCGGTCGATCCCGACCGGACAGGACCCGGGCGCGACACTGCGCGCCATCGTCGCAACGTTTGAGGGGTGGCGCGCGCATCACGGACCCATCGCGGCCCTCGGTATCGCAAGCTTCGGGCCGCTCGAGCTCGCACGCAGCTCGGCCCACTACGGCTACATCACGACCACACCCAAGAGCGGCTGGGCCGACACGGATGTGGCCGGAACGCTGGGCCGCGCACTGCAGGTGCCGATTGGCTTCGACACGGACGTCAATGGCGCCGCACGCGCCGAGGCCCGCTGGGGCGCCGCCCAGGGACTCGAGGATCTGGCCTACATCACGGTCGGTACCGGCATCGGTGTTGGTCTGATGGTCGCCGGCCATCCCGTGCTGGGTTTCACGCATGGCGAGCTCGGGCACATCCGCGTGGCACGCAGCAGCGGCGATAGCTGGAGCGGTGCCTGCAGTTTTCACGGCGACTGCCTGGAGGGGCTGGCCTCAGGCACCGCAATCGAAATGCGAACCGGCGTGCCCGCGGCATCGCTTGCCGCGGACGCGCCGGCGTGGGCGTTCGTGACCCACGCGCTGGCGCAGCTGCTGCACGTGCTGGTACTGGCCACCGCGCCGCGGCGCATCCTGATGGGCGGCAGCGTGATGCTGGGCCAGCCGCACTTGTTCCCGAGGCTGCGCACCGAGCTGCAGCGCAGTCTCAATCACTATGTGCGTGCCCCGCAACTGGCTGAGCACATCGCACAGTATGTGGTGCCGCCCGGACTGGCAGAGATGGCCGGGCCACTTGGTGCGCTCGCGGTGGCCGCCGACGTGCTTGCCGGAGACTGAGGGTATGCGCGATGCATTCCGCCGGTCGTGAGCCGTTGAGCCTCGTATGTCGCCAGTTCAGCGAAGTGACTGACATGGGCGCTGAAGCGCTGAGCGCGGCACGCGAGCGCGTGCGGCTCGATCGGGATCGACTGCGGGAGTGGTTATTCGAGGAGGCGCTGCCGCTGTGGTCAACGCACGGTATCGATCCGCTTGACGGTGGGTTCGAGGAGCGGCTCTCGGCCGAGGGCGCGCCAACGCACGAGTCGCGACGTGCACGGGTGCAGCCGCGACAACTGTTTGCATTTGTCGGCGCATGGCGGCTCGGCTGGCAGGGCGGGGCAGAAGCCATCGTGGCGCGCGGCCTGAATTATTTTGTGCATCACTTCCGTCGCCCCGACGGGCTGTATCGCGCGCTCATCGCTCCCGATGGCGTGCCGCTCGATGAGTCAGTGTATCTCTATGACCAGGCGTTCGCGTTGCTGGGGCTGGCTTCGGCGCAACGAATTCTGGGTAGCGATTCCGACTACGAGCGGCCCGCGGCGGCATTGCTGGAGCGCGTTGCCGCCCATCTGAAACACGACCAGGGTGGCTTCGAGACCGGCCTGCCTGAGCGGTTGCCGTTGCAGTCGAATCCGCACATGCACCTGCTCGAGGCCTGCCTTGAATGGCAGCAAGTGAGTGAGGCGCCGTGCTGGGGTGTGCTTGCCGGGGAGCTCATCGAGCTGGTACTGCAGCGCTTCATCGATCGGGGCAGCACCCTGGTACGCGAGACTTTCGCCGCTGACTGGTCAGCTGCGCCTTCACTGCCTGGGCGATTGATTGAGCCCGGACACCAGTTCGAGTGGGCGTGGCTGTTGCTGAGGGTATCGGGCGCGCGACAGCATGAAGCACGGCAAACGGCTGCACGGTTGATCGAAGGTGGCGAGCACCATGGCGTGCGAGGCGGCGTTGCCATCGATGAACTGCTCGATGATCTGTCGGTGCATCGTGCGACGGCACGGCTGTGGCCACAGACCGAGCGCTTGCGGGCGCTGGCATGTATGGCGGCGCTCGGCGATGAGCCCCGCTACTGGTCTCTCGCCCACGAGGCTGCGCAGTCGCTGATGCGCTATCTCAACGCTGCCGTGCCGGGTCTCTGGCACGATGAGCTGCTGCCCGATGGGCGCTTTCGCATCGGACCGGCACCGGCCGGCAACCTCTATCACATCGTCGGTGCGATCCTGGCGCTCGATGAGGCGCTGACGGCGAGCGCTGTTCCGCACGTCGTGTCGCGATGATCCGGGCTTTGGCGTGCCTTGCTCTGCTGCTCGCCAGCAGTGTCACCGTGCGCGGCGAGTCAGCACTGCCTGGTGCGCTCGGACCCTATAACCTTACGATCCTCCAGGGCGGTGTCGGCATGCAGCGGACATTGCCTGCCGGGACCCCGCTGACGAAGGCGGGCGCACATTGGACACTTTCGAGCTGGGTGAAACTCGATCAGGCACCCGAATCGACGGTGACGATCGCGGCACTGGGTGATCCGCGCACGCCGCATTGCATCTGTCTGCAAGTTGGCGCTGACGGACTCGGTGTGCGCATCGATGAGGCTCACACGCTACGCACGCAGGCGCTGCTGAGGCCCGGCGCGTGGACTCTGGTTGTGGTCACCTACGATGGGGAAGTGCTGCGCCTGTATGCACAGGGCGAGGCCGCGGGCGAAATGACGGTGGCCACCGCTGCGGTGACAGCCGATCTGTATCTGGGACCGGAGTCGGCCGCGCATCCGGATCGCGCCCACTTCGGCGGATCGCTGGCGCAGTTCCAGCTCAGCGGCGAAGTACTCTCGCCGGCGGCGGTGCGTGAAGCCGCGCATCAGCCACCGGACTTCACGCTGATGGCGTTCACGCCCGTCGGCGTTGGCTGGCCGCTGCAGACCCGGGCCTGGCCCGGGCTGCTTGTCCCGCAGGATCCGTGGACGCTGCCGCATGCACATGTCGCGGCGTCCGCGCCACGCGCCGCCCCATTGGCCGGGATCCAGCGCACCTTACGTGAATCGGCGCCAGGTCACTGGATACTGCCCGACTGGCGACTGCAGGCAGCGCCGCTGGTCAGCAATGATCCGGCCGAGCTCTCGCGACCCGGCTTCGACGATTCCCGCTGGTATCCAGCCACGGTGCCGGGTACCGTGCTCACAACCCTTATTGATCGCGGCGTGTATCCGGATCCGGATCTTGGCCTTAACAATATGGCGATTCCGGAGTCCCTGGCGCGCCAGGACTACTGGTATCGCACTCATTTTAGGGTGCCACCGCAACTTGCTGGCCGTCGCCTCACGTTGCTGTTCAACGGCATAAATTACGCCGCCCAGGTGTGGGTGAACGGCGTGCGCGTCGGCACTGTCCGTGGCGCCTTCATGCGTGGCGTCTTTGATGTCACCAATCAGCTACAAGCCGGCCAGGACAATGCCGTGGCGGTGCGAATCTCGCCACCGCCCCACCCGGGAATTCCCTCGGAGGAATCCATCGCCTACGGCCCCGGGGAGAACGGTGGCGCGATGGCGCTCGATGGACCCACCTTCATCGCGACCGAGGGGTGGGACTGGATCCCAGGGATTCGCGATCGTGACAGCGGGCTGTGGCAGGGAGTCGAACTGATAGGTTCCGGTGCGGTGCGGATCATCGATCCGACTGTTACCACGCATCTCCCACTGCCGCGTATCGATACGGCGGATCTGAGTGTGCTGGTGCCGCTGCAAAATGAGGACACCGAGGCGCACCTCGTCACCGTACGCGCCAGCTTCGAGGGCGTTGAGGTCAGCCAGCCATTTCGCGCGCCACCGGGAAGCTCCGAGCTACGATTCGCGGCAACTGACTTTCCAGCGCTGCACCTGAAGGCGCCGCGTCTGTGGTGGCCCAATGGCTACGGGCCCGCCAATCTGTATCACCTGACAATCGAGGTGCGCGACGAAGCGGGCGTTTCAGACACTGCAAGCTTGCGCTTTGGGATTCGCGAGTTGACCTATGAGCTGTCGCTGTTTGACCGGAGCGGGCAGCTGCGGCGCGTTGAGGTGGATCCGACCGCCGGCTCCGAGCGCGGCGAGCGCCTCATCGACACGCGACACGAGGCGATCAAGCGCGTTCCCAACGGCTGGGCAGAATCGCTGACTCCCGCCGGCGAAACTTCACCGGCGGTGCACAAGGCATCGAGCGAATCGCTTTCACCCTACCTGGTCATCCGCGTCAATGGCACAGCCATCGCGGCCCGCGGCGGCAGCTGGGGAATGGATGATTCGCGCAAGCGCGTCTCACGCGCGCGCCTCGAGCCTTACTTTCGATTGCATCGCGAAGCGGGCGTCAACATCATTCGCAATTGGCTCGGCCAGGACACCGAAGAGGTGTTCTACGATCTGGCCGACGAGTACGGCTTGCTGGTGCTCAATGACTTCTGGGTCTCGACCCAGGATTTCCAGCTCGAGCCGGAGGATCCGGCGCTGTTCCTCGCCAATGCGGCTGATGTCATTGCCCGATACCGGCATCATCCTTCGATCGCGGTCTGGTTCGGACGCAATGAAGGCGTGCCGCAGCCGATCATCAACGAGGGGCTGGCCGACCTGGTGGCAAACCTCGATGGCACGCGCTACTACACCGGCAGCTCCAACCGCGTGAATCTGCAGGATAGCGGGCCCTATAACTACCGGCCGCCGGTCGGTTATTTCACCGATCTTGCTGGCGGCTTCGCGGTCGAAGTCGGTACGCCATCGTTGTCGACCCTCGAGTCGCTCGAGGCCATGATACCGGCGGCGGATCGCTGGCCGATCAGCGATACGATGGCCTACCACGACTGGCACTTTGGTGGAAACGGCGACGTCGCTTCATTCATGGCGACGCTCGCGCGCGAGTTCGGCGCACCGACGAGCCTGGAAGATTTCGAGCGCAAAGCCCAGATGATGAACTATGTCGACTACCGCGCGATCTTCGAAGGCTTCGCGGCACACCTGTGGACGCAGAACAGCGGCCGGCTGATCTGGATGAGCCACCCGGCGTGGCCCAGCAATCACTGGCAGATGTACGGCGCCGACTACGACACACAGGCTTCCTACTACGGAGTCAAGAAGGCCTGCGAACCGCTGCATGCGCAGATGAATCTTCCCGACTACGCACTCGCGGTCGCTAACACCACGCGTGCCGAGCAATCCGGCCTGGTGCTTCGGACTCGTGTCCTGTCGCTGTCCAACGTGCTCATTGATGAGCGCGTCGATCATCTGGATGCGCCTGCCAACACAACCACGACGCTTGCGCCGCTGGCACTCGCGCAGGCACTGGCGAAGGAGGGCGTGGTACTCGTGGTCCTGACGCTGAGTGATGCCGCCGGCCGCGTAGTTTCGGCGAATAGCTACTGGCCGAGCGCCGATGAGGCGAGCCTCAGGCAGCTAAATCATCTTGCCGCCCAGCCGGTGCGACTGACGACGGTAGCCGGGCGCGAGGGAGACGACGCGCTGGTCCGCGTTACGCTCATGGATCTGGGCACCGGCCCGGTGCTCGCGGCGAAGCTCACGCTGCTGGACCAGCAGGGCAGGCGAATCCTGCCGGCCTACTACAGCGACAACTACCTGACGCTGCTGCCGGGTGAGCGCCACGAAGTCACGATCCGCTACCCCGGCGCGGGCCGCGCCACAGAGGTGTCGCTGCGCGGGTGGAATGTCCGCCCAAGCCACAGCGTCTCGGCCGCTGCGCCCTGATGCGGCGGAACGAGCGCAGCTTGCGGCAGCAGCGAGAAGAGCCCGGTGTGCTGGTGGAGATGACTGAATGGCCTCGGCCCGAAGTGGCTAGAATAAGCGCGGATGCCGCCAGAGGCCGCTCCGCGGCCGCCAGGATGGTTGTTGTCAGAGGGTCAGGTTCCCGGTTATGAGCACAGTGCAGCCTTCCGTCACCATTCAGCAGGTGGCTGATCTCGCCCAAGTCTCTCCCAAGAGCGTGTCGCGGGTCATAAACCACGAGCCTTCGGTGCGTGAAGAGACCCGCGCCCGCATTCTCAAGGCCATCGAAGCGCTCAACTACCGTCCGAACCTCAACGCCCGCGGACTGGCGTCCAACCGCTCGTTCCTGATCGGTTTGTTCTGCGAGCGGCCGGGCGACTTCCTCAGTGAATTTCAAAACGGTGCGGTAAACCGCTGCCGCGAATCGAGTTTTCACCTGATGGTGGAGTCGTGGGATGTCCGCGATCCGGAAATTGGCCGGCGCGTCGATACGCTGATTGGGCAGCTGCGCCTGGAAGGGGCCATCCTCCTGCCGCCGCTCGGAGATCACCCGGTGATCGTAGAAAAGCTCAACGAGGCGCAGATCCCGATCGTGCGGATCTCGCCGATGAACAACTTGGGCTCCACGCCTACGATCGGCATCGATGACTACGCAGCCGCGCGTCAAATGACCGCGCATCTGCTCGGACTGGGGCACCGACGCATTGGCACCATTCTGGGTCGCCCGGATCACGTGGGTACCGAGCAGCGCTACCTTGGTTTCATCGATGAAATGCGTGCCTGGTCAACGCCGGTCGACTCGGATCTGGTGCAGACCGGCAATTTTGAATTTGCCGGCGGCGCCGTCTGTGCGGAGCGCATGTTGAAGGCCGCTTCACCGCCGACGGCAATCTTTGCCAGCAACGACGACACGGCGGCGGCCGTAATCGCGGTCGCCCGGCAGATGGGTCTGAGTCTGCCCGGGGAGCTGTCGGTTACCGGCTTTGATGACGCGCCGCTCGCAACGATGATCTGGCCAGCGTTGACGACGATCCGGCAGCCGGTGGAGGAGATGGCGCGACTGGCGGCAGATCTGTTTATCAAGTACTCGCCACGGCGCAATGGCTGGCCCGATCCAATGCCACGTCATCTGCTGGCGCACCGGCTGCTGATTCGCAATTCGACTGCGCCACCAACGGCGGCTTAGGATCGGCGTTTTTTGCATCGCAAGGAATGCGTGATGGCTTTGGCCAATTGTGCGTCCAACCGTCGGCATAGGAGCAAGCTTGCGCTGGCGGGAACCATTCTTTCCGCGTTCTGCGGAGTCGTATCCGGGAATAGTCCGAGCGGCGTCATAAGGGAGGCACGGCTGCTGACTCCGCTGGCGCCGGAGTGCGTTCAACGGGTGATTGCGGGTACTCCAGGAATCACAACGTTAGATCACCATCACGACGAATTCGGCCAGGTAACGACGGTAAGCGGACGCACAGGTCCGCAGGACGTCATCGACACCTACAGCTATCGGGGTGACGAGAGCAGCCACGTCGTCGGTGTCTTTAAACTCTCGCGTCACTTCGATGGCAGGGTGGAGATTTCCGATGCGTTGACGAGCCTTACTGGAAGTCCGCCGCAGGCGGACATTGATGCAAGTCGCCCAGTGATGGTGAGTTTGGAATCAGCAATTGAATCGCGGTGCGGGGCTCGAAACTTGAGCAAGAGGATTAAAGAGCGATGCAAAGGCGTCATGTGCAGGGCACTTGATCCGTCGCCGACACAATAGAAATCTCGTTTAAGGATCTATCGATTCAGCAAGTGATTCGACGCTGACCTCCCTCACCATAATCAGCTGGCGAAGCTTCGTGGCTACCCGCCGGATAACGTCTGGCACGGTATCCGTGATCACGACCCGGATGGTGATCAGACCAGACACTTCCGTTTGGAGATGGACACCGTTTGGCGCACTGTTCGTCAGCAACAATACGTTAGCAATGCGCGCAAGGACGTCCGGATAGCCATCGGCCTGAATGTGGATCTTGAAGTTGCCCGCGATCTCGCTACGTCCGCGAAGCAGATCGAGGTCACCGGCATAGACGTCGGCTTCACCCATGGCACACCTCGACGCATGGAAGCGGCGTCGCGCGATTATCTCCCGAGCCGGCGCGCACCAGCAGCCACCGGGTTCAGTGAGCCGGTGGCTGATCGATCCAAGTCCAGTCCTTGCTCGAGGCCCGGCAGCCGCCGCCTGGACGAGCTTTCCACGCCCGCCCGCGCAGAATCCTGCCAGGCAAGGCTCCCGTGGGCTCTCCATCCTTC
>JBEKOK010000025.1:0-21248 GCA_049521875.1 Steroidobacteraceae bacterium
GGACGCACCTCTGGTGTTCCGGTTGTCACGCCAGTGGCACTGCCGGGTAGCTATGTGCGGACGGGATAACCGCTGAAAGCATCTAAGCGGGAAGCCCCCCCCAAGACTAGATCTCCCTGGGAACTCGATTCCCCTAAAGGGCCCACGAAGACTACGTGGTTGATAGGCCAGGTGTGTAAGTGCAGTAATGCACTCAGCTAACTGGTACTAATTGCCCGTGAGACTTGACCATATAACCTCAAGGAGTTTGTCCTTAAGAGGTCGATGCATGGAGCTGATCAGTCCAAAAGCGATTGGACTACTACGATCAGTGAACGCGACAAGCGTCTAAGCATTAAGAATCTTCCGGTTTTGCCTGGCGGCCATAGCGAACGGGAACCACCCGATCCCATTCCGAACTCGGAAGTGAAAACGTTCTGCGCCGATGGTAGTGTGGCAATTGCCATGCCAGAGTAGGTCACTGCCAGGCTCCTCATGTAAGTAAGAACCCCGGTGCGGAAACGCACCGGGGTTTTTGCTTTTCTGGGTCTCTCGATTAGTCCGCCTCACTCATTAGGCTCACTCAGCGGGACCAAGCGTGGCAACGGCCTCAGAGCAATTCTCAGCAGCCCGTGTGGTAAAAGTTGTAGTTGTTGTTGGTCAGCAGGTCATCTGTGCAGTTGGCACCGAAATTACCGACGGCATTCATGTTGGCCGTCTCCTGCAGGATAGAGGCGGTCGCCTCATTGGTAATGCCGGCCTGAAGGCGCTGCTCGTAGATCTGTGCAGCTGCGCTCGACAGTGCGAGCGGAGCCGGTGTTTGAGCACTCGGCGCAGCCATCGCAGCCCCACTGGCGGGCGCCGCGGCTGCGACTGTCAGCTTCGATTGCATGGCCGCCGTCGTGACGGTGAAGCTCGCAAGCAGGGCCTCGAGCGCGGGACGCTCCTGCTGGGCCTGGGCAGCTGGGACGGTCGCGCCGACGTAGATCAGGTTGTAGTTGCCGGCTGCGTTGACCGGCGTCGAGCAGAATACAGCCTCCGAATCGGTGGTCGCTGCACCCTGGAGCGCCGAGCTGAACAGAAATCGCCCGCACTGGCCGACTGTGGCGGGCACTTTGATCGCGGCCTGCGAGATCAGCGTGTTTTGAACTTGGCCCGTAGCTGATGCCGCTGGATTTTGCTTGCCAAGCACCACCATCGCGTTCAATTTCGCTGGCAGGCTGGCCGTGCTGGGCAGAGTGAGCTGCGTTGTGCTCAGTTGCAGCGGCCCGTTGTGGACCTGCAGCGTCGTACCCAGATTCGCCGACTCCCCTTGGGGGCCGGTTGCCTGAATGACGCCATTGGCGGCTTGCACTACCTTCCATCCGGCAGGCAGCTGCACGCTCGCGCTGCCATCGGGCGCCGAATATTTTTGGGCCGCGGCCGTTGGCGTTGCCGCCGGCGTGCTGGCGGATGTGCAGGCCAGCATAGGCAGAGCGCCGAGAAGCATCGACAGCGCGCAGACCCTTAAAGCGTGTATCGGCATATATTTCTCCTTCAGCTTTGTTGCAGTGTGCAGCATCGGCGTGGTCCCCAGGCGAGAGATGGCCTCGCGATCTCCCTATCTCTCGCCTTCCGACGAGGCCGTTCAAAGCGCCGCTCGGGGCCTATGTGCCGGCAGTTAGTGTTTTGGAAGCTTGCTCGCCAGGGACAGATCCTAGGTGACGCAGTGCCATTCGTCGAGACTTGGATTGCGCCGCCGGCAATCGTGCCCGTCCAGGAAGGCCAAACCCTCGGGAGGCATGCCTGCTAGGGCTATTCGGCAGGGCCGCACCGGCGCGGAAACGCACCGGCAGTTTTGCTTTTCCGGGCTTATCGATCGCAACATGGGCCTGCGTGGCGCCGATAAGATAAGAAATGAACGCCGATAAGAATGAAGGGGAGATCACGACGAAGCATTCGCGATGGCGGGATTGCTGTCATTTACAACACGCAGTGCGGACGGCGTGCGTGGTACTCGGCACACTGGTGGGCTGCAGTGCGTTGGCACAGGATGCTGGAGCGCCATCACATGCGCCGCCGGACTCATTGATTGCCGGTTTCCAGGATCCGCCGGCAGCGGCCCGGCCGCGCGTCTGGTGGCACTGGATGAACGGCAACATCACGCAGGAAGGAATCCGGCTCGATCTTGAGTGGATGCACCGGATTGGTATTGGCGGCCTGCAGAACTTCGATGCCTCGCTCGGTACGCCGAAGCTGGTCGATCAGAGCCTCATCTACATGACCCCTGAATGGCAACGCACCTTCCGCTATACGGTCGATCTTGCAGACAAGCTCGGCATGGAGCTGAGCATTGCCGGCTCACCCGGTTGGAGTGAGTCGGGTGGCCCGTGGATACGGCCCGATCAGGCGATGAAGAAACTGGTCTGGAGCGAAACGCGGCTCGAAGGGGGTCAAGCGTTCTCCGGCGTGCTGGCGGCACCGCCGAGCGACACCGGGCCATTCCAGAACGTCGCTAATGTCTACGGTGGTCTGTTCCTGCCGAAGCCAGTCGAAGTCGTCCCGAATTTCTATCGCGACGTGGCCGTCACCGCTTACCGCCTGCCCGATGTTGAACGCAGCCCTCTGGAATTGCATGCCACAGTCACCAGCAGTGCGGGCGCTATCGATGCGGCGTTGCTGAGTGACGGCGATCTGGTACACGGCATCGACATTCCGTTCGGCAAGAGCGATCCGCCGGCGTGGATTCTGTTCACGTACCCCGAGCCGCAGACCGTGCAGGCGCTGACGGCATCGCTCCCCGGCAGCGGCGGCATTGCGATCCTGGGCGGACCGCCGCGAACCGTGGCTGAGCTGCAGAGCAGCAATGACGGGCAGTCCTTCCAGCGCGTGGTGTCCATCCTGACGACACCCGAGGCGCAATCCACGCTGAGTTTCGCACCGGTGACGGCACGCTATTTCCGGGTGGTTCTGCTCAACCCGCCGCCGCAACCGGTGCCAGAGATGTTGCGCGCGATGATGCCGCCGAGTACGCCGCCGACGAGCCAGAGCGTCACGGAACTGGTCCTGCATGCGGCGCCGAGGATCGAACACTTTGAAGAAAAGGCCGCCTACTACGTCGGCGATGGTCTTGATCACCCGGCGCAGGCGCCAGTTCCGGCCGAGCAGACCATTGATCCGGCGAGCATCGTCGATCTGACCAAGCTGATGCGGGCTGATGGCACGCTCTCGTGGACGCCGCCGCCGGGGCGCTGGATGGTGCTGCGACTGGGCTATTCGCTGCTCGGCATCGCCAATCATCCCGCATCGCCCGACGCCACGGGCCTCGAGGTCGACAAACTCAGTCGCGCGGACGTCAAATTTCATATGGACACCTACCTTGGCAAGTACGAGTCCTTCCTCGGCAAGAATCGCATCGGTGCACATGGGCTTCATGGCATGGTCAATGACAGTTGGGAGGCGGGCGCCCAGAACTGGAGCGAGACGGTGCCGGAGGAGTTTGCGCGACGCCGTGGCTACGATCTGCATCCGTGGCTGCCGGCCCTGACCGGCCAGGTCATTGGCAGTGTCGGGGCGACCGAAGCGTTCCTGTGGGACTTCCGGCGCACGCTCGGGGAGATCCTGGCCGACAGCCACTATGGGCAGATCAACTCCAGCCTGCATGCACGCGGGCTGATCCATTACGGCGAGTCACATGAAAGCGGTCGGGCCTTCATTGGCGATGGCATGGATGTAAAGCGCGGCAACGATGTGCCGATGTCAGCGATGTGGATCGGTGGCTTTGCGCCACAGGAGGGCTACGACGCTGATGTGCGTGAGTCCGCCTCGGTAGCACACCTTTACGGACAGAATCTGGTGGCCGCCGAATCGATGACATCGACCGGGCCGGCTTTCGCGTATGCGCCGGTGGATCTGAAACCCACCGTGGATCGCGAGCTTGATGATGGACTCAATCGCTTTGTCATCCACACCTCGGTGCATCAGCCGCTCATCGACAAGCCGCCGGGCGTGACACTCGGGCCGTTTGGCCAGTGGTTTACCCGCAATGAGACCTGGGCCGATCAGGCCAAGCCCTGGATCAGCTACCTCGCACGCAGCAGCTACCTGCTACAGCAGGGGCACTATGCGGCGGACGTGCTGTATTTCTACGGCCAGGACTCCAACCTCACGGCCCTCTACCACGACAGCCTGCCCGCGATTCCCAGCGGCTACGCCTATGATTTCGCTAACGTCCATGCACTCGGCCTGCTATCGGTCAAGGGCGGCCGGCTGGTCACCGCGAGCGGCATGCAGTACCGGGTGCTGGCGCTCGATCCGCGCACGCGCTTCATGTCGCTCGATGCGCTGCGCCTGATCGGCAAGCTGGTCGATGCCGGAGCCACCGTCGCGGGCGACCGGCCCGAATCGAGCCCGAGCCTCGCGGACAAGCCGGCCGAGTTCACCGCACTGGTCAACGCCATCTGGGGGTCGGCCGGCACGGGCGAGCATCACTACGGTCAGGGGCGCGTGCTGATATCCCACGACTGGAGCGCGGTGATGCACAGCCTCGGGCTGCCACCGGATTTTGAGTACACGCGGCCAGCGGCGGACACGACGCTGTGGTTTGTTCATCGTCACCTCGAACATGGCGAACTGTACTTCGTCAACAATCGCAGACCACGCGCGGAGAGCGTAACGGCTATTTTCCGCGTCAGCGGGCGCGTCCCGGAGCTGTGGCACGCCGACACCGGCCAGATTGAAGCCGTCTCCTATCGAATGCAGGGTGATCGCACGATCGTGCCGCTGGCGCTGGAGCCCTCGGACGCTGTCTTTGTCATCTTTCGTAAGCTCGCGACTGGCGGTTCACTGCAATTGCCCGATGCGACGCGCACAGCGCTATCGACCCTCGAGGGTTCATGGCGCGTGACATTCCAGGCGGGGCGGGGCGCACCGGCCGAAGAACAATTCGATGCGCTCAGTTCCTGGACGACGCAGGCGAATCCGGGCATCAAGTACTTTTCGGGCACGGCAAGTTACCGCAAGACCCTGGAAGCGCCCGCGACGTGGTTTGGCAAAGGAAGGCGGCTGGAGCTGGATTTGGGCGCAGTCAGCAAGGTGGCGCAGGTGTTCGTGAACGGGCAGGACCTCGGTATCCTCTGGAAAGTGCCGTACCGCATCGATGTGACGTCGGCGCTGCACAGCGGCGCCAATCAGATCGAAATTCGGGTGACCAACCTGTGGGTCAACCGCCTGATCGGCGATCGACAGCCTGGAGCGACGGCGGTCACGTTTACGACGTTCAATCCCTACCAGGCCGATTCACCGCTGCTGGAATCGGGACTGCTGGGACCCGTGACGGTGTCCGAGGTGCGGGTGAATGCGCACTGAGTTCCCTGAATCCGCCCGCAGGTCGCAGCGCTGTAGCGGCTGCAGCGGCCTCAGGGGCCTGCGACGTAGAAGCGATACTCGGCCTGATAGGGGACGCGCATCTCACGACCCAATTCGGCCGAGCTGCATTCGACCGTAGGCGGCTGACCACCCACGGTCTTCAGGCGCTGGATGCTCTTGGTCTGATCAAGCACACCGTGCTCATAGGTCGCACCGGTACTCAACAGCAACCAGGGAATCGCAGTCGCCTCGGGCGCGTTCTCTTTCGCCTTCACGACACCGACGACCTTGCTGCCATCCCGTGCTTCCCAGGTTGGCCCCGCATAGTGGCGTCCGAAGTGACCGCCGCTCTGATCGCGCAGCTCAGCTTCCGGCGCCCTGAAAGTCCACACGTTGCCAACGGCAGGTTCCTTGGCCGGTGCGCAAACGTAGATCTGCACGCCGGTCGCTTCGACGATCGTGGCCAGCCTCTGGTCGGCCGGAACGCTTAGGCTGGGGGGAATCTCGAACGCCGGTGGTCGCGGGGCCGTGGCGCAAGCTGACAGGAGCGCCATCGGCAGGAGTATTGAAAAGCAAGTACTTAAACGTTCGGCCATCACGCGTCCCCCCGGATTCAGATAGGCCATCTTACCGCCAGCGGCCCGTCAAGATGTATGGGCTGCGAAATTGGGCTGGGCGCGGGTGGTCGCTCGAGGCCGACTGCTGCGCCGGTATACTGACCCGCTACTCCACGTCCGCAGTAGAAGGAACTTTCAAGAATGCTGCCTTCCGCGTTGCGCTCAGATTCATCGGGAGTTCCACATTGTGACTGATCGCTATCCGCAGCGCATCGTGTGCCTGACCGAGGAGCCGACCGAGGTGCTCTATGCGCTCGGTGAGCAGCGGCGCATCGTCGGCATCAGCGGCTTCACGGTCCGACCGGCGCAGGCGCGCAAGGAGAAGCCGCGCGTATCAGCCTTCACCAGCGCCAAGATCGATAAGATCCTGGCGCTCAAGCCCGACTTCGTCGTGGGCTTTTCCGACCTGCAGGCTGATATCGCCCAGTCACTGATCAAGCACGGCATCGAGGTGTGGATCAGCAACCATCGCTCGATTGAGGGGATCCTGGGCTACATCCGCAGACTCGGGGCACTGGTGGGCTCGCCCGCGAAAGCCGATCGCTATGTCGAGAGCATTGAACAGCGGCTGGCACAGGTGCGTGCCCAGGCCCAGCGGCTGAGCCGGCGCCCGCGGGTGTACTTCGAGGAATGGGATGAACCGATGATCTCGGGTATCGCCTGGGTCAGCGAGTTGGTGGCGCTCGCAGGCGGCACCGAAATCTTTCCGGAGCGTGCCCGCAGCTCGCTCGCGACCGGCCGGATCATTGCCTCGGGTGAGGAAGTGATTGTGGCGGCGCCCGATATTATTTTTGGTTCCTGGTGCGGCAAGCGCTTTCGTCCCGAGCGGGTGGCGGCCCGCGCCGGGTGGCAGGCGATACCCGCGGTGCGCGATGGGCAGCTGCATGAGATCAAATCCCCGATCATCCTGCAGCCAGGTCCTGCGGCGCTGACCGAGGGGGTCGAGCGCATGCAGCAGCTGATCCTGGCGTGGGCGCGCCAGCACCAGGCCCTGCACTGACAAATAACTTCAGGTCTTGAATCGACTGCGCCACGGACTCCAGCGAGACAGCAGCGCGATCAGGCCGGCCGCCGCGCAGGCGATTGCGTAGCACAGCACCGCACCCGATAGGCTGCCGCTCCATTGCTTGAGCCACACGATGGAGAGCGGGCTGATGAACTGGCCGAGGAAGCTCGCGCACATCCAGGTGCCGGTACCGCGACCGCGCGCCGCATCGGGCATGCCCTCCAGCGCCCAGGTGATCAGCGTCGGCAGAATCATGCCGCAGCCGAGATTGGTGATGGCCGCGCCGCCCAGCGCGGCCTGCCAGGAAGGCTCAAGGCCAATTACTGCGAAGCCTGCACCCATCAGCAGCAGGCTGAGCGTGAGCTTGGAACGCGCCGGTGCCCGCCACAGGCCGAACAGCAGCGCGCCGGCCGGGTTGGCGAGTGATGCGAGCGCCTGGCCGAGGCCGATCAGGCGCGGCGAGGGGATGCCGCGCTCGGTCAGCAGAAAGCCGGTCTGGATTACCGTGACCAGGAAGGCGCTCAACGCAAAGAGTGTGATCGCACAGATGCCAAGCAATCGTGGCCAGCGGATGCGCGCGTCTTCCGCTGCCGTCGTGCCGACGCCGGGCGCTGCGCGGCCTGGCTCCCAGAGCAGCGTCGTGACCGCGACGAACAGCACCAGGCCGAAGCTGTAGACCAGGAACGGGGTGTGCCAGTCCCGCTCACCCAGGCCACCGCCGAGGGCAATCGCAATCAGCGCCGCGATCGGCGCGGTGCCGGTCTGCAGCGCATACCAGCGCGCGCTGCGCTGCCCGCGAAAGTAGCGGCCAATCAGCGCCGCCCCGCAGGTCATGATTGCCGCCTCGGCAATCCCGACGCCGGCGCGCGACACAACGATCGCCGGCAGGGCATCGAGACCGTAAGGGGCCATGCCGAGCAGACCGTAGAGCAGCGTGGCCCAGAACAGCACGCGCCGGTGCCCGACGCGGTCGGCCAGCATGCCAAATGGCACCGCCAGCAGCGCCACGAACAGCGAGGGCAGCGTCGCAACCAGCGAGATCAGGACTTCGACATGGGGGACCGAGCGGAAATGCTCGCTCATGCGCGGCAGGATCGGACCGATCAGCGCGCCCGAGGCAAAGACCGCGAGCCACGCCGAGGCGACCAGCGTCCAGCCTTGCAGGAATCCGGGTTGCCTCGCGCCCAAGCGCTTGTCGTGTATCGCGGTGCTCATCCCTGGTGAGCGCACGATAGCCGGCCGCGATGTGCAGGGCCAGCGCGCGGCCATTGCAAGCGGGCATGCCACCGGTCACGATCCCGGGTCAGGTATCGTCACTTCGCACAGGCACCATGCTGAATCAATACAAACGTAGTACCAACATCGGCATTGGCATCGGTTTCGTGCTGGTGCTCTTTGGCAGGTACCTTATGCTCACGCAGCCCAATTTCATTGGAGTGCTTGGTTCGGTGACAGCCCTGGTGGGCGTCGGGTTCTTTGTCTGGGGTTCCAGCCAATATGCAAAGGGCAAAGGTCACTCCCCGTATTGGGGGATCCTCGGTCTATTCTATATTCTTGGATTTATCGTGCTCTTTTTTCTTCCCGACCGTCACAAGGCAGCTAGTTAACGCGCGTGGCGATACCTAAGCTCGAGTTGGCACGGACTCGCGACCGCCACACCAGAGGAGACAGGGATCTGTCGAGGATCTGGATAAAGTGCCAATGCCGGGCTCTCCCTCTGCCGCTCGCCGCCCAACTTCGCACATGAATCTTAACTACCACCGCCCTCGCATCGGCAAGCTTCTGGGTCTGCTGGTGCTGCTGTGCCTGTGCGCCGGCCTTGCCAACGCCCGCCACCATGGCAATGCGGACACCGGGGCGGACCCAAGCGGACCGTTCGATTACTACCTGCTGACGCTCTCCTGGGCTCCGAGCTACTGCCTGAACCATCCCGCCGACCGCGCCGCGTGTGGCGGCCGTGGCTACGCGTTCGTGTTGCATGGGCTGTGGCCGCAGTTCGATGCCGGGGGTTATCCCGAAGCCTGCGCGACGGATGCGAGGCTCGATGCGGCGGCCGCGGCGATCGGGCGGACGCTGTACCCGAGTGCGCGACTGATGCAACATGAGTGGGACACGCATGGCACCTGCAGTGGCCTGAGTGCGGCCGATTATTTTCGTACCGCCGATCGCGCGCTCGCGGTCGTGAAGGTGCCGCCACTGCTCGAAGCGCCGCAGACCGCCCAGTCACTGACCGGCGAGCAGATCAGCGCGGCATTCCTCGCCGCCAACAGCGCTCTGGCGCCGGAGGATCTGGTCATCGCCTGCAGCCGCGGTGCGTTGAGCGAGGTGCGCATCTGCCTGACGCGCGATCTCACGCCGCGCGCCTGCGGGCGGCGCGTGCACGGCAGCTGCGGCGAGGATGTAGTGCAGGTACCGAGCTCGCGCTGATACGCTGCGGCGCTGGCGCACAATCCCAATGACAAAGAGAGTACCGATGAGCCTTGAGCCACGATCTGCAGACCATGGCTTCGCCCGATCCGCATCATGAATGATGCAGCGACAGCGAAGGATATGAGCACGCCATTCATGCTCGGTGTGTCGGGCCACCGCGACCTGACCGCCGGCGGCATCGCGGACCTGCGCGATGCGGTCGCCCGCTTTGTCGATGAACTGCACCGGCTGCTGCCGGCGACGCCGTTGCGCATCCTGGTGGGCATGGCCGATGGCGCCGACCTGGTGGTCGCGCAGACCGCGGTGGACTTAGGAGTGGCGGTCGAGGCCCTGCTGCCGATGCCGCTGAAGGACTACGCCGCGGATTTTGATGCGCCGACGTTCGAGCGGCTGCAGCTGCTGCTCAAGCAGCCCAAGGTACGCTGCGTCGAGCTCACGCTGCCCGCAGCCAGCGCGCTCGCGGGCAGCTCGCTGGCACTGCGCGATCAGCTGTATGCGAACCTGACCGCGACGCTGATCCGGCGCAGCAGCCTGATGCTGGCCGTGTGGGACGGCCAGGGCTCCACGCTCCCTGGCGGCACGGCCGATACCGTGCTGCGCTACCTCGGCGCCCGCAACGACAGCAACGCGCAGGAAAAGGACATCCAGTTTGTCCCGGCGAGCGAGGAGTTCGAGACCGCCGAGCGCCTGGTGTACTGGATCCCGGCCGCACGTCGCAGCGAGGGCGCGTCCGACTCCGAACCGCTCGGCGAGCCGTGCTACCTGATGGGTGCCGGCGATAACCTGGTGCTGCAGTGGTCCTCGATGCCCGCGCAGATGTGCCAGCAGCTGATCGAACTGAATCACTACAACGATGATGCGCGCACGCTGGCGAGCACCGGGCGGCTGCCAGCGGTGGATTCACTGGTGCGCGAACTTCCGCCCGATCTGCCGCGCAGCGGCCAGCCGATGCTGGAGGCGATCGATCAGGAGTACGGCAAGGCCGATGCGCTGGCACGCCACTTCCAGCGCTACTCGGATCGGCTGTTTCGCGTCTTCGGCTTCATGACCTTCACGATGGGCCTGGCGTATCTGATTTACGAAAAGGTGCTCGATTCGAGCCTGTTGCTGTTGGTCTACGTCGGCGTGCTGCTCGGCAGCACCGGGATCTACTACGCCTATCAGGGGCGGCACTGGTTCGCCAAGCACTTAAGCTACCGTGCACTCGCCGAAACGATGCGCGCCAAATATTATCTGCACCTGGCAGGCGCCGATGAGCACGTCGATGCCGCCGAGATCCTGGCCCTCTCCGGCATTGATCGCTTCAAGGGCTTTGGCTGGGTCAGCGCCGTGCTCAAGAGCGTCGAGCCGCCGGATACCGGCGCCACCGCGGGCCGGGCGACGCTGCTGGAACACTCACTGCATGTCGAGCAGGTCTGGATCGAGAACCAGCATCGCTATTTCACCGCGCGCGTGGCGCGCCTCGAGCGCAGCAACCGGCGCACGACCCGCTTCAAGCGCGCCGCCTTCGTGCTGATCATGCTGGTCATCATCGCGCTGTTTGTGCTCGGCAAATATCTGCGCACCGCGGATTCGGGCTTCGCGATCCCGCTGCACAATGCACTCACCTTCTTCATGGGCTTCTTCGCCGTGATGCTCGGTGCCTGGGAGCTGCATCAGGAGAAGATGGCCACGCGCGAGCTGCTGTGGCAGTACCGCAATCAGCTCGGGCACTTCACGCGCGCGCGTCTGGAGCTGCAGCACATCCGCTCCGCGAGCCGGCGCGCCGAGGTGCTGGCTGCGCTCGGCAAGGACTCGCTGATGGAGTGCTACCTGTGGACGATCCACCGCTATCACCGCGAGCACGAGCCGCCGGCGGCCAGCTGATCGGAAGATCGCTTACGGCGGCGCCGCCTGCGTGGCGGCTGCCGCCAGCGCTTCATACAGGCCGGCATCCCACTTGGCCGGCTCATCGAAGTGGCTGTCCGGCGCGTAGATCTGCAAATTCCGCCCGGCCTTCTTGACCGCCGCTTCAAACCCGGCGGCGCCCCACTTCAGCGCCGGACCGGCATCACCGGCGTACATGCGATAGGCCACAAACACCTGCGCGGGCATCTGCGCCGCCCAGCTCACTGGATCGGCCGCCGCGTGATCATCATGCTCGCCGGAAACCCACAAGCTCTGAAAGCTGGCCACCCGGGCTGGGGCCACCATGAAGGTGCGATCGACATTGCCCGCATGGGTGTACAGCGGCTTGGAGAGGGCATCGAACTGCAGTGGCACGTCGACCGCCAGCACACAGGCGTATCCGGGTTGCGGCGCGAGCGCGACCGCTGCAAGCGCGGCGTAGCCCCCCAAATCCTCACCCCAGAGGCAGATCCGGTTGCGGCTCGTGAGCCCCATCTGCACCGCGTGCTCGGCAGCGCGCTGGACGCGCGCGGCGACCCACTGCCGCCACGCTGCGCCAGTACCAGTGCCGGCGCCAGCCGCGACCGGCACGGTCACGATCGTCAGGCCATGTTGTGCCAGGGATTGCAACGCGCCCTCATAGACCGTCGCCCGCAGCACCGCGAGCTCATCCTCGCTGACGATCGTGCGGATCAGCAGCGGTCCGCGCGGTGCACCGATCGCCGGCAGCATGACGCCGACCGGCGTGCCATCGCCGAACCAGTCGTTCACGACGTGGCTCTGCGGCAGCTGCAGGCCGGCAAGTTGCGGATGGCTTGGCCTCAGGGTCAGCAAGCCACCGCTGCGCGTCCACAGATAATAGGTATCCGGCGCGCCCGGCTGATGCGCGCGAATCAGCGCCGTGCCCAGATCATCGCTGATCTCGATCCACTGGATCTGCTGGCCGCGCAGCTCCTTGCCGACCGCCATCGCCGGCGCCTCCAGATCCGGATGCAGCGCGCGCAGTCCCGGGGCCACGACCAGGTCCACACCGACGATCTGGTGCGAGCCCGAGGTGTAGAGCATCGGACTGGCAGCCTCAGCGGCATCGAGCTCTGCGAAGCGGCGCTTCGCCATCGTAAAGCCTGCGGTGCTGCCGGCGGCGTGATCATCAACGGCGCCGGCGGGGGCACTGTAGGGCTCCCACGCATCGGCCTTGGCATTCCAGCGCAACTGCCCTTCACCGCTGCCGCCGGAAGGGCGCGTGATGATCTGGTTATCGTCGTTGACTTCGAAGCCCCAGGTCGTCGTGACCGGCAGCGGCTTGCCCACAGGCAGCCCGTCATTGAGCCGGATGTTCCAGTTATGCAGGCACACCTCGTCGCGCCCGCACAGGCTCCAGATCAGCACGTGCTCCGCATCGCCCCAGTTCGCGCGCACCAGGTTCGCATACAGGTGGCGCATCTGGACCAGCACCCGGGTGCGCGTATCGAGCACCGCCCACACATCGCCATCGCCGGCACCGACATCGACCCAGATCAGCAGCACATCCGAGTTCACCCACACGTACCTGTCGACCGCGACCAGTCCCGGAACCGAAGTCTTCATCAGCGGCTTGAAGGTGCCGGCGCCGAGCTCGCCAATCACGAGCGCGCGCTGGTTATGGCCGGTGTCGAGGACCGCGGCCAGGCGCTTGCCATCGGGCGAGAGCGAGGGGTTCGAGAACGCAGCCGGACCGAAAAGCAGCTCATCCGGCACCGGCGCCGCAGGCGCCGCGGCGTTGAGAGCCCCGAGCAGCGCACACGCCAGCAACAATGCAAATCTCGACATCGGAACCCCCGTTCGCGGTGAATGCCTTCGTGGACTCATCCGGCCAAGCCACTCAAGTTCGTAAGCTCGAGTAGTTCGGATGATGCCCATCGCAGCGCCCGATGGAAAGGCGAACGCGAGACGTTTCGGCGCTGTAACCTAACGCGGATCGATCAGGCTGAGGCAGGTCAGTCCGGCCTCGGCCTTGTGCAGTTCCGAGAGCGCCAGCTCGCGGATCGTGAACCCGCGTTGCTGCAACGCTGCCGACAATCGCGGCAGGCCTGCGGCGATCAGCAGTGCCGCGCCGATGCGCAGCGTGTTGGCCGCGAACGGCTCCTCCGGCGCCACGCTCAGAATCTCGCAGTCGCGAAACGCCTGCGTGTCGACCCACGCGGGATTGGCGATCAGCAGCGCGCGGCCGGCCGCATCCAGTCCGGCATACGTCGCAGCGGTTTTCAGGTGCAGGCAGCCGTGTACTGGCACGAGCTTTACCGCGAATCCGAGCCGCCCGGCCCACACCTCAAGGCCCTGGGCGCCGGCCGCGTCGGTGCGGGCCGAGTGGCCGACGTACAGGGTCTGGTCGATTCGCAGCACATCACCGCCATCGAGCGTCCCGGCCTGCAGGAGCTCGAGTTCGAAGTCGGCGCCCAGTACCTGGGCTGCCGAGGCGCTCTCGGCGGCGCGCGCGGCGGTTGCCGGCCGCGCCAGCAGTGCGTGATCTCCCAGCAGCACCGCCGTGTCCTCGACGAACACCCCATCCGGGCTGTCCGGCAGCGCCGGCAGGCGGTGCAGTTCGAGCGCGCACTGCAGGAGCGTGCGCTCATAGGCCGCATGCTCATCGCGCGCCAGCGCCACATCGATCGGTTCGCGGCCGATGTAGCTCAGTTCGCAGGCCGCGATCCGCGGGCTCAGCTGTCGGGTGTAGGCGCGTGCCATCGAAGTACTCCGGAATTTGCGGCCCCGAGCAGGGCGCGCCAGCGCGGCGCGGCCATGATAACGTGACGCCCCCCTAGCCGCCGTGGCAGCGCGTGGGTCGCGCGCCGCCGCTGCGTCGGCGCCCGGCGGTAGCCAAGTGAGTGAAAGGACATCATGCACGTCAAGAAAAGCCTGACCCTGGCCGAAGCGCGCCAGATTGCCGCGGCCGCCGAGGCCGAAGCCACCAAGAATCAGTGGAACGTCACGATCGCCGTCCTCGATGAGGGCGGCCATCTGCTGTACCTGGAGCGCATGGACGATGCGCCGCTGGCCGGCGTCGTGGTGGCGCAGGAAAAAGCACGCACCTCGGTGCTGTTCCGCCGCCCGACCAAGAGCATCGAGGAGTCGATCTTAGGTGGCCGGCTGGTGATGCTGGCGCTGCCCGGCGCGACGCCGATCGAAGGCGGATTGCCACTGCTCAATGGCGATCGGCTGGTCGGCGGCATCGGGGTCTCGGGCGTGCAGTCGGCGCAGGATGCCCAGATCGCACGCGCCGGCGTCGAAGTGGCCGCGCGCCTCTAGCCGAGCTCCGGATGCCGATCCTTTGATCGGCCGATCGGTGCCTAGGTGCCTGATCTGCCGCTGTTTTGACGCGGCACGGCCAACCGATGGTGCGCCTTGCGGCAGCTGCCCGGGCGTGGTGTAACGGATGCGCGAGACGCTACGGCGGGTGCCGGCGGGTCTCCCCGAGCGGCGGGCAGTGCTGCTAGGATAGGACGCGCCGGGCCCTTTCTATCCTGATGGGTATAACTATGAAACTGATCACCGCCATCATCAAACCCTTCAAGCTCGATGAAGTCCGCACCGCGCTCTCGGAACTGGGTGTGTCCGGCATGACGGTGACCGAGGTCAAGGGTTTTGGCCGCCAGCGCGGCCACACCGAACTCTATCGTGGCGCCGAATACGTCGTGGATTTCGTGCCCAAGACCCGGATCGAGATCGCCGTGAAAACCGGCATGATCGATACGGTCGTCGATGCGATCGTCAAGGCTGCCAAGACCGGCAAAGTCGGCGACGGCAAGATCTTCGTCACCAACATCGATCGCGTGGTGCGCATCCGCACCGGCGAAATGGACGACGCCGCGCTCTAGTGCGACTGGCGGCTGCGCGCCGCGACCTCAACTGGCCCGATGATAGCGGCTGGTCACCTCCAGTTTGTTGACCGCATCGCTTTTGACCGAGAGCGTGACGATCAGCCGGCCACTGGCATCGACACTGAAGGTCTGCACGCGCACATCGCCCTGGTATTTGGTCTGCAACTGGAACAGATCCCCTTTCCAGCCCGCGCTGATCTGGCCGGTGCCGGCCACGTCGATGCGCGAAGCGGTGCGCCCCGGGGAGAAGCTGCGCGCGGGTTCACCGTTGGCGCTCAGCTGCAGCGTGCCATCGAGCCACTCGAGCTTGAGCGTATCGCCCGGGCGCAGCTGCTCGGCCAGCCGGTCATGGATCAGCTCCGGATCCTCCGGAGGCAGCAGGCCCAGCGGCGGCACGTCGTGATCGCCGACCGATATCGGGCGCATGCGCTTGCGCAGTTTTTTGTCCTGCGCATCGACCGCCTGCCTGAGCAGCGCATCAAAGTCATCACTGCTGGCCGGATCGAGTATCCATTCGCCGGCAATACTGGCCGCGTGCGAAGGCGCCTCGCTCAGGTGCGTGCAAGCGGCAAGGCTTGCGAGCAGCGCGGCGGCCGCCAGCAGCAGGCTGCCTGCGAGAGGACTTGGGCGCCGGTGCAGCAACGGTGGGGATTTGATCATGCAGGAGCCTTCGGACCCAAAACGGCGGCAAAAAGTTCGATCCACCGTATGCGTTCGGACTGAGCGCTGTCAATCCGCGCCGCAGGGCTTTTCGCTACACTGGCCTGATTATGTACGCGACCGTGCTGTACCTGCTCGCCCTCTGGTCGGGGTTTTTTGTCATGGGCATCGAGCTGCTCGGCGGCCGGCTGCTGGCGCCGTACTTTGGCAGCAGCATCTATGTGTGGGGCGCGATCATCACCGTCTTCATGCTCGCGCTCTCGCTCGGCTACCTGGCCGGCGGGCGCTACTCGGTACACACGCCGAACCTGCGGCGGCTGGGACTGATCGTGCTGGTGGCGGCAATCACTGCGCTGCCGATCCTGCTGGCAGGCGATGCGCTGCTCGATGCGCTCGCCGCCCGCGTTGCGGATCCGCGCTTTGGATCACTGCTGGCCGCGCTCAGCCTGTTCTTCGTGCCGACGCTGATTTCGGGGATGGTCTCCCCGTACGCGGTGCGGCTGCTGGTCGCCGAGCGCGAGCACGCCGGCGAGCGCGCCGGGCGGCTGTATTTTGTTTCGACCTTCGGCAGCGCGGCCGGCACCTTGCTCACCTCGTTTTATTTCGTGCTGTGGTTCGAGCTCAACCAGATTCTGTGGGGGATGCTGGCGGTATCGCTGCTCGTCGGATGTGCCGCCTGCCTCGTGCGGCCGCGGGTGCTGGCGTGAACCGCGGCGCGCTTGCACTGCTGGCGCTGCTGCATGGCGCGGCTGCGCCGGCGGCCGGCACGCTGATCCACCAGGAACGCTCGCAGTACCGTGAGGTGCTGGTGTATGAGGATGCCGGTACGCGCTGCCTGTGCTTTACACACGAGTGCACGATCGGACGCCAGTCGTGCGTGCTGCTGGCGCAGCCCGATCACATGGTGTTCGAGTACACGCGCATGATGCTCGGGGCACTGTTCCTGGTGCCTGATCCGCACGAGATCCTCGTGATTGGTCTTGGCGGGGGCACCTTGCCGCGCGCGCTGCAGCAGCTGCTGCCGGCGGCGCACATCGACGTGGCCGAAATCGATCCTGCGGTGCTGCGCGTAGCCACGCAGTACTTTGATTTCAAGACCACGGCGCAGCTCACCGTCACTACCGAGGATGGGCGTGCGTATGTGCGCCGGCTGCTGCGTGCCGGCAAGCAACAGTATGATCTGATCCTGCTCGATGCCTACGAGCGTCAGTACATTCCAGAGCATCTGCTGACACGCGAGTTCCTGCAGCAGGTCAAGGAGCTGCTGCGCCCGGGCGGCATCGTCGCAGCCAACACCTGGTCCTCGAGCCGCCTGTATGCGAATGAGTCGGTGACCTATCACGCCGTGTTCGGCGAGTTCTACAATCTCAAGAGTGGCAATCGCATCATCCTCGCGAGCGCCGGCCCGCTGCCGTCGCTGACCGAGATCCGCCGCAACGCCGGGCGCTTCACGGATGCCTTTGCGCCGTTTGGATTCACACCCGATACGCTGCTGCCGCTGTTCTCGACCCAGGCCGACTGGGATCCGCAGGCCCGCGTGCTGACCGATCAGTATTCGCCGGCGAACCTGCTGAATGCACAGTGAGCCGGCTTGAGACAAATGCGGCGCTGATGACAAGCCTTGAACGCGAGGATTTTTTAAGATGAGCGAGCCCTACAGTAGCGAGGAGTGGCTGCGGCGCTTGCGCGCGCTGCACGGCGTTTACCGGCCGCCGCCACTGTACCTGCTGCTGGTGCAGCTGCTCGCGGCGCTGATCATCGGCATGGGGGCCTTCATCCTGTTCAAGGCCTGGCGGCTGCATCAGTACACACACGCAATCGGAAACCTGCTCTACGGCGTGGCCTTCGGCGGCACCGCGGTGATCATGGGCTTCTATCAGCAGCGGCGTGCCGCCTGCGGCTATCGCTTCGATGGTGAGCGGATCTATCTGATCAGCGGTGTCGGCCGCGTACTGTGGAGCGGGGAGCTGTCCACGTTGCAGCGGATCGAGTCCGGTCCGATGCGCAGGCACGGCCCGGATTATCTGCTGCTGCATTGGCCCGAGCGCACGCGGCGCGTGGATCTGCTGGGCACGATGAAAGTGGCGCTGGCGGCGCTCGGGGAGTAAAGGCCAGCGCCGATTCGCTGCTGTCAGCGGTGCCTCAGATTGCTCCAGATGAGCTGGCCGATGCCCACCAGCGCCAGCAGGGCACCGTAGAGCGTCCAGTGCCGGTCGCCGACCATGAAGCCGACGCGAAAGGCCAGATTCAGGCCCTGCAGCATCCAGATGATGCCCACGCCGATCATCGCCAGGCCGAGCAGGCTTCTGATCAGGCGCATCAGGCCGTTAAAGAATTTCCACATCGGCGCACTCAGGGCTTCGCGGCCGCCGGTGCCGGAGTTGCCGTCGTCTGCGGTGCGGCCGCGATCAGCGCGGCGCGCAGCGCGCGCAGCCGCTCCTTGACCTCGGCAGCTTGCGGAAGACTCATGCGCATCAGCAGTTTCTGTCCGGCCGAGCGCGCCTCGAGATCAGGGTCCGCGTACTCATACATCACTTTCGGGCGCGTCAGCGCGACCGGCTCGGGCGCGCGCGGCGCTTCGAGCATGTCATCGATGACGGCGATCAGGCGGTCGTTGAAGTAGGCGTTCGGATAACCCAGATCCTGATAGGCGCTCTGGAACAGCGGGTAATACTGCAGGTACAGCGCGACCAGCTGGTTGTTGTCGAGCTT
Organism: Steroidobacteraceae bacterium; assembly: GCA_049521875.1. Taxonomy (GTDB): domain Bacteria; phylum Pseudomonadota; class Gammaproteobacteria; order Steroidobacterales; family Steroidobacteraceae; genus FEN-1191. Next base: position 18,495 of record JBEKOK010000025.1, read on the forward strand.
GCGCAGCGCGGCGAGTGCCGGGGCGTAGCGGGCCGCGTTGTTGGGACTTTCGGTGGCGTGCGTGTCATCACCATCGATCAGGAAGCTGCCCTTGGTCGGCTGCACCGGGCGCTGCTCGACCGCGAGCCTGGGCTTGGCCAGGTTATCGACCGTGACGACGATGTGGCGGATCAGGTTTTCGGGGCGCACGTACTGCTTGAAGGCGCTCGTGCCGACCAGCTTCATTACGGCGCCGTCAAAGACCGCATCGCTGTCGGCCAGCGTCGGCAGCGCTACGGATCCTGCCGGCAGCGGATGCGCGATCGGCGGGGTGGGCGGTCCGGTGTCGACCGGCGGCGGGGGGGGTTCGGGCGGCTCCGGCTCCGGAGCGCGTCCGAACCAGAACCACAGTGCTGCCGCGCTGACCACGACGGCGCCGGCAATGGCCGCCAGAATCGGTTTCTTCATCGTTTACTCCGTGCCCCGAACTGCCTGTTGCGCACTAGATCTTACCGCGACCGGGCCCGAGGGTATGATGCCCGTAAATGCCGGTCCGTGCCCTTCGGGCGCCTGGCGCGGGCGGTTACGGCCTGCGAGGGCCGCTGCTCAAGCGGGGGATGGGGCCAGAGATATCAACAGGGGAATCGCTTATGGCTGCTGATCAGACGCCGGGCCCGAACGAATGGGCCGCCGCAGTGCAAAAGACCCAGGAAGACGTCATGCGCCAGTGGACCGAGATGGCCAATGCCTGGTCGAAGGCGGCCAGTGGCGTGCTGCAGGTCCCCGCGGCACCGCCGCCAATGCCCCCGGGTGGGGGTGCCGATGTGGCGCAGAAATTCATGGCGCAGTTCGAGCAGTATCTGGGCGTGTCGCGCTCGCTGTGGGATCTGCTGGGCCGCACCGCCAGCGTGCCGGAACCTGATCAGCGCACGCGGGTGTTCACCGAGGGACTGCAGTCGCTCCAGCAGCAGTTTGCCGGCCTGTGGGGGGCCACGGCCTTTGGCGCGCCGCTCAGTGGTGCCGCGATGCCCTTTGCCGGAGGCGGCATGGGTGGCATGGGCGGCTTTGGCTTCCCGGGCATGATGCCCGGCGCGGCACCTGGGTTCGGATCGATGTTTGGTGGCGGCAACCCGTTTGGCTTTGCGGCGCCAGGGGCCACCGGACCCTCGCCATGGCTGTCGATGCCGGCACTGGGACCGGCGCGCGAGCAGCAGGAATCCTGGCAGAAGCTCGCGCAGATCAGCGGCCGCGTCGCGCAGGCACAGATGAAGCTGAGCAGCCAGTGGAACGAGATCATCGCCCTGGCGTTGCGCGAGCTGGGCACCAAGATCACCCCGCAGCTGAGCTCGGGCGCGGCGCCGGGTTCGGTCAAGGAAGTCTATGACCTGTGGGTCAACTCGGCCGAGAGCGCCTATGCGCGCATCGCGCATGGCGCCGCGTTCATCCAGGCGCAGAGTGAACTGACCAACGCGCTGAGCCAGCTGCGCATCGCGCAGCGCGAGCTGCTCGAGGATTTCTCGCGCCAGTTCGACCTGCCGACGCGCGCCGAACTGAACTCGATCCACCAGCAGCTGCGTGAGCTCAAGGCCGCATTGCATAAGTCGGGCGGCGGCTGATCGCAACGGCGGCCAAAGACGCATCATGAATGCCACCGACAAGAGTGCGGCGCCCGATGCCCTGCAGGAATTCGCCGATCTGCAGCGCAAGATCACGCAGAGCCTGGGCGCGCTGCAGGCCGCGGCCGGCGCGAGCTTCGGCTGCTCCGAGAAGGATGCGGTCTATAGCGAAGACAAGCTGACGCTGTACCGCTACCGGCCGCTCGCCACCAGCGCCAACCTGCCACCGATCCTGATCGTGTACGCGCTCGTCAACCGGCCGTACATGATGGATCTGCAGCCGGATCGCTCGCTGATCCGCCGGCTGCTCGAGCAGGGACTGGATGTCTACCTGATCGACTGGGGTTACCCCGATGGGGCCGATCGCTTCACGGATCTGAACGATTACATCAACGGCTACATCGATCGCTGCCTCAGCGTCGTACTGCGCGAGCACCAGCTCGAGTCCACGACGCTGCTGGGCGTGTGCCAGGGCGGCGCCTTCAGCGTCTGCTACACGGCGCTGCATCCCGAACGCGTCAGGAACCTGATCACGATGGTCACGCCGGTGGATTACCACACGCCGGAAAACCTGCTGGCCAAGTGGGTGCGCGGGCTCGACATCGATGCGCTGGTCAGCTCCAACGGCATCGTGCCCGGCGATCTGCTCAATGCCGCCTACGTCTCGCTGATGCCGTTCCGCCTGCTGCAGCAGAAGTACGTCAATCTGCTCGAGGTCGGTGACGATCAGGCCGCGATGGAAAACTTCGTGCGCATGGAGAAGTGGATCTTCGACAGCCCCGACCAGGCCGGCGAAGCCTTCCGGCAGTTCGCGCGCTGGTTCTTCCAGGAAAACCGCCTGATGAAGGGCACGCTCGAGATCGGTGGGCGGCGTGTGGATCTGAAGCAGATCACGCAGCCGGTGCTGAACATCTACGGCAAGCAGGATCACCTGGTGCCCCCGAGCGCTTCGACGCCGCTCGAGCAGCTGATCGGCAGCAGTGATTACATGCCGCTCGCCCTGAGCGTCGGGCACATCGGCATGTATGTCAGCAGCAAGGCGCAGCGCGAGCTGCCGCAGGCGATCGCCTACTGGCTCAAGCGCTAGCCGCAGCCAGTCCCGGACCGGATTGATCCAGATCTGTCCGGCTGCGCGAGCGCGTGGTTCAGTTGCTAGAAG
>JBEKOK010000026.1:0-32113 GCA_049521875.1 Steroidobacteraceae bacterium
TGCGGCGGTCACAATCAGTTGCTTTCTCACTCGAACCTCACTGTTGTCATGGCGCGACGAAAAAGTCGCCGCGATTGCGTTGCTGTCCGCGCCAAACGGGCGCGGACAGTCCGACGCGGCATTGAGCCGCATTAAGCAGTGATTGGACCGCGCGGATTTAGTACGAGTTCCCAGCCTGAATTCGCAGGCGGGATCCCGGCTGGCCGGATGAAGCAGGCTTAATGTGCGCTGCGGCGTTGCGCGGCAGCGACACTCAGATGCGGCGAGTGATCATCGCACCGACTGCTGATCAGCTGCAGATGGCGCAGGGCTCTGGCCGCTGACTACTGACGGCCCGGCAGCAGCGAGAATTGCGCATCGCCATCCATGTCGTGCTGCACCCAGCTGTCGCCGACACGATGCTGTGGCAAAGGATAGCAGCCGGACTTGCCTTCGGCCGGGAGCGGCTCGCCACACAAGCGATAGCCGGTGGAATCCTTGCCGACGTACCAGCGTCGCGGTTTGCCTTCACTGCTGATGTCTTCATCATCGCTCGTGTAGGCGAGGCTGCCCTCCAGAAACCACATGTGGAACCAGTGCCCGCCGCCGCTGAATCCCCACATCGTGTTGCCGTAGTAACCTGCGAGTGCCTGATCGGCTTCCTCGGCGCTGACAGGGAGCGCCGGACCCGTGGGCTGCTCGTACTTCGGATTGGTCGGCGGGCGTGTGGCACCCGGACCGCCGGGGCCCGGTAGCGGCGGGCGCAGCGGCTGTGCGCTCGGCTCGCAGCTGCCCTCATACGTCCAGCTCATCGGCGTGGCGCCACTGTCGGCATTGCCGTAATCGGCAATGACATAGCGCACGCGGTGCAACTGGTCCGTCAGTTCGATCGCGCGCCGGAAATCCAGAAAGGGCGGCACTGGCTGATCCGCCGCAGCCCGCGCATCAATGCGGATCCTCTTCGCATCCCACTGCCGCACGCACGCTGCGTTACCCGGGCTGCAGATGGGTTTGTAAACATCGGGCCGCCAGTCGTAGGCAAACACCATGTGCTGTGACTGATCGAGCCGGAAATACTTGGTGTAGTGATTCTCCGCGTGCACCCACTCGCTGCCATGAAGAGTCGGCTTGCGAAAAGTCGTCTGCACTTCGCAGCGCAGGTAGCTGGTCTGGCTCCACACGATCGCCGGGGCCAGCAACAGCGCGCCGGACAGTAGCCAATGCTTATTCATGATGTAGTTCACCCCAACTCAGATCGGGCCGTTGGAAGCTGCTGCCCCGGCGCATGCGTTGTCAGAGCGGATGCTGCCGGGCGGCTTCGTTAACCTCTTAACTAATCTAGCGGTCCGGGCCGCACAGTTCAATGCGTCTCGCCCAATTCGGCCAGGTAGCGATCGGTCGCCGCCTGCAGCAATTGCAGCTGCTGCGTGGCGCGTTGTGCATCGGCGTTGGCTGAATCCGGCGGTGCCGCTGCCTCTAGCGCGGGGTGCCCGCCTTCGAGGCGCCCGGCGATCCAGTCGCTGCGCTCGCGGACAAACCCCGCCTCGGGTTCAGCGGCGCCTGGCGTGCGCGGATGGAGCCACGCGGCTACGGCGATGCCCTGCAAGCCGCGGATCAACACCATCACGGACAGTGCGGCTTCGATCGGACCACGGCGCAGCCAGGCCTCCAGCGACTGGCGCTCGTGCGAAGCCTCGGCATTGCTGATCGCCAGACCGGCAGTGCGGCGTGCCAGCGCCAATTCCTGTCGCGGCGCCGCCTCGGTCAGCGCCATGCTGCAGAAATTTCCGCAGGCGCGCAGCGCCGTGGCCATCAGCTTGCGCATGCGATCGGGCTCCCAGGTGGGCCACAGCAATACGCTGCCGGCAAAGGCGATGACTCCGCCCAGCAGGCTGTTGAGCGCGCGCAGGCTGGCGAGCGTGAGCTCGCTCGAGCCCGGATGGGTCACCCCAACGATAAGCACCACCAGCGGCGTCAGGAAGGTGACGAACAAGGTGTAGCTCACGGGCCTGAAGGCCATCGTCAGCGCGGCGAGCGGAAACACCGCCGCGGTCAGTGCGAATTGCGTATGCAATAGCAGGCCGAGCACCGCGGCCAGCGCGCCGCCCACCAGGCTGCCGCTGACCCGCTCCAGTGCGCGCTGCCAGGTGGTCGCGATGTACGGCTGCTGCACGATCACGACGGTCACCGCCATCCAGTAGGCATAGGGCAGACCGAGCCGGTGACTGATCCAGACCGCGCCGGCCGCGCATACCGCGCAGCGCAGCGCGTGGCGGAATATCAGCGAATGCCAGTCGAGGTTCGCACGCAGCAACGCGAACCAGGCGGCTGGCCGCTCGGTGCGCGAGAGTGTGGGCTCACCGCCTTTGCCCGGACGGCTGCTCAAGGACTGCAGCTGCACGATGATCGAGCTCATTGCCGCGGCCGCCGTGCCCTCGAGCGCGAGCGCGGCTGCGTTCAGTTGCTGCAACTGGCTGGGCCAGCTCGCAGGCCTCTCGGCACCGGCTTCAAATGAATGTGCATCGTGGAACAGCAGCAGCGCGAGGCGACGGAAGGCCCGGCGGCGCAGCTGCCTGGCGCGATCATCGGCGGGCGCTTCGACGATGAAGCGCTCGGAGAGCGCGATCAGCTGCGAGAAAATATGCTCGGCGGACTCGAGTGCCAGCAGCAGCCGCTCGCCCGCAGCGCCGAGCCCACGCCGGCGACCGACCTGGACCAGCGCTGCGCGTGCCTGCTCGATCGCTTCGCGCACCGCGTGCCGGCGCGTGGGCGCATGCGCGGTCGCCGGCGCGGCCGGGGACGGCACGCCGCCGGCCAGCTCGACACTGAGCCGGCCCAGTTGCGTATAGACCAGCGCCAGTGCGGTGTAGGCAGGGCGCAGGCGCTGAATGCGCCAGATCGAGAAACTCAGCAGCATCGCCCACAGGCAGCCTGAAAGATAAATGAGCGCGAAGCTGACTAGATCGGCGCGACCGTGCACGGGCCGATCGACGGCGACGACACTGGCGATCACGATCAGGCGGCCGATCTGTTCGGGCACGGCGCCATAGCAGCGCACCAGCGAACCGAAGAAGGTCAGCAGCAGCACGATGAGCGCGGCCCAGTCCGCGCCGATCAGCGCCGCTCCGGTCGTCAGGACCGAGGCCAGCGTGGAGAGCACCGTAAACAGGCCCAGCGTGCGCAAGCGGTCGAGCGGATGGCCGCCAGAATCCGCGAGGCTAACCCACAGCGCACCGATCGCTGCCCACACGAGAGTCGGCGCGTGCAGCCATTCGGCCACGCCGACGACCGCTGCGCACGAGAAGGCCGCGCGCAGGCCCTCGCTGATGCTCAGGCGGCGGGGCGAGAAGCCAAAGCCTGCGGGCGCCACATGGGTACGCAGCCAGTGCGTGGCCGCCACGTCGCGCTACTCCACGACCACGGCTGCGCCGCTTGCTGATCGCGGGTACTTCATCCGAGTGGCAGTCCGATGTAGTTCTCGGCCAGCGTGGCCTGCGCCGCGTGTGAGTGGCGGATGTACTCGAGCTCGGCCACCTGCATCTTGCGATCAAAGGGCTCGGCATTCGGAAAGCGATGCGTCAGACCCGTGAACCACCAGCTGAAGCGTTCGGCCTTCCAGACACGCGCCAGCGCCCGCGCTGAATAACCTTCAAGCTCGCGCGCGCTGCCCTCGCGGTAATGGGCGAACAGCGCCTCAAACAGGAAATGAACATCCGAGGCGGCCAGGTTCAGGCCCTTGGCCCCGGTGGGCGGCACGATGTGTGCGGCATCACCGGCCAGGAACAGGGCTCCGTAGCGCAGCGGCTCGGACACGAAGCTCCGTAGCGGCGCGATGCTCTTTTCGATCGCCGGCCCACGGATCATGCCGCCAGCGGCCGGTTGACCCAGGCGCAGTGCGAGCTCGTCCCAGATGCGCTCATCGCTCCACTCGGCCAGCGGTTCACCGACAGCGCACTGCAGGTAATAACGGCTGCGGGTGCGCGAGCGCATGCTGGCCAGGGCGAAGCCCCGCTCGTGATTGGCGTAGATCAGCTCGTGATGGCACGGCGGCACCTCGGCCAGAATACCGAGCCAGCCGAACGGGTAGACGCGCTCATAGCTGCGGCGCGCGGCTTCAGGGATCGAGGGCCTGCTGATGCCGTGAAAGCCATCGCACCCGGCAATGAAGTCACAATCGATACGTAGCGCCGCGCCGTTGCTGATACAGGTGACATAAGGATGGTGCTGCGTCAGATCGTGCAGCGCGACCTGCGTCGTTTCAAAATACAGCGGGCCTGCTCGCGCCTGGATCAGATCGCGCGTCACCTCAGTCTGCCCATACACCATGACCCCGGAGCGGCCGCTCAAGGCGAGGAGGTCGATGTGAAAGGATTCCCCGTCCAGCGCCAGGCAGAAGCCAGCGTGCGGCAAACCCTCTTTATGCATGCGCGCGGCCACGCCGGCACGCTCGAGCAATCCAACCGTAGTCTGTTCGAGCACGCCGGCACGAATCCGGCCCAGCACATAATCCTGGCTACGCTGCTCCAGCACGATGTTGTCGATGCCGGCGCGATCGAGCAGCTGTCCGAGCAGCAGCCCTGCCGGACCAGCACCGATGATCGCGACCTGGGTATGCAAGCGGGAACTCTCCATCAGGCTCGAGCTGACCCTGGCCCCGTAAGACATGGCTCAACGGGCCGGATCCCAACGGCCCGGCGTTCGGGCCGGGAGCACTTTATCATTGCCTTGCACGTGCTCGTGGCGCCCGCTTAAGCGGCGGCCGTTGGCGCTCGCCGAGGCGCGGTGCCATCGACCAAGGCCCACTATCGGATGGGCGACAGCGGCACCGAAGCCCTTTATCATCAGCAGCTCATCGGCCAAGACCGATGTGGCGGATCCTATTGACGCACGGGCGTCGGGCGGACTGACCAGAAGAGCACGCAGGCTTAAGGGGGTAGATGTCATGAGCGATGCGAGCATCGGAGCTTCGGGTAGTGCGGGTCACGGCTGGCTTGATCGGGAGCGAACGATCGCCGGACCGGGATTCAACCGCTGGCTCGTGCCGCCGGCGGCGCTGGCAATCCATCTGTGCATCGGCATGGTCTACGGCTTCAGCGTGTTCTGGCTGCCGCTGTCGCGTGCGCTGCAGGGTACGAGCGCCACCACCTGCGCGAATCTCGGGATTCTCGATGCGCTGACGACCACCAGCTGCAACTGGCCGGTGACAGATCTGGTCATAACCTTTACGTTGGCGATTGCGGTGCTGGGTGTCGCTGCGGCGCTCTGGGGTGGCTGGCTAGAGCGCGAGGGTCCGCGCAAGGCCGGGTTTGTCGCGGCCTGCTGCTGGGGCGGCGGCTTTCTGGTCTCGGCGCTGGGTATTTACCTGCACCAGCTGTGGCTCCTGTGGCTTGGCTCCGGCCTGATCGGTGGCATTGGCCTCGGGCTCGGTTACATCTCACCGGTCTCGACGCTCATCAAGTGGTTTCCGGACCGGCGCGGCATGGCCACCGGCATGGCGATCATGGGTTTTGGCGGCGGTGCGCTGATCGGCGCACCGCTGGCCAATTTGCTGATAAATCACTTCAAGCTGGCAGGCACCTCTGGTGTGTGGCAGACCTTCGTCACGCTCGGCATCCTCTATTTCATATTCATGATGGGCGGCGCTTTTGGCTACCGCCTGCCGCCGAGCTCGCGATGGATTCCCGAGGGCTGGCAGCCACCGGCAACTAAGGCCGCGGCGATGATCACGCCCCATGTCGTGCGCCTTAACGATGCGCACAAGACGCCGCAGTTCTGGCTGATCTGGGTTGTGTTGTGCATGAACGTGTCGGCAGGCATTGGCGTGCTGGCCATGGCCTCCCCGATGCTGCAGGAGATCTTCGGTGGCGCACTGATCGGCCATCCCGGTCTGCACCGCGCGGATCTCGATGCGACGCAACTCAAGACGGTTGCCACAATAGGCGCCGGATTCATTGGCCTGCTGTCGCTCTTTAATATCGTCGGGCGGTTTTTCTGGGCCTCGCTGTCGGACCGGATCGGTCGGAAGGCGACCTACTCGACCTTCTTTGCGCTCGGCATTGCGCTCTATGCGCTTTCGCCCTGGGCCGCGCGCAGCGGCAATCAGGTACTGTTTGTGTTGTTCTTCGGCGTGATTCTCTCAATGTACGGCGGCGGTTTCGCCACGGTACCGGCGTACCTGGCCGATATGTTCGGCAGCGAGTTCGTCGGCGCCATTCACGGCCGGTTGCTGACTGCCTGGTCCATGGCGGGCGTCATCGGTCCGATTCTGGTCTCGCATCTGCGCGATGCGCAGACCCGTGCTGGCATTGCGGCCGATCGAGTCTACGACTACACCCTCTACATCCTGGCCGGGCTGCTACTGATCGGACTGATCTGCAATCTGCTGATCCGCCCGGTGGCTGCGAAGTGGTACATGTCGGAGCCGGCGCTGGCTGAATACCAGGCGCGTGTCAAGCACGTCGCCGAGCGCAGTGTCGCCGGCTCCTTCGGCATCGGCCGCGGCGGCTTCGATGGGCGCGCGCTGCTCGCGTGGCTGATCGTGGGCCTGCCGATCCTGTGGGGCGTGTGGGTGACGCTGCCGACGGTGATGGCGCTGATTCGCTGACGCTGCGCTGCGAGGCCTGGCCGAAAGCCGACGTCTGGTCCGGCGGGAAGTGTTTCGGTTACGATGCCTTGATGCAGCAGACACTGTTCAGCAATGTCAGGATTTTTGATGGCTCCGGAGCCGCCTGCTACGCAGGCGAGGTAGCGATCGCGGGCGATCGGATCAGCGCCATCGGGCGTGCGGGCGAGGCGCCGCTGGCGCGCGGCCCGGAGGTGCAGGTCATCGACGGCGGCGGCGCCACGCTGATGCCAGGACTCATTGAGTCGCATGCGCACCTGTCCTGGCCAAGCTCCGTCGAACGTTTCGTGCCGGGCATGGCGCTCCCTCCCGATGATCTGGTGCTGAACACCGCGCGCAACGCGCGTGTGCTGCTCGATCACGGGTTCACGAGCGCCTACTCGGGCGGCGCGCTGGCAAAATCCGTGGAAGTGTTCCTCAAGGCCTGCATCGATTCCGGTGGCATGCCCGGCCCGCGACTGATCGCCTCCTCGATCGAGCGAGAACCACCCAACACCACGATCGAGCTTAAGTCCGGCGGCGTCGAAGCGCACGGCCGTGGCCCGGAGGCGATCCGCGCCTTCGTGAAAAGCTGTGCGGAGCTGGGCGCGAAGGCCGTGAAGTTTCTGCTCTCGGGCGAGAGCGCGCTCAAGCCCGGCGCCTCGCTGCAGCTGCTGTATTCGGATGAGGAAATTGCTGCCGCGGGTGAGCAGGCACGCGCTTCGGAGGTCTGGCTGACCGGTCACGCGCATGCCGCTGCCGCCATCAAGATGGGTCTGCGCCATGGATTTCGCGTGCTCTACCACTGCACCTATGCCGATGCCGAGGCCGTGGATCTGCTCGAGGCGAAGAAGGATGAGATCTTTGTCGCACCGACCGTCGGCATCGTGCAGGCGACGCTCGATGCCACGCCGCCGCCGCACTTCGACATGCGGCACATGAAGGAGGATGCGCGCACGGTGCTCGAGCACCAGATGCGCCTGGTGCCGGAGCTCAAGCGCCGCGGCATCCGCGTACTGCCCGGCGGCGACTATGGATTTCCGTTCAACCCGAACGGTCGCAATGCGCGTGATCTGGAACTGTTCGTGCGCCACTTCGGCTACACGGCGAGCGAGGCGCTGGTGGCGGCGACCCGGCTGGGTGGCCAGATCATGGGCATGGGCCATGAACTGGGGCAGATCAAGAGTGGTTACCTCGCCGACCTGCTGCTGGTGCAGGGCGATCCGACGCAGGATGTCAGGCTGCTGCAGGACAAGGCGCGGCTGCTGGCGATCATGCAGGGCGGGCGCTTCCACAAGGCACCGGCCGCCGCGGCCTGAGGCCGCGCCGATGAAGCTTCGAGCCCGGCCGCGGAGCGCCGGACCGCCACCTAAGATCGAGGCACGCCTGCGCGCACTGGGTGCGGTGCTCGACCTGCGTACCTCGATCGAACTGTACTCGCCGCTGCTGGCCTGCCAGCCGCGCGCTGGCGTGCAGATCACGCGCGATGAGGTCTACGGGAGCGATGCCCGTCATCGCCTCGACGTCTACGCGCCGGCGCAGATCGAGAGCGCGCGCGCCGTGCTGCTGATCTTCCACGGCGGCGGCTTCATTCGCGGCGACAAGAGCGAGCGCGAAAATGCCGGCCTGTATTTCGCGCGCGCCGGCTTCGTCACGATCCTGCCCAACTACCGACTGGCGCCTGAGGGCCAGTGGCCTTCGGGCGCCGAAGATGTGATGGCCGCGCTGCGCTGGAGCACGGCGCACGCGGCGCGCTTTGGTGGGGATCCGGCGCAGATCTGGCTGATCGGGGAATCCGCCGGCGCCGCGCATGTGGCGACCGCGAGCCTGCTGCGCCGCTTCCATCCTCCGGAAGGTCTCAACGTGCAGGGCGTGGTGCTGATCTCGGGGGTCTATAACGTACAACTCGAACGCCTGGCGCGCGCCCAATTTGGCGTGCCGACGCCTGATCCTCGCAATGAACCTTATTTTGGCAGCGACAGCCAGCGCTATCCGGCGATGTCGGTCGTCGAGCTGGTGGATGCACCGCCGTTGCCGCTGCTGATTACCTACGCGGAACTGGATCTGCTGCAGATGCAGGTACAGGCGGGCGAACTGTTCGCTCGCCTGGTGACGCGTCACGGCTTCACACCGCAGCTGGCGGTGATCCGTGGGCACAACCACCTGAGCCAGATCATCTCGATCAACACCGGGGATGAGTCTTTGAGCGCGCCGATCCTTGGATTTGTGCGTGCGCGCTGACTGTTGCAGTGCTGCAGCAGCGCGTGCCTTGAAGTCAGCGCCCTCAGGGCCTAGGCTCAAAGCTATGGGGGGCCACTGATGAACGGCGGATTGCCGCGTGAGGCGGTCGATGAGCGCGCGCCGCGACTGATCCGGTGGTTGGGTCCACGCGCTGCACGCGCGCTCTGGCTGCTGCTCGGGCTGCTGTACGTGGGTTTTGTCGGCGGCAGCAGCACCGTGATGATCGTGCATGCGTTGCGTGCAGGCCGCTGGCTGCGCCCGCTGCTGATTGCGGCGCTGGGCCTGCTGGCGCTCGGCCTGGGGTTGCGCATCTGGATCATCCACTGGCGCTCGCTGCAATCGGACTGGCCACCGATCAAGCCCGAAGACACGGGCATCTGGGGCGTTGGCGGTCCGGGCATTCGCCAGCCCGGTGGCACCGGCATATTCCCCAAGGCGAAGGTCACCGACGATGAGGAGCCTGGGGGCGGCTAGCGGCCCGGGCACTGGAGTATCCGTGCAGCTGACTCTCTATTATGCCCCGACCGCCTGCTCGCTCGTCAGCTACATCACACTGACCGAGTCGGGCGCGGATTTCAGCGTGCGGCCGCTCAACTTTGCGCGGCGCGAGCACTACGCGCCTGAGTTCCTGAAGATCAATCCCCGGCATCGGGTACCGGTGCTGCTGATCGACGGTGAGCCGCTGCTTGAAACACTGGCGATCCAGCTGTGGGTCGCGCGCCAGTTCCCGGCCGCACGCCTGCTGCCCGAGGATCCGATGCAGCAGCTGCAGGCACTCTCGCGCATGGCCTGGTGCGCCTCCGGCATCCACCCGTGCCTGACGCCCAACGCGCTGCCCGAGCGTTACTGCGACCTGCCGGGCAGCGAAGAGAGCGTGCGCCGCTGCGCGCGCAAGCTATTGCTGGAAAATTATCAGATTGCCGATGAACTGCTCGCCAACCGCAGCTGGTTCTTTGATCATTTCACCGCGGTGGATGCATATTTCTTCTGGTGTTTTCGCCGCGGGCGCCAGTTTGGCGTCGATGTCAGTGCCTTCGCGCATTGCCTGGCGCACTTCGAACGGATGAGCGCGCGCGCCAGCGTACGCAAGCTACTGAGCTACGAAGCGCAGGTGATCGAGGAGTTTCGTCGCAGTGCTTAGATCCGGCGCCAGGGCGGATCGCAAATAAAAGAAGGCCCGGCATTGCCGGGCCTTCTTCGCGTGAGCGGCGCCGCGTGTGTCAGCGCACGGGTTAGTCCATTGCCACTCAGGTAGAGAATCTAATGCGAAGCCTTGCAACCTGCAATAGGCAAAGTGCAATACCTGAAGCGCTGCGCTCCCAGCAACGATCGCAAGCGTGGTCTCGCACGCCGCTTCGCAGGTAGGATTCGAGGCCGGATGCCGCAAAGTGAATGGCTCATGCAGCATTAGCGAACAACTGGTTGATTTGGCGATGCAATCAACTTAAACGAGTCCCGCTCAATTCGTCGCCGGCCTACGCTGCCTTGTATGTGTGCTGTTAGAAGAGCGGCCGCGCAACCTGCTGCTACAGCGGTACCGGTGCGTGATCGCGCCACAGCAGCGGAAACAGCGGATGCTGCATCGGTGCGCCGGGTGCGAGTTCCTCGCGCAGCCCGGGAAAATCCGGCGATGTGATCCAGGCACGTGGCGCATGCCGGATGTCATCGCCCAGCAGTCGCACCGAGTAGACCCGACGGCGGCGACCCGCATCGGCGCCCCCGGCGGCGTGCAGCGTAAGCATTTGAAAACACACCATGTCACCGGGCTCGAGTGCCCAGCCAATGATCGGGAAGTTATCTCGCTGCGCCTCGATGTCCGGCAGGTCAGCCAGCGAGCCTTCCGGAAACCAGCGTGCCTGGGCATCCCGGAAAGTTCTGGGCATCAGCCACGGTCCGCGATGGGAACCGGCGAGAAATTCCAGCGTCGCGCTGCGACTGACCGGATCGACCGGAATCCAGCAGCTGACATTCTGCTGGCCTTCGATGTTGTAGTAGGGCTGATCCTGGTGCCAGGGTGTGCGCTGTCGCGTACCCGGCTCCTTGGTCAGCATGTGATCGTGATACAGCCGCACTTCAGAGCTGCCGGTGAGCCGGGCGCCGATCGCACCCATCGGCGCGCTGGCGATGAAATCGCGATAGAAGCGGTTGTCCTGCCAGTTGCAGAAATCCTCGATGAACCAGCCCGGGTCATCGGGCTGGCTGGCAACTTTAGCCCGGGGACTCGGGTGGGCAAGATTCCAGTCGATACCGGCTTTGAGCAGTTCAACTTGCTCAGCCGATAGCACCTGGCGCAGGCACACCGCGCCATCGCGCTGGAAGGCGGCAACGTCGGAGTCACTGACAATACCAGGCGCACTCATGAGGGCTCCCGTGGGCAACTCGCCGCGATCCCTCGGACAGGTGCGTGCGGTACCGGCAGTTTAGCAAAGACGTGCAGGCAGCCCGTCGATCCTCTGAACCGTAATGGCACGACAGTTGCGCTCAGTGGCCTGCCCGATCGGCTGCTAACTCTCCTTGGGTTCAGGCCGGTGGCCGCGACCACGGCGGGCCATACGACGCCCCAATGCCCTGAGTATCCAGGGTGCAAATCGCTCGATGGCAACTAGCAGCTTACCGTGAGCAGTAATAATGACTTCGGGTCGTCTGGCAGCAGCGGCCCGCATAATCTTGCGACAGGCACGGTTCGTATCGACTACGAGCCATCGTGGCATCGGATCAGCCGCCTTGGCGTGAAATCGCCCTGAATTATCGACCCTGCGTATGTTGGTGGCGATGAAACCCAAGCAGACGTGCGTCAGGTGTATACCGGTTTGCGCCAATTCCGGGCCGACGGAAAGTGCCAACGCCCGCATCGCGAACTTACTCATGCTGTAGGGCGAATTACCGGGCGTTGCACAGTAGCCGGCGACGCTGCCGATCATGACAATATTGCCGCGTTGGCGGGCGAGCTCGGCCTGGCAGGCTTTCAGCGTGCGCAGGACGCCAAACACGTTGGTCTCGAACTGCCGACGGTAATCGGTGAGCTCGAGATCTTTAAAAAACCCGACGACACCAAACCCGGCGTCGGCAAATACCACATCGAGCTTGGAGAAGGCGCTCACGGCGCTCGCCACGGCCCGCTCCAGATCGCCGCTCTGAGTCACGTCACAGGTGCAGACCACAGGCCGCACCGCGCCGAGGCCCAGCACCTCATCGGCAAGAGTCTCGAGCAGGGCGGTACGCCGAGCGGAGATCGTGAGGAGTGCCCCGGCCGCTGCCAGCTGCAGGGCCAGCTCTCGACCGATCCCCGAAGAGGCCCCGGTGATCAAGACCGACTTGCCTTGAAAGAAACGCTTGGTATTCATGGCACGTGCTGGCTACCTGGATGCAAGCCTGGATTCCATTACCTTCCGCAGTCAGCTAGCGAGGAGATTCGCCGGTGCCGGTTCGGCACCCGAAAGCTCTGGCAGGAGCTTGCCGGGATTTAAGATGCCCTTAGGATCCAATGAGGTCTTGAGTGCACGAAGAGACTGCAGACCGGCCGGCGATATTTCCTGCGTCATCCAGTCCCGATGTTCAATGCCTACCGCATGGTGATGGCTCAGCGTTCCTCCCGAGCGCACGATGGTGTCGGTGACCAACCGCTTGTAGCTATAGTAATGCTCGATTTCACGACCTGCAGGTTGCCGCGCTGCGAAGGTAAAGTAGAGGCAGGCGCCGGTCTTGTAAGTATGAGAGATGTGACAGCCGATAAAACCGGTACCGTCGTCCTGGTTAAAGCGCGCCTTCACCACGGCGATGGTGGCGCGATAAAGCGGAAGTACGTTTGACCAGAGCGTCGAGGTCTCAGCGACATCTGCCATGCAGGTGTAGTCCATAATGTAATCGCGGAGGTAGGGAATATTAAACTTGTCCCTAGACCAGGTGTCGCCGACGCTCGTGCCAAGCGAGAAGCCCCCGTGGCTCTTAAGAATCCTGTGCGAATGCTGTCGGGTAGACGCGATGGCTGTTTTGTCTCCTTCGACGCCGATAATCAAAATGCAAGGATCACTATACCCGCGGCGTTTAAGCCAGCGTTTGACTTGATTCTGTACCCAGCCCTCCAGGCCATGCTTGGGTGCGCGCATATTGAATGCGAGCTCGCTCTCGCCGCTGTCTTGCAACCGGATCATGCTCGGGGGAAATCCCCGGTCTAGGCATTCCTGAATACCGTGAACCCCGTCTTCGAAGCTCCTAAACAGGTAGCCACGGTAGTCCTTGATCGCGGGCACTTTGTGGATGCGCATTGTGGCTTCGGTGATTATTCCGAAGATTCCTTCGGATCCGACCATAATGCGATTGAGATCTGGTCCGGCCGAGGATGCCGGGACTGCCTTGGTAATGATGGTGCCCGATGGCGTAACGATCTTGATCGAGACCACCATGTCTTCGATCTTGCCGTAGGCATCGGACTGCATCCCCGCCGAGCGCGTCGCAAGCCAGCCGCCGAGCGTGGAGTATTCAAATGAGTCCGGGAAATGGCCGAGCGAATGGCCATGGAGCGCCAGCGCTGATTCGAGTTCCGGACCCAACGCGCCGGCCTGGATGGTTGCCGTCCTGGATTCCGCGTCAATGGAGATCAACCGGTTCATTTGGCGCAAGCTCAGCGTCATGATCGGCCGTGAGTCACCGACCTCAGGATTTATGCCCCCCACAATATTGGTGCCCCCACCAAACGGGACGAGACAAAAATCTAGCTCTTGCGCCAGTTGCACCAGGCTCTCGACCTGCTCGTGAGAATCCGGTAGCAGAACGACATCAGGCGCACGGCGTATTAGGCCACTTCGGACGCGGAAAAGATCTGGAAAGCTCTTTCCATAGGTGTGCTGGAGCCGCACAAAACTATCCAGTGACACCTGCTCATCGCGCAGCACCGCGCGTAGCCTGGCAAGCACAGCCGCGCCTGCTCGGCTGGGCGGAATCTCGATCGATTCTAGGGCCACCGGCATTGCCGAGGGTTTGGCGTTGGTGATCCCGAGTTTCTTCATTACCCACGGCCACAGCGTCGGCTTGTCCGCCATGGGAAACGAGAGCTTTGGATCTCCCCAGCCCCACCACTTCATCATGAAACGAGTGTCCTGGAAGTGGCTGGCGTGCCATGCACGCCGGCTGAGGCATTATCGGCCGAATGCCGTGTCGATTCGCCGTCAATGCGCGCCGGTTTTGGAAAATAGCCCTCGCGAACCCCAGCGCGCACATAGGTTTCTATCAAAGTGCGATCCGTAGGCGGACAGCTCACGCCCAAGCCTTCGAGCTTCAGACGCGTAAATTCGCAATCGGTCATTGCACTGTTGTAGAAGCTAATTTTTGACACAAAGTACCAGTGGCTAAAGGCCTTGAGCATCGCGCTCGTGTAAGGATGACCCTGCCTGGTAATTTCCCCCGACCCGAGTTTGCGTTTGTAGATCTCTTCTGGCAGCAATTCAATTACATAGCCTGCCTGGCAAAGGAGTGCCATAACCTGTGAAAAAGTTTTTGTGTCGGGATTGATGAGGTG
Organism: Steroidobacteraceae bacterium; assembly: GCA_049521875.1. Taxonomy (GTDB): domain Bacteria; phylum Pseudomonadota; class Gammaproteobacteria; order Steroidobacterales; family Steroidobacteraceae; genus FEN-1191. The sequence goes on from JBEKOK010000026.1 coordinate 14,337, forward strand.
GTACACCTCGTAAAGACTGTTGTCGAGCGCCGAAAGGCTCACTATGGCGCGGCTGACGTAATCCACAGGCACCACGTCGTAATGAATGTAGGACTCGGGCATCACCCGGGTGTCCATTGCGGTCCTGAATAAATCGTAGAACAGTCCCGCAACCTTGGTTTCTGCATGCGGGTAGGCACCGGTCGCAGAATCCCCATAAATCTGGCCGGGCCGAAATATCCGCCACTTCAGGCCGCGCTCGCGAGCTGATCTCACCAAACCTTCTGCAACGAACTTGGAGCGCTGGTAGCCCATGTACTCGAAGCCCTGGCCCATTTCATAGTCTGTCTCCCGAAAACGCACTCCACTGTCAAAGGTTTTGGTTCCCATGACCGTGTAGGTGGAGACATAGGAGAGGGTCTTGCTGGCGGTGCCTAGGCAAAAGTCGATGACGTGACCCGTCCCGGTGACATTCGTGGGCGCAAGCCGCTGGTAGCTTGCAAGGAGGCTCGTATTGGCCGCGGCGTGGATAGTAATGTCGGTCCGCACCTGAAGCTCGTCATAGGTATGCTGGGAGAGCCCGAATCGATGCACGCTGACATCGCCCTGAAGTACGATGACCCGCGCAGCAAAGTCCGGTTCGAGCTCGCCGTCTGTATAATATAGGCGCACAAAGGAGCGAAGCCGTTCCTGACAGCGGGCGAGGCTGGTGCCACGAACCAGGCAAACAACGCGCGCCGAGGTCAGCTGAAGCAGATCCTTCAGTATTCGGGCGCCGAGCACTCCGGTGGCTCCGGTTAGGAAAACCGAAGTTGGAAACAATATGCGCGTCACGGATGATCTTTAACGCAAGTGGGCATCGTCGCCTCGTCAATTCCGAAGTCTTTTAGGCTGAAGGCTCTACACCAGCAACTGTTCACGTACCGGATGGCGAAATTGCATTCCGAATTAGTTATTTTCCAGTCGGTAATTTGAGTCGCGGCAGGGAGATCGCATTTGAAAATATACAATATCAGTGGCTACCTAATAATCATTTTATACCTGCTGGGCTGCGCCTATTTCGCTCCGGCCCACCTCGGAACCGGGCAGGGCCTGCTGATCGGATCAGTCTATTTCCTGTTCTGTTGGTTTATGGCCGGGCTGTACCTGGCTGATGTTCTGCATCTAGGGATTGCGCACCGATCACTCGACTACAAACCATGGTTTATCAAGGCCGTCACGGTTATCAATAACACTTTTGGCCTGTATGTGGATCCCACGGGTTGGGTCAATCGCCATCGACTGCATCATAAGCACTCCGACCATGTAGGTGATCCGAACAAGATCTCCAACGATGGGTTCTGGCGAACGCTCTATCTCTGCGTGGTGCCCTACCACTGCACGGAGAACCTGGCCACTGACGAGATTTTCAGTTCGCCATCCATGAAGCTGGTATCGAGCACGTCCTATGCCATATTTTCGCAGCTCTTTAGCTTTTCGCTCCTATGGCTCATTGTTCGGGATCTGAAGTTCACAGCCATGATGTGGATTGGAATGAGGATCTTCGCGTTGTGGGTCAATATGATCCAGAACTACTGGACCCATACGCGCAGCTTTGGGTATAGGCGCTATAACGACAAGCACGACAATGCCATGAACATAGGGGAGTGGTTACCGGTCACAGCGACCTTCAGCGCCTGTCTTCAAAATAACCATCATCACTACCCGAACCTATTGCGGTTATCTCACGTCAAGCCTGAATATGACTTTGGATTTGCTACCATCAAAGTACTCCGACGCCTCGGCGTGGTCAGAGCCACGACTCGCGGCCTGATGGTGCCTAACGACGTTCAGTTGAGCACCTCACCATTCTGAGGCTCGCCTTCGGGCCTTGATGAATGGGTCGATGGTCTGCCAAAAGAAGCTCTTGGAGATCTGTTCGTCTTGCAGGCCATACTGCTCGGGCCATTGCTCGGGAAAGTAGTAGGTTCCGAAAATCTTGTCGATCCACGGAAAATGGATCGCGAAATTCTTATCGATGGCCTCGTCGTGAGAAGCATGATGCCAGTGATGGTAGCGGGGCATTACCAAGAACTTCTCGAGCCACTTGGCATTGGGGCGGAAGTTGCAATGCGTCCACGTGGCGTGCAACGTGACAAATATCAAATACGCCACAATGATGGACTGAGAAAAGCCGAGCATCAGTGGGACCAGAATAAAGGCGCGCACCAGCGTGTCATCCACAAAATGCGAGCGTGAGCCCGCAATCCAGTCCAGAGCCCTCGAAGAATGATGAATTGCGTGAAATCGCCACAGGAATGGCACTTTGTGCAGGGCCAGGTGGATCAGGTACTCTGCAATGTCGGCGACCACGATCGCCTGGAAAAGTTGCAGAAGCCTAGGCAGCAGGGCGATATCCCTCTGCAGCGCCGGCATCCCTAATTATTTGGTGGCAGTCGTGGCCGGCAACAGGACTAGGAAAGAGAGGATCTGCAGCGGAATATGGGTTGAGAGGAAATAGACTACATCCGTAGTCCACTGACTCCTAAATGTACCTTGCTGCAGATACTGGGGCCAGAGTCGTTCGAGCGGCACATAGATGAGTGCCATCAGAAACATGTCGATCAGGAACCAGTCGAGGCCAAGTGCGGGGCCGTCGTGCAGGGTTTCATTGATCTGAACGCTAGAGCCACCGAGCGCCGTGGCAGCAAGCGCAAGCAGTAGTCCACAAAGCGCGAGCACCTTTTTCTTCCTCAGAATGCACGAGACGACGCCAAAGAAGATAGCGGCACTTATCACGCATTCAATTAAAATGCGCATGGTGTGCATAGGATAGAGCGGCCTAAGTTCCGGAGAACTCAGCAGCTGCGGATAGTGCAGACACAGCACGCCGCCGAGTGAGAGTGCGCCGAAGAAGGTGGACAGAACGCCACTCCACCAGCCAGTCCCAAAGCCGGTGGCATCGCCGTCGCCAAAGAATTCGTTCAGCTTCTGCTCAATCACGATCTTGACTGGCGTCCTTGCCCGCTACTGACCATTGAAGAACATAGCAAAAATCCACCTTAGAAGCTGGATCGAGGTCGCAAACCTGGCGATTACTGAGCAATGGCGGCGCTTCTGGGCTGCAGTCCCATCGCGATTTTGACTCCGACGCTTCGATTGCGACAGCAGCAGGGACTTGCAGGACCCCTATCCTTTGGAAGCTGGAACCGCCGTAGCACACCGTGGTATATCGAGCGCCCCGGGCGCGTTGGAAGCGTGTCCGATAAGTGAAGATGACCGTCCTAAGTTTAGGGATGCTCTATGGACCACGCATCGCCCGGCACCCGGCCGCCGCTACCCCCTTTTACGCGCCAGAGCGCCTTGCAGAAAGTGCGGGCGGCCGAGGATGGCTGGAATGGGCGCAACCCCGAGCGTGTGGCGCTGGCCTACTCGCCAGAGAGCCTCTGGCGCAATCGCGCCGAGTTCCTGCAGGGTCGGGAAGCGATTGCGGCGTTCCTTGCGCGCAAGTGGGCGCGCGAGCTCGATTACCGGCTGATCAAGGAATTATGGGCCTGGAGCGAGGCGCGGATCGCGGTGCGCTTTGCCTATGAATGGCACGACGACTCGGGCCACTGGTATCGCTCCTATGGCAACGAGAACTGGGCCTTCGATGCCCAGGGACTGATGCACACGCGCCATGCCTCGATCAACGATCTGCCGATCAGCGCCGAGCAGCGCAAATTCTTCTGGAGCGCACCGGGGCCGCGGCCTGCCGAACATCCGGGACTGACCGAGCTGGGCCTTTAGCGGCGCGGTTCTGACAGAATGCGCCATCGCAGCTTAAGGAGTTGAGAGCAATGAAGAGCAAGGCGGCTGTGGCGATGCGCGCGGGTGCGCCGCTGGTGATCGAGACCGTGGATCTGGCCGGCCCGCGCGCGGGCGAAGTGCTGGTGCAGATCCATGCCTCCGGGGTGTGCCATACCGATGAGTTCACGCGCTCGGGCGCCGACCCCGAAGGCCTGTTCCCGGTGATCTTCGGCCACGAGGGCGCCGGGATCGTGCTCGAAGTGGGTGCCGGCGTGAGCTCCGTCAAAGCCGGCGACCATGTGATACCGCTTTACACACCCGAGTGCCGGCAGTGCAAGAGCTGTACCTCGCACAAGACCAACCTGTGTACCGCGATCCGCGCCACCCAGGGCAAGGGCGTGATGCCCGATGGCACGAGCCGCTTTTCGCTCGGCAGGGAGCTGATCCATCACTACATGGGCTGCTCCACTTTCTCCAACTACACGGTGCTGCCGGAAATTGCGCTCGCCAAGATCCGCGAGGATGCGCCCTTTGACAAGGTGTGCTACATCGGCTGCGGCGTGACGACCGGCATCGGCGCCGTCATAAACACCGCCAAGGTCGAAGCCGGCGCGAACGTGGTGGTCTTTGGCTTGGGCGGCATTGGCCTGAACGTGATCCAGGGCGCGCGCCTGGTCGGCGCCAACAAGATCATTGGCGTCGATCTCAATCCACGCCGGCGCGCACTGGCCGAGAAGTTCGGCATGACGCACTTCGTGAATCCCAAGGAGGTCGAGGGCGATCTGGTGCCGTATCTGGTGAGCCTGACCGATGGCGGCGCCGATTACAGCTTCGAATGCGTCGGCAATGTTGATCTGATGCGCCAGGCGCTCGAGTGCTGTCATCGCGGCTGGGGTGAATCGATCATCATCGGAGTCGCCGGCGCCGGGCAGGAAATCCGCACCCGACCGTTCCAGCTGGTGACCGGGCGCACCTGGAAGGGCACGGCCTTCGGTGGCGCGCGCGGCCGTACCGATGTGCCCAAGATCGTCGACTGGTACATGGAGGGCAAGATCAATATCGATGATCTGATCACGCACCGCCTGCCGATCGAGCAGATCAACGAAGCCTTCGAGCTGATGCATCGCGGCGAGTCGATCCGCTCTGTCGTGGTTTTCCAGTAGGCGCAAGCCATGGCCAGGCGCCACTCTGCAGCGCACGCCGCGGCGCCCGCGGCCGACGGGCCGGGCGGCCGCCCGCTGCGCAGCCTGCAGGCGGCACAGCTGCAGCAGCGCTTCGAGGCCGCGCTGGCAGCGGCCAACGGCAGCGCCGGGGCGCACTGCATCCACGAAGCGTGGATGCGCGGGGAATTTCCCACGCGCATCGAATCGGCGCTCGAACGGCTGTGGGAGACGTGCGCGGCGACGATCCCGGAGTGGCTGCCGATGCGCTATATCAGCTGGCTGCCGCAGGCCTACGAGATCGCGCAGCGTTTTCAGGCCAGCGCCAGTGGCCGCATGAACATCTACCTGGTGCTGCTGGATTTCACTGATCGGCGCGGTGATCCCTACGGGCTCTACGTGGGCATGAGCGCCTATGCACCAGCGCAGCGCTTTGACCAGCACAAGGCTGGAATCCGCGCGGCCGGCAGCGTGCTCAAGCGCGGGCTCGAACTGCTGTGCGGTCCGACGCTGCACCTGCGCCATATCGCGCGCGAGGAGGCGGTGCGCATCGAGGCGGGGCTCGCCGAGGCCTTGCGGGATGCGGGACTGCTGACCGAGGGTGGGCACTAGGGGCAGCGCTGGCAGCGGCCGCGCCAGCCGCGGGCACGCGCTCTAGTCCGCGACGCAGGCGTTGCGACCGCTGTTCTTGGCCTTGTAGAGCGCCGCATCGGCGCGTTCGAACACCGACTCGATCGTGTCGCCCTCGCGCAGCTCCGTGAGTCCGCACGAGACCGTGACCGGCACCGGTTCGCCATGGAACAGGAAGCGCAGGGCTTCGACCTGGGCACGCAGCTGATCGGCCACCAGCAGCGCTTCGGGCAGCGGCGTACCAATCAGCAGCCCGACAAATTCCTCGCCGCCGAAGCGCGCGATGAAGTCGGTCTTGCGCAGGCCACTGCTCAGGCAGCGGGCTGTTTCGCGCAGCACCTTGTCGCCGCCCAGATGCCCGCAGGCATCATTGATCATCTTGAAGCGATCGATGTCCCAGATCAGGATCGACACCGGACTGCGCACGCGCTGCCAGCGCGCCAGCTCGTCGGTGAAGCGTTCATCAAAGGCCGCGCGGTTGGGCCTGTTGGTCAGCGAATCGCGCAGCGCCAGGCGCCTGGCCTGATCGAGGCTCGCATGCAGATGCAGCGACTTCTGCTCCAGTTCACTGATGCGGCTTCGCATCCGATCCAGCTGCTGCGCATCATCCTCGAAGCGGCGCTGCTCGCGCGCCCGGAACTGCTGCACGCTTAAGGTGACTGCCTCGAGCCGGTTCGCCACCTGGATCTTGAGCGTCGCCAGCTCGTTGCTGGCCCGTACTTCATCGCCCAGCTGGCTCATCTGCGAGAGCACTTCGCTGTTGAGCGAGTTGGTATCGCTGTGCTGCTGTACGCGCACCGCGCTGGTGTTGGAGAGATAGACATTGATGTCCTGCAGGCGCTCGGTTACCTGGGCGAGCGTTGCCGTGACTTCGGCGCGCTCGGCCGCAAAGCTGGCGCAGTGCCCCTCGATCAGATCGGCAACGCGCGTCAGCACCGCGGCCAGCGCGGCATCATCGGTCGCCGTCGCCGCCTTGCTGCGCAGCGCGCCGATCTCAGGGCCGATCAGCGAGACCTTGCCGAGCTGCTCGAGCAGCCGATCGACCGAGCCGCAGCTTAAACTCCAGCGGGCGCCCGGCTCGCTCGCGGCCACCGAGGCACGGAGCTTTTGCGGTGGCGGCGCTGAGACCGCGGTCCGTGCGGTTGGCGCGGGCGGCGTTGAGACTTTGGGAAGTGCCAGCACGGCGGAGGTCAGCGAGTCGAACAGCGCCCTCAATTCCACTTCGGTGCTTTCGTTGCGGCTGGCGGCCGCGATGCGGGCCAGCTGCGGATCCAGCTGCGGCTCGTAGCCCATGGTCGAGGCGCACAGGCGACCCACGAGGCGGCGCAGTGCCTGCTCGATGCCGCGCCAATGACGCTCCTGCGCATCCATCTCGCGTACCAGATCGAGATTTTGAGTTTTCGAGTCAACAGGTTGAGGCACGAGCTACTCGTCTAATACTTAAGATCCTTCGGGGTGCTATCGGACACCTAAGAGTGCAACTTAAGCACTCCTGGGCCGCACAAGTAGCGTAAAGGCGACCCGATCACCCTTGAGCGGACCTGGTTCTGCCGGCGATGTGAACTGCGTATCACTTGGCACGCCGGGGCCCGATCCGGAGCACCTGGCAGCGCCTTGAAGCGCCGCCATCGGCGCCGCGGCGGCGGCTCAGCATCAAGGCATCCGCAGGCTCCGGGCGTCTGTGAGATGCTTGCATGAAATGCCACAGGGGCAACTCGGGGTGCATCCCAAAGATCACTTTTCAGCCATTGCCGGCCGCTACGCCGAATTCCGGCCGCGCTATCCGGCCGCGCTCTATCGCTGGCTTGCGAGCCAGGCGCCAGGGACGGCGCGCGTATGGGATTGCGCCTGCGGCAGCGGCCAGGCTGCGGTGGATCTGGCCGAATACTTCGCTCACGTCGTGGCCACGGATCTCAGCGCCCAGCAGCTGCAGGAGGCGCCTGCACACCCGCGCATCGAGTATCGGGTCGCGCTCGCCGAGCACAGCCAGCTGCCCACCGGCGAGCTGGATCTGGTCACCGTCGCGCAGGCGCTGCACTGGTTCGATTGCGAACGCTTCTATGCCGAAGCGCGCCGCGTGCTGCGTCCCGGCGGTGTGCTGGCCGTGTGGAGCTACGCGGTGTGCACGCTGGAATCGAGCGCGGCCGATGCGCTGTTGCAGGACTTCTACGCCGCTACCGTCGGCCCCTACTGGCCGCCGGAGCGCCGGCACGTTGAAAGCGGCTATCAGACGCTACCGTTTCCGCAGCCCGAACTGCTCGTGCCCGAATTCGCAATGCAACTGCGCTGGAGCCTCGAGCAGCTGGTGGGCTACCTCGGCAGCTGGTCAGCGACCAGCCGCTATATCAAGGCCCGCGGCGAGGATCCGGTGCCAGCGCTGCGCGCCGCACTGCAGGCGCACTGGCCAGCCGGTGACGGGCTGATGAGGATTATGTGGCCACTGAAACTGCGGGCGGTGCGACTTAACGCCAGCTAGCTGCGCCAGGCCCCGCAGGCTTGTGCAACGCGGACCGGCCAGCTTAGAGTCACGCTCAGATTCGGGGGGAATTCATGCTATCGCGTTGGCTGCTCTCGGGGCTGGCGGTTGCTTATCTCGGATGCCTGTTCGGGATCGCCTTCTATGGCGATCGCCATTCGATCTATCCGGACAAGCGCCGGCTGCGGCCGTATGTCTATGGGCTGGCGCTGGGCGTCTACTGCACCTCGTGGACCTTCTTTGGAGCCGTGGGCACGGCCGTGCGCGATGGCTGGGGTTACCTGCCGATCTACCTCGGGCCCGCGCTGGTGTTCATCTTCGCGCTGCCGTTCCTCAAGCGCCTGGTCAGCGTCGGACGCGCCCACAAGGTCACTTCGATCGCCGATTTCATCGCCTCGCGCTTTGGCAAGAGCCGCGCGCTGGCGGCCCTGGTGACGGTGATCGCCTTCACGGCGACGATTCCGTATCTTGCCCTGCAGTACAAGGCGGTGTCGGCGAGCGTCGCGGTACTGACTGCCACGACCGCGGGACCGGCGCCGTGGTTTCGCGACACGGCGCTGGGTGTCGCGCTGGTGATGTCGCTGTTCGCGGTACTGTTCGGCGCGCGGCGTGTCGATGCGACCGAGCATCACGAAGGCCTGATGCTGGCGATCGCCTTCGAATCATTGCTGAAGTTGCTGGCGTTCGTCGCCATCGGCGTCTTCGCCATCCTGCAGCTGCGCGGTCATCGCTTCGTGCTGCCCCCCGGGCTCGCCAACAGCAACTCACTCTTCAATTCCAACTTCCTCGAGACCACGCTGCTGGCGGCGATGGCGATCTTCTGCCTGCCACGGCAGTTCCAGGTCGGCGTCGTCGAATGCGCCTCGCCCTCGGATCTGCAGCAGGCGCGCTGGCTGCTGCCGGCTTATCTCGGATTGTTCTCGGCCTTCGCGGTGCCGATCGTGGCCCTGGGCGCGCACAGCTCGATGGCGCTGCCGGGTGGCTCGGATTCGCTGATCCTGCTGCTGCCGATGAGTCACGGTGCCCCGTGGCTGACCGTGCTGGTGTTTCTGGGCGGCCTCTCGGCCGCCACCGCGATGGTGGTCGTGGCCAGTGTCGCGCTCTCGACGATGATCTCCAACGACATCGCAGTGCCGCTGCTGTGGCAGGAGCGGCTCGAGGCCGGTGCGAGCCTCGGGCGACGCGTGCTGTGGGTGCGGCGCGCGGTCATCGTCGCGCTCGCGTTGCTGGCCTTCGCTTACTACCGTGCGACCTCGGGCTCCCCGAACCTCGCATCGATCGGGATCCTGGCCTTCGCCGCGGTGGCGCAGTTTGCGCCGGGCATTCTGGCCGCGCTCTACTGGAGCGGGGCCACGCGCGAGGGCGTCTTCTGGGGCATGCTCGCCGGCTTCCTGGTGTGGGGCTATCTGCTGTTCGTGCCCAATCTGGTGGCCGGTGGCGTACTGGCGGCGAACAGTTTTGCCGCGCCTCATGCGTTCGCGTGGCTCTGGCCCAGAGCGTTGCTGGATGAGGTGAGCCTCGGCCAGGTCGGACCGGGGGCCTTGAGCGCGCTGCTGCTCAATGTGTTCGTGCTGGTGGTGGTCTCGGCACGGCGCGGCGTCACGCTGCAGGAGCGGGTTGTGGCGCGCATGTTCGTCTCGCCCAGCCGGCCGGTCATTGGCCTGCAGGCGATCACGGCGCAGGTCGGAGATCTGGAAACGGTCGCGGCCCGCATTGTCGGGGCGCCGGCCGCGCGCCAGGCACTGGAGGAGTACGTCGGCTATACGCCCGGGGCGCCTTCGCGTCCGACCGATGCGGCCGACCGCGGCATGCTGCAGCACTTCGAGCGGGTGCTGGCCGGTTCGATCGGCGCCTCCTCGGCGCGCGTCGTGCTGACGCACGCACTGAAGCGCAAGGGCATGGGCGTCGACGAGGTGGCCGAGCTGCTCGATGAGGCCTCGCAGGAACTGCGTTTCAGCCGCCAGCTGCTGCAGGCCACGATGGAGAATGTCACCCAGGGCATCAGCGTCGTCGATGCCGAGATGCGACTGGTCGCGTGGAACCGGCGCTATCTGCAGATGTTCGCCTATCCCGACGGCATGGTGTATGTCGGCCGTCCGGTCGCGGATCTGATCCGCCTGAGTGCGCTGCGCGGTGAGCTCGGGCCCGGGGATCCGGAGCAGCACGTGCAGCGGCGCCTCGATCGGATGCGCGCCGGCAGTGCCTACACGTTCCAGCGCCAGCGGCTCGATGGCCATGTCTACAGCATCCACGGCCAGCCGATGAGCGGCGGTGGCTTCGTCACGACCTACTCGGACATCACCGAGTTCAAGCGCACCGAGCAGGAGCTGCGCGAGGCCAAGCAGGGGCTCGAGGAGCGCGTCGAGCGGCGCACGCATGAGTTGAGCGAGGCGCTCGAAGCGCAGCGCGGCGCCAAGCAGCAGGCCGAGGCGGCCAATGCCAGCAAGACCCGCTTTGTCGCCGCGGCCAGCCACGATCTGCTGCAGCCGCTCAATGCCGCACGCCTGTTTGCCTCGGCACTGGAGGCGCGTGCCGCGAGTCATCCCGAACTGCAGGAGCTCGCGAGCCGCATCGATGGCTCGATGCGCGCGGCCGAGGAGCTGCTCAAGGACCTGCTCGACATCGCGCGACTCGATACCGGCGTGCTGCAGCCGGAGCTCAGCAATTTTCCGTTGCACGAGCTGCTCGAGGATCTGCAGCACCAGTACGCGCCGCTCGCCGCCTCGCGCCAGCTGCGGCTCATCGTCGCGCCTACGCATGCCATCGTACGCAGCGATCGCACGCTGCTGCGGCGGATCGTGCAAAACTACATCTCCAATGCGCTGCGCTATACGCAGCGCGGTGGCGTGCTGATCGGAACGCGCCGGCAGGCGCATGGGGTCGAGATCTGCGTCTACGACACCGGCCCTGGCATCACCAGCGAGCAGCGCAAAGGCCTGTACGCCGAATTCAGCCGCCCGCAGCAGGATTCCCCGTGGGGTGAGCGCGGCCTGGGCTTAGGCCTCTCGATCTGCCATCGCTTTGCCGGCCTGATGCATCATGAGCTGACGCTGCGCAGCCGGCGCGGCCACGGCTCGGTCTTTGGCGTGTGCGTGCCGCGCGAGGCCCGCGCGACGCTGGTGCGGGCAGCAGCGATCAAGATGCCGCTGGATCCCACCAGCCTGCGCGACCTGCGCGTGCTGTGCGTGGACAATGATCTGTCGATCCTCGATGGCATGGAGGCACTGCTCGGGCAGTGGGGCGTGCGCGTCTACAAGGCCAGCAATTCCATCCAGGCCCTGCAGCTGGCGCAGCTGCATCATCCCGAGGCCGTGCTCGCCGACTATCACCTGGGTGATGATGTGGACGGGCTCGAGCTGCTGCGGCAGCTGGGCGAGGGCGGGGCCAGTGAATTCACGATGGCGCTGATCACCGCCGATCACGGGCCCAAGCTTGCGCAGGCCGCGCGCGAACGGGGCGTGCCGCTGTTGCACAAACCGCTGCGGCCGGCCGCGTTGCGCGCGCTGCTGACTGCCTTCAGGCGCCAGCTGCGACGCACCAGCGCCGCCTAAGAACCGGCGCTTCGGATCAGTCCAGTTCTTCGACCGGCGTCTTGATCTCGCTCGGGTCGACCGCCAGGCGCCCGGCCAGCAGCACCGCCTGCGTGCGGTTGGTCGCACCGAGCTTGCGCAGTACCGAAGTCATGTGCGCCTTGACGGTGGCTTCGGAAATCTCAAGATCATAGGCAATCTGCTTGTTGAGCTTGCCCGAGCACAGCATGCTGAAGACCCGGAACTGCTGCGGTGTCAGCTCGGCCAGGCGACTGGCCACCTCGAGCGCCCCGGGATCGGTGCTGTGCTCGGAGCCATTGCCCAGGTGTGGCGGCGTGACGATTTCTCCATTCAGCACCGCGCGCACGCCGGCGCCGATCGCTTCGGCGCTGGCGGACTTGGAGACAAAGCCCTGCGCACCGAAGGCCATCGCCTGGCGGACCGTGTGCGCATCGTCCATCGCCGAGATCACGATCACCGGCAGGTCCGGGCGCAGCCCACGCAGGTGCGCGAGGGCGCTGAAGCCATGGGCACCGGGCATGTTCAGGTCCAGCAGCAAGAGGTCGGCGCCGCCATGCAGCTCGATCAGCCGCAGTAACTCACCGACATGATCGGCTTCGTGGAAGGTGACCTGCGGGAGCGCGGCGGCCACCGCACCCTTCAGTGCCGCACGGTAGAGCGGATGATCATCGGCAACCAGCAGCTCGTAGTTCATTGAGGCGGCACCCGGCATCAGCCGGCCTGGGCCCGGTTCGTCACCAGCTGTGTCACCACGCCCGGGTCGGCGAGCGTCGAGGTGTCGCCGAGCTGTTCGGTTTCATTCGCGGCGATCTTGCGCAGGATGCGCCGCATGATCTTGCCGCTGCGGGTCTTGGGCAGTCCCGGCGCCCACTGAATGAGATCGGGCGTCGCGATCGGCCCGATCTGATCGCGCACCGTCCGGCGCAGCGCACCGAGCAGCTCAGCGCTCGGTTCCTGGCCCGCCTTGAGCGTGACAAAGGCATAGATGCCCTGGCCCTTGATGTCGTGCGGGTAGCCCACCACCGCTGCCTCGGCCACGGAGGGATGGGCAACCAGCGCGCTCTCGACTTCGGCAGTGCCCATGCGATGCCCGGAGACGTTGATGACATCATCGACGCGACCGGTGATCCAGTAATAGCCATCCTCATCGCGGCGCGCGCCATCGCCGGTGAAGTAGCTGCCCGGGTAGGTGCGAAAGTAAGTGTCGATGAAGCGCGCGTGATCGCCGTAGACCGTGCGCATCTGGCCCGGCCAGCTGTCGGTCAGCACCAGATTGCCCTCACAGGCGCCCTCGAGGCGCTGGCCCGTGGCATTGACGATTGCCGGCTGGATGCCGAAGAACGGCAGCGCCGCGGAGCCGGGCTTCAGGCTCATCGCACCGGCCAGCGGCGTGATCAGGATGCCCCCGGTCTCGGTCTGCCACCAGGTGTCGACGATCGGGCAGCGATGATCGCCGATCACGCGGTGATACCACTCCCAGGCCTCAGGGTTGATCGGCTCGCCAACGCTCCCCAGCAGGCGCAGGGAACGGCGCGAGTGCTGCTGCACCCACTTATCGCCCTCGCGCATCAGCGCGCGGATCGCGGTCGGTGCGGTGTAGAAGATTGAGACCTTGTGCCGATCGCACACGTCCCAGAAGCGGCCCGGGTCCGGGGAGTTGGGAATGCCCTCGAACATCAGCGTCGTCGCGCCGCAGGAGAGCGGTCCGTAGATGACATAGCTGTGTCCGGTGACCCAGCCGACATCAGCGGTGCACCAGTACACATCACTGGCGCGGTAATCGAACACATCCTCGAAGGTGTAGGAGGCGTAGACCAGATAACCGCCGGTGGTGTGCAGCACGCCCTTGGGCTTGCCGGTGGATCCGGAGGTGTAGAGGATGAACAGCGGATCCTCGGCGCCCATTTCCTCGGGCGGGCACTCGGCCGAGGCGGCGGCCAGCAACGGCTCGTAGGCCACATCGCGCCCTTCGTGCCAGGGGACCTGGGCACCGGTGCGGCGTACGACGACGACGGTCTGCACGGTGCTGTCGGAGTGCTGCGCAATGGCGGTATCGACATTCGCCTTCAGCGGGACCTTCTTGCCACCGCGCAGGCCCTCATCGGCCGTGATCACCAGGCGGGAGGCGCAGTCGGCGATGCGGCTGGCGATGGACTCGGCCGAGAAGCCGGCAAACACCACCGAATGGATGGCACCGATGCGCGCACAGGCGAGGATCGCGACCGCGGCTTCGGGAATCATCGGCAGGTAGATCGTGACGCGATCGCCCTTGTGGACCCCCAGCCCCTTGAGCACGTTGGCGAACTTGCACACCTGGGTGTGGAGTTCCCGGTAGCTGACCCGGCGCGACTCGCCGGGCTGATCGCCCTCCCACAGGATCGCGGTCTGATCGCCGCGACGGGCCAGGTGCCGATCCAGGCAGTTGTAGGCTGCATTGAGCGTGCCGTCGGCGTACCAGCGGATGTGAAAATCATCGGCCCGGAAAGACACATCCTTGACCCGGGTGTAGGGGCGGATCCAGTCGAGCCGCTTGCCGACCTGGCCCCAGAAGCCCTCCGGGTCCTGCACGCTGCGCGCGTAGTCGGTGGCATAGCTCTTGGCATTGACGCGCGCGGCGGCGGCAAAATCTGCCGGGATTTCATACCGGTGCGTGGGTTGGCTCATCGATGGATTCCCCGGTTCTTTAGGTTCGGCGCTCGCCGGCGCTGATTATCGGCTTTGTAGCATCGCAGTCCCAGACCCCCCCCTAGACCATGGTCGCAGTGGCCATCGCCCTGCGCTCGTCTCAGACCAAAGGCGAATATCACCGGCGGGAGCCCCGGTACAGGATCCGCGTTGTCGGACAACAATCAGGGGGGACGCCCGGTGGACAGGAGCGGCTCGCTGTGTCCGATCGCGCGCATCAACAGGCGACTGGCCGTTGGGAAACATCAACGGCGGCGCAACAGGGGCAACAACGCATCAGTCATCGCATCGGGCACGGTGCAGCAAGCTTTTACGTGAGCACGAAGAATTACACGACGCTTGCGCTCGCACACTGTCCACGGCCTGGTTCGCGCAAGTGGCCGGATGCCGCGGCGCGGGCAAGAACACAGCGCCAAGTCAAGAACACATAAAGACAGCTATAGAGAGGACACGAGCATGGCAACACCTGAGACCATCGACTGGGACGCGATCATCCGTGATCCGCGCTTTCAGACTCTGCATCGCAAGAAGACGATGTTTCTCTGGGGACTGATGATTGTTTCGGTCGTGTATTACTTCCTGCTGCCGGTCGGCGCCGCTTATTTCCAGGATCTGTTCAAGATCAAGGTCTGGGGCGTCATCAACGTGGGGTTGCTGTTCGCGCTCAGCGAGTTCGTGGTGGCCTGGGCCATCGCGGTCTACTACTCACGGCACGCCGGCAAGGAATTTGACCAGCTCGCGGCACAGATCGCCGCCGATCACACAGTTAAGCGCTGAATAAGGGAGCCCACAATCATGAAGAAGCACAACAAGCAATGGCTGCTGGCGGCAACCCTGGCCGCAATCGTGCTGCCGTGCGCCCCGGCGTTTGCGCAGGTCAGCACCGGCGGCGATAGAGGTTTGACACTGACGGTGTTCGGCGTGGTCATCCTGCTGACCATGTGGGTCACCTATATCGCGGCCAAGCGCGTGCGCTCGGCCTCGGATTTCTATACGGCTGGCGGCGGCGTCAGCGGATTTCAGAACGGCTGGGCCATCGCCGGCGACTACCTCTCCGCCGCCTCATTCCTTGGCATCGCCGGGCTGATCTCACTGTATGGCTATGACGGGTTCATGTACTCGGTCGGCTGGCTCGTGGCTTACATCAGCGTATTGCTGCTGATCGCCGAGCCGTGCCGGAATATTGGTCGTTACACGCTCTCGGATATCCTGGCGTACCGGAACGATCCGAAAAAAACCCGCATCTTCGGTGCGCTCTCGACCATCACGGTCTCGACCTTCTACCTGACCGCACAGATGGTCGGTGCCGGCGTGCTGGTGAAGGCCCTGATCGGCATTGACTATGAAGTCAGCGTGCTG
The DNA here is from genome assembly GCA_049521875.1 of Steroidobacteraceae bacterium. Classification (GTDB taxonomy): domain Bacteria; phylum Pseudomonadota; class Gammaproteobacteria; order Steroidobacterales; family Steroidobacteraceae; genus FEN-1191. Next base: position 29,945 of record JBEKOK010000026.1, read on the forward strand.
TGCGTCGGCGTACTGATGCTGGGCTATGTGCTGTTTGGCGGCATGGTCGCGACCACCTGGGTACAGATCATCAAGGCGGTACTGCTGGTGTGCGCCTCGATCATCATTGTGATGCTGGTGTGGGCCCCGTACGGGTTCTCGCTGCCCGGATTCCTGGCCGACGTCGTAGCCGATCCGAAGGTGCAGGCACGCGTAGCCAGCCTGCTGGGCGATCCGGCCAAGACCATGTCCGCCACGGAACTGGGGCAGCGCTTTCTGGAACCGGGGCTGTACTTCAAGGCGCCGATCGACCAGATCAGTCTCGGCATGGCACTGGTGTTTGGCACCGGCGGCCTGCCGCACATCCTGATGCGCTTTTTCACCGTGCCCTCGGCGCAGCAGGCGCGCAAGTCAGTGGTCTGGGCGATGGTGGTGATTGGCGGGTTCTATGTGCTGACACTGTTCCTCGGCTTTGGCGCGGCCAAGCATGTCGGTCCGGCAGTGATAGCGGGGGTCGATGCGGGTGGCAACTTTGCCGGTCCGCTGCTCGCGCAATATGTCGGCGGCGGCCCGAACTCGTTCTTCGGCAACTTCATGCTCGCCTTTGTGTCGGCGGTGGCCTTCGCGACCATCGTCGCCGTGGTCTCTGGCCTGGTGCTGGCCTCGGCATCGGCGATGGCACATGACCTGTATGTGGGAGTCGTGCGCGCCGGCAAGGAGACTTCACCCCAGGCCCAGGTGACCGCCGCGCGCGTCGCGACGGTTATCTTTGGCGCCCTGGCCATCCTGATTGGCATTGCGGCCAAGGGCCAGAATGTTGCGGTCCTGGTGGGGCTCGCCTTTGCGGTCGCCGCCAGCGCCAACTTTCCCTGTGTGCTGCTGACGCTGTACTGGCGGCGCTGCAATACCGGCGGCATCGTTGCCGGGTTACTGATCGGCACGATTGCCGCGGTGGGACTGACGCTGGTCTCGCCCAACCTGACTTATCCGCTGGCCGTGAAGGCTGCAGCCCATAAAGTGCTGGATGGCGAGGCGGCCAAGCGCTCAGCCGATGATGCGGCGATAGCCTCGGGCGATGAAGCAGCGGCGGCCAAGGCGAAGAAGGATGTGGCGGCTCTTGATAAGGCAGTGGCCAAGGCCAAGGCCGATATTGCCAAGTGGGGCGATGAGAACACCTCGTTCATGGGCCTGGAGGCACCGCTGTTTTCGCTGAAGAACCCGGGCATCATCTCGATCCCGCTCGGCTTCCTTTCGGTGATTCTCGGCTCGCTGCTGTTCCGTGACAAACGGGCCGAGGGCATGTGGAATGAGGTCTATGCCCGGCAGAACACCGGGATCATGGTGTCGAAGGCCACGCTCGGTCACTGATTGATCCCCCCGAGGGTCCGGCCGCGCGAGGCCCGCTGCTCGCGCGGCTGGCCTCGTCTGCGGTGGCGCCATGCCCCCGAGTGCGACGAATGTTTTCGCACTTCCCGCAAGCTCCAGTTGACATAACGGCCAGCATCCGCGGAGGTACGGTTATGCGGCTGTGACCGAGTCCGCAGTGCGCCACGTCGCACTTTATTTTCCGGCTCCAGGGACGATAACCCTAAGGACCGAAAACCATAGCTGGAGCCGACGGAGCAAGCCGATGTCTCAGGTACGCCTGCTGCGCCACATCGGCGTCCCCGGGTATTAGAACTGTGCGCCAACTGTGGCAAATACATAACGGGCTGCGTCTCTCGGTCAACCAGCGCCTGCTGCTGATCAATGCACTGCTGCTGCTCGCGGTCATCATCGTGGCGACAATGTCGTGGCGCGCCATCGATACCCAGCGGCGTGCCGTGGCGGATCTGAGCCTGATCAGCCGCGCGGCCCGCTATCACCAGGATGTCGATGCCCAGAACACCAACCTCAAGAGCGATGTCAACGCCGCGCTCGCCAGCATCTCGATTCCGAGCATCACGCGCGAAACCGTGATGCAGGCGCTGGCTGATGACATGAACCAGGTGCGCCTCGATATGCATCAGCTCGATCGGGTGGATCTGCCGCCCGACATCGCCGAGAGTTTTGGGCGCGTGCGCGAGCTTGAGGAAATCTATCGCACCCGCGCCAACGATACGATCAAGGCGGTGTTCGACAATCCGCGCAGCGGCATCGCGCTGCTGCCCGATTTTGACAAGGCCTTTGAAGCCCTGCAGGTCGAGATGC
>JBEKOK010000027.1:0-31200 GCA_049521875.1 Steroidobacteraceae bacterium
CGCCGCTCGGACTTGCCGCCCTGGTGGCGACTTGCAGGGTATAAAGCGGGCTCGTTCCAATGTCGCCAAAAACGACACCCATGCAGGCCACTGCCGCAGCCGCCCAAGCGCCGCGAGCCTGCGCGTATCGTCGATTCCTGGTAGTGCTGGTCATTGACCTGCCTCTCTTATTAGCATGGCCGCAACCTGACTGATCAAGATACTTAGGGGTTACATCCTGGACAGGCTAGGGGCGTCCGCGCGGCGGGGCTTTGAATCAATAATGGGTGCTTGTCCGGACCGTACACAGGCAGTTTAAGAGCTCTTGTTTGCTTGACCCGCTCTGTTGCCCATGCAAGGGGTCAGAGTTGCATATTAGTCTGCGGACGGACCGTGAAGAGATTGATAATCCGTAAATATTCTACAGGCACGGCGACTTCTGGATCTCTGGAGTGAGTACCGATGATTAGATACTGGCAGGGCCTTCCACCCGTGGTGTTTCTGCTACTGGCGACTACTTTGGAGGTAACCGGCGATGCGGTCGTGCGCTTGGCCCTCTACCATCGAGGAGGGCCGCCGCGCGTTGGCTTGTTCCTGGCCGGCGCTACGCTCCTTCTTGGCTATGGATCGTTCCTCAACATGGCGCCGATAGAATTCGGACGGGTGGTAGGACTGTATATTGCGACGCTGTTTGTGGTGTGGCAGCTGATAAGCTTTGTTTTCTTTCGATCGGTACCCACCTTACCGGTTTTAGTAGGCGGTACGCTGGTTCTGGCAGGAGGCGCGATCATCACCTTCTGGAAGCCCGTCTAACGGGCGTCTGTGGCGGGGTGCGCCTGCGCACCCTGCATCAGCGACTACCGTGAATCCCGCGTTGACTGACCGCGACAACATGCCGCCGCAATTTCCTTGCAAGGAAATCCTTCAGCGCGGGCCAAGAGGGCCGGGAGCTCGCCACTTTTTGAACTGAGGTCAGTGGATCTCCAGCACCGTTCGGGATTCGACGTGCTTAAGTAAATCATCCCGGTTGAAATAAGTGGACTTGAGTCTCCGTTCGCTCAATAGACGCGCCTGATCGGAATAATGCGGCGATTCCGGGTGATCACTTTGACCAAAGGGCGCCGATGTAAAGGATTGAATTGGAATTGAAAATACGGTTAGGGTGGGTTGTCGCTGCCCGCCCGTGACCCAGCGCAGTCCCTGTGCATCCGGGGCTTCCGATTGCATCGCACGGAGCGTCGTAATCTCCTCCGACCCAGACTGGAATTTTACACCACCGATGGGCCACGATGACCCCCCACGTCCCACGCGGTACACATCACCCAGCGTGGCTTCCGCATTGACTTGTTCGCTCCTCATGGTGGCCATCGCCAACTCCAGGCCACCTAGCAGCGCCTGCCTTTGAACGGACGTAAGTTCGCGGTGACTGGTGACGGCTTCTGGAAGTGCCACGTCCGCAGCTTCCCCAATCGCCCTACGCCAGTAAAGATAGTCCAGTGCAGCGGCGGACTCCTCTCTGGCTTGGCCATCGAAATGTAAAATGCGATCGGCGAAGCGTCGCATTGCCGGCGGCGTTTTGCTCATGAAATCGGCTCTGGCATTGAGGGATTGGCGCAGTGCTTCGATCCAATCAGCAGTACCCTCCCACTGTTCATCTAGCACCAGGTCCATCGCGTTTTCAGTGGAAAAGGCAAAGGCCTTCGACAATTGCTGGATTACACGTCGCCCCCGAGCGTTACTGAATCCAGGAATGTCATAGAAGGCTTCCGGTGAGTATCGGTCAGCGGCAACAGTTCGCTGCTCCGTCATCATGTCGGGAGCGACGTTGTTGTTCGTCATATAACCGGCGTCCGGGTCCTCGACAACGACCAGATCTTCAATCGGATGAATCCCTCGCCAGGCGGTAGCGGACGTATTACCCGGCACTGGCATCCTCCAGTTGTAGCCGGCGGGTCTGATGGGAACTCGACCTGCCCGGACATACAGGCTGTGGCCGTCGGCACTCCCGGCCATGACGTTTTGGCTGAAGAGACCGAGAAGTGCCATCGCCTGGCGAAACTCCTGCATGTTCTTGGATTGATCCATCCGGTAGAGCTGCTCCTCGACTCGTCCGGATTGATCCATGTAAGGGGAGCTGACAACGTAGGCCGTGTCGCCGCGCCGCGCCACGACAGGAGAGAGGACGCCGTTGTGACGTGTGTATTCAAACTCCCGGACCACAGGGGAACCTCCCTTTACAGCAATGGTTACTCGCCTAGTGATCATGTGGCGCCATTTGCCGTCCATCAGGTAGCTTCGAGGATGGTCGTGGTCTACTTCGACCGCGTAGCAGTCCGCCACATCTGGACCGCCGGCCGTCATGCCCCATGCCACATTTCTGTTGTGCGCCACTACGGGAAGCACGAGGCCGTCGCCCGAGAAGCCAGACACTTCGAGGCTCCCGGCATGGAGGCGGAACTCAAACGCGCGCAGTTCACCGCCGAAAGGCACATGGGAATCCGCCAGGTTCATGACCACGTGATCAGCCGTTCTCCACGGCATCAAGACCCACTCGTTCGATGCGACGCTCAGCCCTCCGGCACTGAAACCGCCGCGGTTCTGTTCGGACACTGCCACTCCAGCACGGGAGCAGTCCTCGATGCCGTCCACTTCGTCGACGCCCAACAGAACCGAATTCATCACGGCGATCGGCAGAGATGGATCGAGCGGCGGGGCCCAGCTCGGCACTTCCTGAGGATGATCGCTCATGTATTGCTGGACGCCGGCGATAAACTGCTGGTAGTCCTTGAGCAGCTGCGGCTCCAAATTCCTGATGCCTGACTTGGCGCGCTCGAGCTGCATCCATTGGCGCGCACGTAGATCAGACGGCACAGCTTCTGCTCCAAATACCGAAGCGGACTCCCCCCGGGCATCAAGGAATTTCCGAAGCATGCCTACGAGGCGATCTTCGGCTTGCGCGTACCCCAAACCGTAGAAGGCGTCCTCTTCCCGTTCTGCGTAGAGGTGAGGTACGCCCCAGTCGTCCCGATATAATTCCACGTTATGGGGCTCTTTGTGCCCCGATGCTTCGGCATCCGAGCCAACCCAGGCGGCGGCTAGCAGGAAGGCCATTACGGATGCAGATGTGACGCGCATATTCCCCCATTCAAGTCGCACAGACCCGCTCTTGATGCTGTACGAACAGTAGTACACAGCGAGGGGCTAGCCGGTTTCAGATTCTAGTGCGACTCAGCGCTGGATCGACTCGGACAGCAGTCCTCATTGTGCGTCGCGTGAACCTCCAGACTCTAGTTGTGATGGACGCGCGGCGTTGCGCCCTAAGCCATTGATACTACTGGCTAGCGTGATATCTGCAGTCTCACTGAGATATCGCTTGTCACGCCAGTATCGACAGAGAGGCGTATCGAAAGCTGGGTACCCCTTGAGCGGCACCTGTTCCTTCTTGTCCGAGCTGCAACTTCTGAACGACCTGGCGCGTATTAGTACTCAGAGGCCTCACTTTTGTGGCCGTATTCAAAGAGCAGACCCATGTACATGGCAAAACAGTTGATGGCTCTGGCGGTTGTGGCCCTGCCTGCGATCTCACTGGCCCAGGACGGGCGCCTCAAATTGCCCGATTTCAGTGCGCTGGCGGCCCGAGCCAGTGATCACACCGACGTGTCGCTGGATGGCGGCCTGCTGAATCTGGCCAGCCATTTTGTGGACGACAAAAATCCAGACACGGCGCAGGCGCACAAACTCATGGCCGGTCTCAAGAATATCGAGATACACACCTATGAGTTCAGTGCTGACGGCGCCTATTCTGCAAGTGACGTCGACCAGATACGCCGGCAGCTGCAGTCGCCGAACTGGAAACGTCTGGTGCAGACCCACAACACCCAGGAACGGGAGGATGTAGACATCTATATGTCGATGGACGGACAGCACGCAAACGGGCTCGCAATCATTGCCGCAGAGCCGCGGGAGCTGACGGTCATTAATTTGGTCGGTACCATCGATCTCAAGGATCTGGCCAAGCTCGGAGGACAGATGGGCATTCCGAAAGAGGTCGCGGCGGCTGCCGATTCTGGAACGAAGACTGCGGTCGATTGAATGCCGGCGATCCACAGGCCGGCGCAGTCCAATGGGCCGCTGCGCAGGCGGGCGACGCCAGGGCCATTGCCGCGCTGGTGCGCGAGCACCAGCGCATGGTCTACAGTCTGGGTCTGCGCATATTGGGCAATCGAGCCGCGGCAGAGGATCTGACGCAGGACGTCTTTATGCAGTTTTACCAGAAGATCGCCTCTTTGGACAATGCCGCCCATGCCCGACACTGGCTGCGGCGGGTGGCGACGCATCGCGCTATTGACCAGATACGTCGTCGCGCACCCGTCGCGACGGGCGAAGAGGTACTTTCAATGGTCGACGAGACAAGCACGGGCGATCCCTTGCTGGCGAAGCGGCTGCGCGCACTGATCAGTGATCTGCCTCCGCACCCGCGCGCCATCCTCGTGTTGCGTTGCCAGGAAGATATGGACGCCACCGAGATCGGTGAGCTGCTCGACATGCCGCTGAACACCGTCAAGAGCCACCTGCGCCGGGCCCTGGAAGAATTGCGGGGGCGTCTCACGTGAGCCAAGATCTGGAACAGGATCTGCGCGAGGCACTGCGGCCCGTGGAACCGGCCCCCGAGTTCACCAATAGACTCCTGGCCAAGATCGCCACCGCGCGTCGCGGAGCTGCAAGCAACAGGCGCCCGTGGCTACGTCAAATGGCGGTAGCAGCGAGTCTAGTGCTGGCTTTGGGTCTGGGCTGGCGGACCTATCAGCAGCGGGAGCGCGCGCTGCAAGCGCACGCGGAGCTACTCAAGGCCCTGGCCATTACCAGCCGATCGCTCGATCATGCCTACCAGGCCGTGCACTCGCTCGATGCCGACCGGGTGCACGGCGGATGAGGCGCGCGCCTTCCAGGCTGGGCGGGTGGATAGTTTGCGCCGCGTACGTGGTGGTCTGCCTGCCAGCCGTCGTCCGCGCTGCAGATGTGCGGCTGCCTGATTTTGACTCGCTGCGCGAAAAGGCCACTGACTCAGTTGTTATTTCTCTGGATGAGAGTCTTCTCGGGATGGCCGGACAATTCCTGGACCCCTCCAATCCGCAAGACGCCAAAGCGAAGTCGGCCATCCAGGGGCTGAAAAGCATCCAGGTGCGAAGCTATACGTTCGAATCGACCTATACGGTGCCGACCGCCGAGATCGCTGCGCTACGCGCCCAACTGATACCACCCCACTGGCAGCAGGCCATTAAGACCCATAGCGAGAGTGAGCACTCGGACGTGGATCTATACATTGCTTCTGACGGCAATCAAGCCCAGGGGCTGGTACTCATCGTGACCGAGCCGCGCGAGTTCACGGTGGTGAGCATCTCTGGAGCCATTGACCTCGCAAAATTCCATAGCCTGGAGGGCCATTTGGGAGTGCCAAAACTGCCCGCTGATAAATAGGCGCGTGAGCCCGTTTGATCTTGAAGAATGTTACCCAATTGCGAGCGGCCACAGGCAGTCTCGTGCACATCAACGCGTGCTTTGTCCTATTGGCGCACCTTCCGATAGTCATGCCCAATCCGTCCGGCTTTTAAAGCTGAACGGAGAACTCTCTTAAACTTGCAATTATCGGTGTCGCTTGGGGGGTGGCGGATTCGCCGACGCGGTGGACCAGCCCCGGCAGCCATTGAGAAATAGCCGGACAGCGTTGTCCGCCCATGCGTCCAGCTCCTCGGGCCGAATGGCGGCGCCGAGGCCGATGGCGCGGCGCTGCGGTAGCGCGACCACAGTATGCAGAAATTGTTCGGCCGCGAATTCCGCCGCCTGGAAAGTGAACTGTGGATCCTCGAGCGATCGCATGAGCAAGGCCGCAATCATCGTGGTGGCCTGTTGCGCCCAACCCTCGCTGTGGACGGCGCGGGTCAGCTCGGGAAATCGGGCAGATTCGGCGGTGACGAGGCGCTGCAGGGCAATTGCATCCGGTGACAGCGCAGCCCTGAGGAACAGACCCGCGAGCCGACGCAGAATCTCATGAAGGGTTACGCCTTCGAGCAGCGGCACGTCGGCTGGGGGCCTGACTTTCTCGATGATTCGATGCAGTACCGCGGCGAACAACGCCGCCTTATCCGCGAAGCGATGATAAAAAGTGCGCTTGGAGATTCCGGCGCGTCGCGCCACTGCTTCGATGGAAGTGGGCCCATACCCCTCTGAGAGAAACAGTTCGGTGGCAACCACCAGGATACGCTCACGCAGCTGGGCGGACTCGGTGCGTGAGGGTCTGCCGCCAGAACCTATCTTGCGTCGATGTGAGGCGGCGCTCTTATCTACGGCGGTAGCCGGAGCCGCTGGAGTGATTGGAGGAGTGGCCACCGTAAGCGCCATAGTAGCGCGGGCTGGGTGCGTAGTAACCATGCGCCGGTGCGTACCCTCTTGGCGATGGTCCGCCGTAAGGTGATGGTGCTCGCGCGTAGCCCCAGGGTGCCGGGGTGTACGCCGGAGCGTAACTGACTTGTGGCCTGGCATAGTACGGAGGCGGCGCATAGTAGCTCGGGTATGCCGGCGCATAGGCCGGTGCCGCGGGATATGGCGTCCCCGCATAACTCCGCTGCGAGTTCTCGCCCGCAGGAAGCGTCGCCAAAGCAGCAAGCGCTGCAATCGGATGGCCCAGCAGCCAAGGCAGCGCCAGGAATGGGCCGACGGCCGAGGCCTTGGTCGCCGGCAGGAGCGCCAATGCCGCAACCGCGGTCATTGGGAGAATCATTCTTTTGACCCCGACCATTGCGTACTCCTTATACATAAGGCTCCAAGCTCTCGCGCGGAGCCTACGCCGCTTTGGCCTTTAACGCAACGGTACCGGTGCGTTTACTATTATAGATATATAAATCAATAGGCTACGTGTACTACCTCGACGATGATGGCCTGTCCGTAGCAAGGACAATAGGCCCCACGATCGGACGCCCCGCGTCCGTCGGCGACTCGCTCTCGGGCGCAGGTTTCGCCGGCACGTTTTCCTTGTGGCCGTCTCCCACCAACGCCAAGACCGACACTGAGCCAATGATCATTGCGGCCCCAAGCCACTGCAGCGGGGTGAGTGTGTCGCCAAGCACCGGCATGGCGATGAGCAGGCCGAACACTGGAATGAGATTCAAAAACAATCCAGCGACACTCGCGCTAAGACCCTTTAATGCCCAAAGATAGAACCAGAACGCGCAGCCATACTGAACGATCCCAGAGACAACGGCCAGCGCCCAGCCTGCAGCAGTGATGTCGCGCGTTGGAAGCGCGTGCTCACCGAGAAGAATGTACATAGCTACAGCAAACACCGCGGCCGCGCCTTGCTGCCCAATGAGCGCTGATAACGGTTCCGTTACCGATGAGAAGTGGGATGACAACACCACGTAGGCGGCGGCGCACAGAACTCCACCCACCAGCAGCGCATCGCCGGCAATGTACAGTACTTGGCCGTGCAGGCTCGAACGGCCGCCAGCAACCACCACGGCCCCTGCCGCACCAATCACGGCCAACACATAAACCAAGCCTCTGGGTCGTTCCTTTGCAAACAAGCATGCGAGCGCAATCACCAATATGGATTCAGTGGCCGAGAGCACCACCGCCTCAGATGCGCTGATGCGTTTCAGGCCCTCCAGTCCGAGGAAATACGCCAACCCTGGTTCCAATATGCCGAGCCACCAGCGTTTCGATGCAGATCTGGGCGGTAGCAGGCGAACACGCAGGAGCGGCGCCATGCATACTAGAAACGCTATGCTTGAAAGCAGTTGGATGACTAGCAATGGCGATGGGTCGATATGCACCAGTGCGAGCTTTGTAAGTGTCATTCCGCCGCCCCAGCACAAGGTTGCTAGAAGCGCGGCCGCGACGTAGAGCTTCTGGTGTCGTTGCTTCATGACTGATGTGCCTCATTGGGGTGATCGGGCGCGGCAATGGGCGCCCAAGTGTGCTGGAGTTGGTTTTCTTCGGCCACGGGTTTTCCATGTACGAAACCGAAGTTCTCATGTTCGGCCGCAAGCTCCGTTGCCGAGAGGTACTTGAGATCCAACTGCGGCCACACCTCCAGTGAGTCTCGCGGCACATCTTGTGAGCTATCCGCCATGACTTTGCTCGGTACCAGAACATCCGTGTGGTACAAGGCCGAGTAGTCGCCGGTCGCAAGACTATCTGGCATGTTGTTCGGCCGGCGTCTCATCGGGCACTGGCCCGTTGCGTGCGTGGTATCTACGTTGTGCCAGCTGCAGCTTTGCTGATGGCCGACTTCTCGCGACATTCCACCGTTACCAATCGACGCCCTGGCTAGTCTGAGAATGGTTTTGAGGGCGCTCGATAGATCCGGTGCAAGGCCGCGTTTCACCAGACTGTGGGCGAGCAGTCCGGGGGAATTTACCGAAATCATGATGCCTCCCGGGATGCGCCGGTCGTGATTTCCCGTTCGATGCGCGGTGGAATAAAAGACGTTTATGCCACCTTTGAGGCAGCTGACCGAGCCATCAGCGCTTTTCAGTGGCAGTGACTCGACATAAATGGTATCGGCGCTCACCGGAGCGTGTTCAATCAGGTACAGGTTGCAGAGTGCTAGACACAACTGCACCAGTTGCGGCCCCGGCTTTGCGAAAGCCAGCTCCGGTGCATTGAACATGACGATCAGGCCGTGCGACAAGCCTTCGGAGGCCCGCAGCTTCCACTGCGCCCGGGTCTGTTGAATCTTGCTTGCGACGTAAGGACTGCCTCTTCGTAAGTCATCGCGATTGATCCAGCAGCAGTCATATCTGATTCCGCCCACGTTCTTGGCACCGAGCCGCCCAAACATGCAAGGCTGGTGGCGACTCGCCCAACTGCGGAAGCGGGCTATCTTTAGCTCGTCCCGTATCGAGGGATCTAACAGGACTGCATTTGCCTCATCGATATCCTGCCCAAGACTCGCGCTTGTGGGCACAGCTGGAACAGTCCTCAGCAGCTCCTCCAAGTCATGGCAGGGGGAGACCGCGACATCACGGGCCATAGTCATACTCCTTGTACTCGTTCCGAGACAACGAACTGAAGCAATGCAAGGGATTGCCTGTGCCGCCAAGAATCATGCAGGGACGGTGCCAGGTAGCCTGGCGATGTGGTGCAGGGCCTCGCGAGAACTCGATCGGTCGCTGGGCTGCGCCACAGGCGATTTCGCCGGGCCCCGGCGCGCCTTCGCGCCCTTTGGGAGTTGGCCATCCCACGATCAACGGCCCTGCAAGACCAAGGCCACAATTTGGTTCATACTATGCATGCGTCATACATACTGCAACTACGGAACGTTGGCGCGTCGACCGATGCGGTGGCGTAGCGCTAATTTTGTTGAGGAGCGCCACGACACCCCTGGCTCAGGTGTCCGCGCGGGCGTTCCGCACAAATGCGGTCCGTGGACCTCAGAGGGCTCAGCTGAACTTTTTTCTCATGATTTCTGAATCGTCTGCGCAACCTACAACGCGCGTGACTGAGTAGCCTGCTGGCGTCGCAACGACCCATCACATGCATGCGCGCCGCATATATTGTATAATTTAGCGGTTGCGGCGCTCTTTCGGGCAAATGCAGCGTGGAGTGGCGCCAACTCTTTCGACCACCACAATAGGAGTATGGATAAATTGCAAAACGCTAGGGGTCGGAATCTCCTTGGAGCCTTCGTCGTCGCAGTCAACGACAAAATGCAGCAACAGGCGGAGGAGGAGATATCAATGGGGGGACAGGCCGCGGCAGCCTTGGTGACGATCGGCCATAATTTTGGTGAAAGCGTCGAGTTTCTCAGCGGTATTTTGCAGCTCAGTCACTCCGGTTGTGTGCGGCTCGTCGACAAACTCGCGCAGGAGGGATTAATCGAGCGCCGCGCTGGAAAGGATCGGCGCTCGGTCGCTTTATATCTGACGGAGACTGGACAGCAGCGCAAAAGCGACGTGCTGCGCGCGCGACGCGATGCCTTGAATTGGGTGTTTGAGGCGCTTGACCGCAGGCAGCAGGAGCATTTGACGCAGTTGATAGAAGTCATGCTAAAAGCCATCACCACCTCCAAGGCTGAAGCCGACATTATCTGCAGGCTGTGCGAGGAGAGAGTGTGTGCTCAGGAGCGCTGTCCGGTCACCCTGGGAGCGGCCGCACACTGTTCGATGTGAGGCCGCCTAATGCTACCCGTCGAGAACGCGAGCTTCTGCTGAGGTCGCTCACTTAGATGGCGCGAATGGTCGTAAATCGAGTCGTATGAGATCAATTAGTCCGCATTTGAGCCGGATCTGGAACAGTGGCATTTGCAGTTCCACGAGCCAACGCACCGAATAGGGCTTTGTGATCAAAGGCACACTGATCGAGACGATCGAAGGGGTCACTCACCGCGCTCAGTGGTTTGTCGACAATCACGCGGTCGTGCTCCATGTGGGATCGCCTTGGCCGCTCGGGGGTATGCTCTTTGGTTTGCTCATTGGCGGCACGCCAGAGTGCGTGGCGATCAGACTCTTTCATGAACATCTTGCCCGAAAACCGGCAAAGCACGCGGGCTGCTAAGCACGACACCCGAAGCCGATCCTGGCTCGCGCATACGGGCAGTGCCACAACACCGGTTAGCCGCTCCGAGACTGCGTCAGTCACTCGCGATCTGGTGACGGTTCGCCCGGCGGCACCTTGTTGCAGGGATATCCTGTCATGCTCTTCTGAAAAGCGTAATTGTATAGGCGCTTCATATGGAAGCCGCCGGTCAGGACATTGGCCTCAGAACCATCCGGCCGTACGCGATGAACGCCATGAGAAGGCCCAGCACGCCGCTCAGGAGCGCGGCAAGGACCTGCAGAACCCACAACACGATGTTCATCGCGTACCCCTCGGTTTTAGTTCCAGCCTGACAAAGAGTGTCCCAACCCCCCCGAGCGTCATCACGTGCTATTCCTCATCAGGCCTGGCAGCCTGACTGATACATTGTTTAGATTATTTCAGCGGCCAATTCGACGCCCCGGCGCGCCATGTCCGATACGGGCCGCCGATTATTCCCGTAGCCGGTGACCGTCGGGCAGCTGATGCGCATACCAGGTCGCAAGGCGGTGGCGGATTGTCTTTTCGCTAACCTGGTCCTCAGGCATGGGCGCAATGAGCTTGTCATGCACGAGCAACCTGTAAACGTACAGAGCCTTGTCGCTCGCTGAGTCAGTGGGCTCAAACTCGACGGCCTTACGACCTTGCGCGTATTGGACGCCGGCCAATAGTGCTGCCTTGAACAGCTCTGGCTCGTGCTTGAGCTTCTTCATAAGCGCGTTCTCCACATCGCCACCAGCAAGGCGGCGCGCCGCCTTACTTTCTGAGCCGTAATATACGACAGTCGAGACGCATCCAGCCGAGTAACGGGCACACTGAGTCCGGATGGCACCGAGGGGCCACCAGAATTTTGCACGTCATGGTCGTCCTCTAAGATATTGATAGTAAGAAGAAGATTGATGGCGATAAAGGATTAGGAAACACTTTGCGTTGGCGCGCGATGTTATCTTCAAGAATGACGCGTTAACGGGAGGCGGCTCACGGTCAACGCGGGCGCTCATGGCGGCGATAAGCGGTGGCACTTTCGGGTCTTGGGATCACGCGCCTAACCGCTGGGTTTAGCGATCTGCCAACGGAGATGCGTGGTTTACGAAATGATTCCCTTACGGCGCAAAATTGTGTTGTCCGCTCTGTCCTACATCGCAGCGTCGGAATGGGTTGTTGCTCGTGATAGCGCCCTCGGGCAAGAGGCGTTCTCTGGTACCTGGTCTGCCTTCGTAGGCACCGACGATCCACCGACCCGACTGAAGCTCGTTATCGACGCCGCTGGCAACGCGACTCTGTCCGTGATCGATCAGGGCGAGCTCGCGATTGGTCATCTGCAAGTCCTGCCACCGCGGCTACGATTCGACATCGACAAGCCGCCGATCTCCTATGAGGGCACGCTGAGCGGCTCTGATCGCATTGTCGGCGTATGCCACCGCGGCAATCAGGACATTCCGCTCGTATTCGTCCGCGGCGATCTGTACACCGAGCCCCCCGAGGTTGTATTTCCCAATGCGCCGCTCACTGCAACGCGGCTTCACGAGTTGCGCCTCATGGCTCGCGCTCCCGCCATGGGTGTTGCCTGGCAGCATGCCAACGAGAAAATGCATGTTCTGGTCGATGGCCGCAGGGCCGTCGATAGCCCGGTCGCGGTGGAGCCATCGGATCAGTGGCATCTGGGATCCGTCACCAAGTCCTTCACCGCAACACTGGTTGCGCGCTTGATCGAGGCCGGCGTGCTCGCCTGGCACTCGACGCTCGGGGAGGTTCTCGGTCCGCAGATCAGCGACATGTTGCCGGCCTACCGCGAGGTCACCGTGCTGCACCTACTCAGCCATCACGGGGGCCTGCCCCGCGACCAAGAGGGGGAATTCAACGCGACCGATATGCACGCATCGCGTCTTGCCTATGCGCGGGAGGCACTTCAGCAACCGCCGAGCGCACCACTGGGAACGCAGATGAGCTATAGCAATGCCGACTATGTGGTTGCCGCGCTCATGCTTGAAACTCTAACCGGCAAACCATGGGAAAGACTCATTACTGACTACGTCTTTGTGCCGCTGCATTTACCAAGCGCCGGCTTCGGCTCGCCAGGACTTCCTGGGCACCTGGATCAACCTGTGGGCCATATGATGGGAGCCACTGGGCTGCATCCGGATCGGGCCGATATCCCGGCTGTGATGGCGCCGGCTGGGCGCGTGCATATGCGTTTGGGTGATCTGTTGGTCTATCTCGAGGCGCATCGGGACATGCCGAAGTACTTCTTGAGCGAAGGATCGTGGAGCACTCTGCACACACCCCCGTTTGGCGGTGACTATGCGCTTGGCTGGTCCGTGTCGCCGACCGGTGTACTGAGCCACGGTGGAACGAACGGCAGGTGGAAGTCGGAAGTGCTCGTCGATAGTGCAGCCAGACTGGCCTGCGCAAGCGTCGCTAATGTGCTGAACAACAACACGCAATCGGCACTTCGGCAACTGCTGGCTGCGGCAAGACGAAGCGCCTGAGGGCAGCCAGCTAAGCGGCGCTGAGATCGCCCTCGATAACGACGGTATTCATGCGCATGATTCCGGAGGCATCGGTAGAGAATACGTGGCGAACTTCGAGGTGGCCGAATTCATTCTCGCCCTCCAGAATAGCCTCCTCACTGGCAGTGGCGAGCGAACGGGCGTAATCGGTGGCCGACTCGCGCTCGTCAAACTCGGCCAGCACCCAATCGAGGCTAAGTTCGGTGACGCCCCAGCGATTTCCGAGCCGGATGACCTTGAAGCAGGGCACGTTCATCGCGATCCTCCTTTAGTGCTAAAGCGCCAATCCGTGACTGCGGTACCCATCCTGGGTGTCAGGGGAGTGGGCGACTATCAGCGGCGCCTGATGGCTCGCGTCAGAACCGACCTACAAGAGACCTTGCTGCCATTGCCGGTGAGTTGGCGCTAGCTATCCCATCACGACGCGGATGACATGCTCAGCGCCATCATCGAGCAAATCGACGCGGACCGGAGCCCGCAGAATGATGCGATGATCCACTTCCGCGTGATTGACGCCGGAACTGACACCGAACGGATTGGTCACGGTGATTTGGTAGTGGCTGCCGCGGTAGCGAAAGGCAATGTCGAAGCGGCGCCAGTTCTTGGGGACGCAAGGCTCGACAGCAAGCTGGGTACCGACGACCCGGAAACCGAGAATGGACTCGAGGCCGGCCCGGTATAGCCAGCCCGCGGAACCGGTGTACCACGACCAGCCACCGCGTCCGACGTGACCTTCGGCGGCATAAATATCGGCTGCGACCGCGTAGGGCTCGAGTTGATAGCGTGCCACTGCGTCCAGATTCTCGCTGTGGTGGATCGGACTCATGGCGTCGAACCATTCCTTGGCCCGCTCCCCATCGCCCAGCTGCGCGTGGGCCATCAGCGACCAGATCGCCGCATGCGTGTATTGGCCGCCGTTTTCGCGCACACCCGGCGGATAGGCCTTGATATAGCCAGGATCTGGCAGGCTGTGTGCAAAGGGTGGGGTGAACAGCAACGCCATCCGCTCAGCGGGCTTCCACAATCGTTCGCTGACGGCCGCCATCGCGTGCGCAGCGCGCGCCGGATTTGCCGCCCCGGACAGTACCGCCCAGGACTGGGCGATCGAGTCAATGCAGCATTCGGCGTTGCCTGCCGCGCCCAGCGGGGAACCATCATCGAAGTAGCCGCGCCGGTACCAATCTCCGTCCCAGCCGGCCTGTTCCAGGCTCCGACGCAGGGAATCCGCGTGCGTGTGCCAACGCAGTGCGCGTGCACTCTCGCCGCGCGCTTCCGCGAGCGGCACGAAGGCCTCCAGCGTGGCGCACAGGAACCACCCCAGCCAGACGCTCTCGCCGCGCCCTGCTGCGCCCACAGCATTGAAACCATCGTTCCAGTCGCCGGTTCCGATCAGCGGCAGTCCATGTGCGCCGATCTCAAGACTGGTATCGAGGGCGCGCGCGCAATGTTCAAACACCGAACCCGCCTCGTCGCTGATCTCGGGTTCAAAATAAGCATCCGCGGCCTCAGGCGCCAGCAGCGCACCGCGCAAGAACGCTACGGGTTCATCGAGCAGCGCGTGATCGCCGGTGGTGCCAAGATATTGGGCCATCCCGTATGCGAGCCACACCCGATCATCGCTGATACGGGTACGCACGCCACGACCGGTGCCCGGCATCCACCAATGCTGGACATCGCCCTCGAGAAATTGGCGGCCGGCGCACGTCAGCAGATGAGCGCGCGCGACCTGCGGCGCGCCGACAGCCAGAGCCAGCACATCCTGCAGCTGATCCCGGAAACCGTAAGCGCCGCTGGCCTGATAGAAACCGGCTCGCGCCCAGATTCGGCATCCGAGGGTCTGATAGAGCAGCCAGCGATTCATCAGCACATCAAACGAGGGATCAGGCGTGGTGACCTGCACCGTGCCGAGCACCTGCTCCCAGGAATCCTGGATATCGGCGAACGCTTGCTCGAAATTGCGCGCACGTGCCGCGCGAATCATCGCGACCGCCGCTGCATGCCCCTCGGCCTCGCCGAGCAGTACCGTCACGAACTGCGTCTCCCCAGGCGCCAGCACCAGCGGCGTCAGTAGCGCCGCGCACGGGTCCAGGCCCGCTCCCGTACGCATCGACCAGGGAGCACTGCTTCTGAGTGCCCCCGGCGCCTCGAGCGATCGGTCGGGACCGAGGAATTCGAGCCGGTCCGAAGTACGTCCGGTCTGCGCCCCGCACAGATCAAGAAACGCAACGCGCCCACGAAAGTCGCTGTTCCAAGGATTGCGCGCCAGCAGTGCGCCGGTCTCGGCGCACAACTCGGTGATGACGTACGGCGCATTGGCAGCGCGCACCGGACCAAGCGTCCATTCCACGTAAGCGCAGACCGAAAGACGGCGCGAGCTCTGACTATCGTTATGCACCTTGAGCCGCGAGACCTTGTAGGAGGCCGCGCGTGGCACGAACTGCTGCAGCTCCAGATCGATCTCGCGTGAGTGGTATTCGAACACCGAATACCCCTGGCCATGGCGCGCCACGTAGAACCCGTCCGGATCGCGGATCGGCGTCGCGGTGGGGCACCACAGCTCACCGCTCTCCTCATCGCGAACGTAGAGTACCTCTGGCGGCGGGTCGCTCACGGCATCGTTGGACCAGCTCGTCAGGGGGTTCTGGCGACTGTTCTTCGACCACGTGAAGCCGGCGCCCTCGGCCGATACCTGGAAGCCAAAATCGGGTTGCGCGATGACATTGATCCAGGGCAGGGGCGTGCAACGCCCCGGCGGCAGGCGAATGACGTACTCGCGACCCTTATTCTCGAAAGCGCCCCAACCATTGCCCAACTCCGCCCCTTGTGGCGTGGGCACGCGCGCCACGCCCGCACCAAAGGGCCGTGGCCGTGGTGGCAGCGCGGGCGCCGCGCGTTCGGCGGCGGTGCTCTCGAGGCGATTGAGCTGCTCGGCCAGTCCGCCGCGCCGCCCGCGCAGTACCGCGCGGGCCGCCGTAAACAGCGCCTGGCGCGCGGGGCTCGATACCTGCGCAGCAGCGAGCACATAGAGGCGGCCGTTACGCGGCTCCGTGGATTTTGCCGGCGGCGCCAGACTCGCCTGCGCCAGAGTCTCGATGGAGGCGTGCAGTTCCTGGGCGTATGAGTTCGCCGTCTCGTTGATAATTACCAGATCGACTGCGAGATTTTGCAGGGCCCAGTACTCATGGGCACGGATCAGCTGGCGCACCAGGTCGATCTGATCGGTGTCGTCGATCTGGGCCACGACAATCGGCAGGTCGCCGGACACGCCCAGCGCCCACAGATCCGACGGACCGCTCTGATTCTGTTGCAAGGCATCGCTGGCCGGGCGCAGCGTGGCATTGAAGTAAGAGACGTGAGCGGCCAGTCGCTGGAACAGTCCGGCCTCCTCGGCATCCACGCCGAGGTGATGCAGGTGCACCTGGGCCCGCGTCCAGGCGAGCGTTGAAGCGCGACTGAAGGCTGCCGGATCGCGACATTTGTCGGCAATCTGCAGTGCTTCCTCGCGCGACTCGGCCAGCGCCGTCCAGAACGTCACCCTGACCGTGCCGCCGCGCGCTACCCGCAGACGCCGGCGCAGGCTAAACACCGGGTCGAGCACGTGGCCCACGCTGCCGCTCAACGGCGTGCGCTCGAGCATTGCGCGCGGCAAAGCGAGCGATCGTCCGCGCCCGAGGAAGCGCGCCCGGTCAGTTTCATATTCGCCCGGGCCCACCTGCTCGCCCTCGACCACGGCCATGTGGGCTGCCCAGGCGGGGCGATCGGTCGGTGAGCGGGGGCGACGGGCCGCCAGCAGACCCTCCAGATCCGGCAGGTATTCGGTTTCGATAAACAGATTTGAGAACGCACGATGGGCGCGATCGGCAGCCTGCGTAGCGAGCACCAGCTCAGCGTAGGAAGTAATCTCAATCGTGCGGGTGCGGCTGCCGCGGTTCACGATCGTCACGCGATGGGCCCCCGCGTCCTGCTCCGCAGAAACCAGCATTTCGAGCGTCGTACTGAGCGATCCATCGCGACGGGCAATCTCCACCCGATCCTCGGCAAAGGTCACCTGGTAGGCATCCGGCACCGCGGTGGTCGGGTGGAACCCGGCCGACCACAGCGCGCCGCTATCCACGTCGCGCAGGTAGATCGCCTGGCCGCCCTCATTGGGACCGCGATCCTCCTGCCAGCGCGTCACGGCCAAGTCGCGCCAGCGTGTCGCCCCGCTCCCGGCGGCGTTCACCAGCACTACATAGCGGCCGTTGCTGAGCAGTTGCGCTTGTGGCGTCAGGGGACGCCAGGTGTGCAGACGGCGCCGCCGAGACCCCAGTTGGATCGCCAGCGGCGCGCCCGGTGCCTCCGCAATGTCCCCAGTCTCCAGCGAGTCGACCAACTGTGGTGCTCTTTCCTGCAGCAACAATTCGGCGGCTCGAATGATCGGCTCGCGATGGAATTCGCGCCGCAGCGCGCCATCGAGCAGCGTGTTCACCAGCGCGACGATCGTCATGCCCTGGTGGTGCGCCATGTAGGCCCGGATCGTGGCGACACGCTCGCCCTCGGCCAGGCGATTCGGCGTGAAATCCAGAGACTCAAAGTAACCAAAACGCCCCAAGGCGCCCATCGCGCGCAAGGCCTGAAAGTTAACGCTCGAGGCGAGCGGCTCGACCATCGACGCCAGGGCGGTCGAGTAGGGCGAGATCACCAGATTCGCTGCCAATCCCCGCTTCAGTCCCAGTGCCGGTACCCCGAAGGGCGAATACTGGTAGGTCTGCTCTACATCGCGCTGGTTATAGGCGGACTCTGATATGCCCCACGGCACCTCACGTGCTGCGGCGTATTCACGCTGGCAGCGAACGGCTCCGCGCGTAGCGCGTTCGAGCAGGCTGCCACGCGGCTCGCTCATGATGAGCGAGGGCATCAGGTATTCGAACATGGACCCGGACCAGGAGACCAGCGCAGCGGAATCACCGACCGGCACTTGACCCCGCCCCAGACGGAACCAGTGCCGCGTTGGCACTTCGCGCTTGGCAATCGCGATGTAGCTGGCGAGGCGTGCTTCGGACGCCAGCAGATCGTAGTGGCTCGTATCCAGGCAGGCTTCGTGGACCCGATAGCCGATCGACAGCAGCAGGCGCTGGGGTTCGAGGAGGAACGAAAAGTCCATCTCCTGCACCAGCTGGCGCGCCATGGCGGCAATGCGGGCCACGCGTTCGAGCAACTCTAGAGCGGCCTGCTTGGCTGCGCTGTCGGGCACGGAGGCGCGGCTGCAATCAATCAATGTCGATGCGCTCACAGCAGTCTCGGTCGCCAGCGCATCAAGATCGCGCAGATGGCCACGTGCACAGGCGGCCGCCGCCCGTGCCCAGTTGGGTCGTGCACCATCCAGCACATCGATGCTGCGATCTGCCGGATCGCCGGCTGCTGCGCGTGACTGCTGAAGTATGCGGGTACAGTAGAGGCGCAGTTGTGCGGGGCGATCGGCCGCCTGCTCAGTGGCGGCACGGTAGGCATCGATTTCTGCTGCCGTGAGTTCGGCGGCGGCATCAGGCGCGGCTAACTCCAGCGCATCGCGCAGCCCCGCCAGTCGCTCCTCGTGCCAAAGCGGTTGTGTCGTGGCCGATTCGATGGCATTCGCCAGTGTCAGCAAATGACCGGCCAGATTGCCACTGTCCACGGTCGACACATAGGTTGGCTGGAGCGGGTCCAGCCTCCGCGTGTCGTACCAGTTCAGAAAGTGGCCGCGATAACGCTCGAGGCGTGCCAGCGTCGCGAAGGTCGCCTCCAGGCGCTCGGTCCACTCCTGTAATCCCAACCAACCAAAGCGGTAGGCGCTCGCGGTGGATAGCAGGTAGAGGCCGATATTCGTCGGCGAAGTGCGGTGCGCAACGACCGGGTTCGGCGTCTCCTGAAAATTATCCGGGGGCAGATGGTGCTCATCGGCCGTCACGAAGCGTTCGAAGTAGCCCCAGGTTCTTCGCCCGATAAGGCGCAGTCCCTGGGCCTGGCTACTACTCAAGCGCTGTGCCTCCGGGGCGGTGAGCGGCAGACTCAGCTGACGCGCGAACCATGGCGCCAGCAGCCACAGTACGAGCCACGGCACAATTCTTTCCCAGTTCGCAGGCGCCGCGAGCAAACTCGCGGCCCCTACAAATGCTGTCACCAGCAAAGCAGCCGACATATGGTTCGCATAGCGGGCCAGATCCAGGCGGCTGTAACGGCGGGCCTGCGCGGCGCTGGTCCAGTCGAGTAGATGCCGCCGGCTGTGGAGGAGGCGATAGAGCGTGCGAACGATCGCATCCATCATCCGCAGGGCGCGGTCAGGTAGCAGCGCGAGCTGAAATGCGCTGAAGGCGGATGCAAGGTACGTCTCTCGCCTCAGCGCGCGCCGCCCGCTCGGCTGCCGCAGCTGGCGCGGGCGATCCAAGGTGCTGAGGATCACGGGTAGCAGCGCCGGCACCGCAATCGAGCCAATCACCGCGAAGGTCCACCACCATGCCTGCGGTGTCGGCAGCATCCAGCTCACGATCAGGGCGATCAGCGTGGCTGGTGGCACCAGCGTGCGGCGCAGATTGTCGAATATCTTCCAGCGACCGAGGAACGAGAGGGGTGCAGTGCCCAGCAGCCACGGCAGCAGCTGCCAGTCGCCGCGCGCCCAGCGGTGCTCGCGCGAGGCCGCGACATCATAACGATCGGGGGCCGATTCTATTACGGCGACATCGGAGGCGAGGGCCGCGCGCGCCAGCAGTCCCTCAAGCAGATCATGGCTCAGAATGGCATTTTCGGAAATTCTCCCCGCCAGGGACCGCTCGAAGGCGTCGATGTCATACAGCCCCTTGCCCGTAAAGGAGCCTTCGCCACACAGATCCTGGTAGACATCGGAGACCGCGAAAGCATAAGGATCGAGCCCCGGCGCCCCCGAGAGCAGGTCCTGAAGACGCGTGTGCGTTGGGCCGGCCTGGAAAGCCGGCGTAACGCGTGGCTGCAGAATTCCGTAGCCTCTGGTAACGCGCCCTTTCGTAGAATCAAAATGCGGCCGATTGAGCGGATGCTCAAGTTTCCCAATCAACCGTTCCGCAGCGCCCGGCGCGAGTTGGGTATCCGCATCCAGCACCAGAACGTAACGGACCGCGCGTGGCAGCGCCGCCCGTTCCTCAGCGCTGAGCTCGAAGCTGGTCTCAGAGGAGCCGCGCAGCAGCCGATTGAGCTCTTGCAGCTTGCCGCGTTTGCGCTCCCATCCCATCCATTTGTTCTGCGCCGGGTTCCAGCGCCGCTGACGATACAGCCATAGAAACCGTGCGCCGGCACGCCCTGGTCCATAGCGCGCATTCAACCGTTCGATGCCCCGCAGCCCGGCAGCAATGAGTGCGGCATCGTTCGGCGCTACCGCCGCATCGGCGTCGCCCCCATCGGCAAGGAGCGCGAAATACAGCTCGCCACGGGCGCTCGCGAGAAAATGATTTTCCAGCTGATCCAACAATTCGAGTACATCGGGCACGGTGGTCAGCAGAATCGGAATCACGACCACGGTTCTGGCTGCCTCCGGCACGACACCGCCAAGCTCCATAGCGGGCAGCGCCTGTGGCGCAATCAGCCGTGTGACCGCGGCGTTGAGCAGCGAACTTGCCAATTCACTGGCCGGCAACGCCATCGTGAACAACAGCAGCGCGCGCACCAGGGCGGAAGTGGGGTGTACGGCGGTTGCTCCGGCATATAGCAGCAGCAGCGTCAGGCCCAGTAACACCGTGAGGTAGCCGCCAATCCCCGCCCGCACTATCAGGCGACGCATTGCAATGGACAGCGGCAGGTGGCCGCCGAGCGACTTCTCGAACGCCCTGCGCTCGGTGCCGATCAGCACCTGACCAACCTCCGGCCGGGGGTCACGGCCGCGGCCAATCGCCAGTGCCCGCTGGGTAACTTCCAGTTCCGTCAGGTGCGAGCAGCGCGCCAGTTCCTCAATCGCCGTGCGATAGCGATTTCGGGTTGCAAAATCCATGGCCCCATAAGCACTGTGTTCGCGCAATGCCGCATCCACGCCGCTGAGGGATTCCACGATATCGGCCCAGTCCAGGGCCGACAGTTGCACCAGACTGGTGACGATGTTGCGGACCGTGATATTGGTGGCACCCTGGGTCTGAAGTTCCTCGCGCACCAGAGCTTCGGCATCAAGACCGGCGGCGCGCAGCGCCTCCTCGAACCAGTGCACCGCGGAGGTCTCGCTTCGCTGTACATCGCGTAGCCGCCGTGCCAGCTGTACGGCAAAGGCGCGCGGCAGCGGTATGCGTTTGCCGCGCGGAACGACCTGATCGAGCGGTTCGGCGGGGCGAGTGGGTGAGCCCAAAAGGCGATCGGCCATGCGATCCGCCGCGTTGCGCTGCAAGCGGTCGTCTATGATGCGATCGGCAGCGCGCCGAAGATTCTCGATCAGCACCACGCGCAGCATGCTGGCGAGCGCCCACAGCTCCCCCAGAGTAAGCTGTTCGACGCGCTGGTAGGCGTGGATAAAGCGCGTTAGTGCCTGGGCGTCGAACGCGCTGTCCGTGTGGGCAATGAAATCCCATGCCAGGCCGGTAATGCGCGGAAAGCCGCTCAAACGGCCGACAGCCAATTTAGGCAGCTGGTGGTAGTAACCAGCGGGCAAATCGTCGCGGATCATCCGCAGCTGCTGCTCGACGACATAGTAGTTGTCGATGAACCATTGCGCTGCCGGAGTCACGCTGCGACGGCCGGAGGTGGCGCGTGTGATTTGTACGTAGTCGCGCCGCAGGGCCGTGCGGTTGTGGCGGATGCGTGTGGCCAGGGAAACGCCACGACCACGGCTCAAGGCAGCCCGGTGTTCCAGCGCCAGCTCCGCGGCATGCTGCTCCAGCCGATCCAGGCTGAACAGTTCCGCCCGGATTTGCTGCCTATCGTGCCACGCTGAAGCTGCGCGCCGTTGTGAGGGCAACCAGCGCTCCCAGCGGTGCTGCCTGCGCTCTGGCAACGCTGGATTCGGTGTGTCTATTCTGTTCTCCACACGGCGCTCAGCCATGATTGTCGCTGATGATGCAATGCGGGTGGGGGCTCCTCTGTAGGCGGCCCGTCCTCACAACTGTCAGACGAGTTCGATTCGCAGCACCGGACCAGCACGGCGTCAGCGCTCTCCTACGGGTGAGCGGGTGTCTGAGAGGTTGTTCGCTCCGGGGCAGCGGGCGCACTCTTAACTACCAACGAGTCGCGCAGGCGCTCTAAGCTACACTCAAACAGGAGAATCCGCAGTGAAGCACGGTACCCATGTGAATGAAGGCCCCAATGGAGCGCAGCGAGTTAAGGGCTCCAAGCCCCCATCGGACGCGAATCATGGCGAAGGCAATCCAGAAGCTGCCGAACATTTCAATAAGGCGGAACAGGAATTTGTGGCCTCCAAGCGCGGGCAGCAGAAGATCCGCGAGGCGGGAAATGTGAGTCCCGAGGAGGAGGCGGAGCTTGACGAGGCAGAGCGCATTGCGCGCTCACCACCAATGAACGCAAATCATAAGGTAGTTCCGCCCAAAGATGGAAAGCGGTAACTGATTCTTGGATCTGGGTGCCGGCGGACACTGGGCACAGTCGAGACGCCCCAGCTGGCACCGGCGGCCGTGCCGATCAGCGCTCCAGCATCGGATTGCAAAGCGCCGGCATCTTCAGGTAATGGGAATGCTGCTCGGATCAGGGTGGGTCTCGAACTGCAATCTCTCAGTTTGATCCAGCTCTCATGTTAGCAACCTGTCTCCAAAGTCACTGCGAAGATGATTCGCTGAATGCGCGCACATTGCGGCGCCTGCAGCGCGATTCTTTTGAATATTTCGTACGGGAGATTAATCTCGCCAACGGGCTGGTGCTCGACAAGACGGCATTGAACTGGCCCGCAAGCATTGCGGCAATGGGCATGGCGCTGTCGGTCTATCCGGTCGGCGTAGAGCGCGGCTTTATGGAGCGAGCGGCCGCCGCGCGGCGTACGCTACAGATGCTGAACTTCCTCGCGGCCAGCGAACAAAGCGAGGATGCCGATGCCAGCGGCTACCGCGGCTTCTACTATCATTTTCTCCACATGCGCAGCGGCCGGCGCGAGTGGGGCTGCGAACTCTCGAGCATCGATACCGCACTGCTGATGGCCGGCGTGCTGCTCGCCGGTGAGTACTTCGATGGCAGTGGCGCGCAGGAAACCGAAATACGGGAGAAAGCACGCGCCTTGTATGAACGGGTCGACTGGGCCTGGATGCTCAATGGTCAGCAGACCCTGTGCCATGGTTGGCGTCCCGAGCGTGGCTTCCTGCCCTTCCACTGGCAGGGGTATGACGAGGCGCTCCTGCTCTATCTGCTGGCACTGGGGTCTCCCACGCATCCGATCGAGCCTCGCTGCTACGATGCCTGGAGCAAGAGCTACCAGTGGAAGCGGATCTATGGGATCGAGTTTCTTTATGCAGGGCCGCTGTTCATACATCAGATGTCACACATTTGGTGTGACCTACGCGGCGTTCAGGATCCCTTCATGCGGGCCCACGGCAGCGACTA
Organism: Steroidobacteraceae bacterium; assembly: GCA_049521875.1. Lineage (GTDB taxonomy): Bacteria > Pseudomonadota > Gammaproteobacteria > Steroidobacterales > Steroidobacteraceae > FEN-1191. The sequence continues at coordinate 23,574 of JBEKOK010000027.1, forward strand.
TTTTGAAAACAGTCGCCGGGCCACGCTCATCCAGCAGCAATATGCAATCGAGAATCCGCACGGATTCGATCACGTTGGTAAGTGGTGCTGGGGTGTCACGGCCAGTGACGGCCCAGGTAACCAGATGCGGACTATCGACGGCGTGCAGCGGGTGTTCTACGACTACGTGGCTCGCGGCGCACCCCATGGTCCGGATGACGGCACCGTCGCGCCATGGGCCGTTGCCGCCTCGCTGCCATTTGCGCCGGAAATCGTGGCGCCCACGATCGCCCATATGAAAGCTCTACCAGTTCACGTGCCCAACCCCTATGGGTTCAAGGCCTCGTTCAATCCGGTATTCCCAAGCGACGCGCCAGAGAGCGTAGGGTGGGTGTCCCCATATCATTTTGGGATCAATGAAGGCCCGACCGTGTTGATGATAGAAAATCATCGCAGCGGACTAATTTGGTCCCTGATGCGCCGTTGTGGCGCTCTTCGCGCGGGGCTCAAGGCGGCCGGATTCACTGGCGGCTGGCTGAGTTAGCAGACTGCTATTTTCCGCTAATGGACGGCCACCGTTTGAAAGCAGCGCCGCTGACGAGCGTGGCGAGCTCAATCTGTGAGCTCGGTAGCTAAAGTCGCAAAGAGTTCAGGGCGACCACTCGGCGTTCTGAAATACGACGCGATATCCGTCGGGATCTTCGAAGGTCACGCCATTGCGATCCCAATATGGGTTATATGAAGCGACGGCTTCGAAACCTGCGGCGAGCATCTGATCGATTGCCGCCCGCCAGGCTTCGAACCGCGGCAGGTAGAATACGAGCAGATGATCACGGCTTGGTGCCCTTCCAGCGGTATGCCCCTTGGCACGCGTGAATTCAAAGTGATACGGCAAGCCCTCGCGACCCAGCATCATGCCGTCAAACCCCTCGTGATCCGCAAATTCGTGCAGCACGCTCAAGCCGAGACCATCGCGATAAAATGGCAAGAGACGCTCAAGATCGTCGCTGGGTCGCGCAATGCGCAGTGCCGGGAACTTTATATCCATGTTCTGGCGCAGTCCTCAAGAGGGGACGAGCAATTGCTGCAGCGTTTCCGGGTCCACCGGCTTCGTTAAGTGATGATCGAATCCCGCGCGCAACGCACGACGCCTATCCTCCTCCTGGCCCCAGCCAGTGACCGCAATGAGCGTAATGTGCACGCCCCAGGCTGCCCGGCGGATCTGCTGCGCCACCTCGTGGCCGCTCAATCCCGGCATTCCAATATCCAGGATGGCAACGTGCGGGCGGTGCAGGGCTGCCATCTGAAGCGCTTCTGGTCCCGTATGAGCGGTATGAACCTCGTGACCCGACATCCCCAGAATCATCGCGAGGCTTTCGGCACCGTCGCGATTGTCATCGGCAATCAGGACTCGCCGCACCGTGCGCGTCACTGCCCTGCCACCGGCGCCCGCCGCTGTCTGTAGCAGGGTGCCGGTTGCAACGCGAAGGCCCGGTAAAACCACGATGAACTCGGAGCCCCGGTCAATGCCGTCGCTTCGCGCCTCAATCCGCCCCCCATGCAGTTCCACCAAACCCTTCGCCAATGCAAGCCCGATCCCAAGCCCGCCTTCGGTACGCTCCTGATGCGGCTGGACCTGAGCAAACATTTCGAAAACGTGCGTCAACATTTCCGGGGCGAGCCCGACTCCGGTATCGCGGACGAAGATAACAATATTCTTCTCCTCGGCTCGCGCCCCGAAAGTAATGCGGCCTTCGGGGTCCGTGTATTTGGCGGCGTTAGTTAGGAGATTCGAGATAACTTGCACCAGACGAACCGGGTCAGCTTCCACCTCGATAGGGTGTGCGGGCCACTCGAGTTCCAGCGTGTGTCGTTTGGCATCAATGAGCGGTCTTGCCGTCTCCACGGCTTCAGCCAGGAGCGTCTGAAGATTCACATACACTTTCTTTAGCGTAAATCCGCCACGCGTGATCCGTGACATATCGAGCAGGTCATCGAGCAGCGATGCCATGTGACGGACCTGCCGCGCGATGATTAGGCGACTGCGTTCGATATCCTCGGGTTTAAGAGAAGTGTTTTCGAGCAAACTCGCGGCGTTTCGGATCGGCGCGAGCGGATTGCGCAGCTCATGCGACAGCGTCGCCAGAAAGACATCTTTACGGCGATCTGCCTCGCGCAATAATTCCTGCGCGCGCAAACGATCCGAAATATCGGTGTGAACTCCAACCCATTCGCGAATTGCGCCGTTATCGGTAAAAACAGGGATGGCGCGAATGGCGAATGTTCGCCATTCGCCATCGTGGCGCTTGACCCGATGTTCGAAAACAAACGGTTTCTGCGTGGCCACGGCAAGTTTCCACGCCTCAATGGTGGGCTGCGCATCCTCGGGGTGCACTGCATTTGCCCAGCCAAATCCCTGGTAGTCAGCATATTGCTGTCCGGTGAGAGCGGCCCAGCCCGGCTGCACCCCGCGCATCTCTCCCTCGGCGGTATTGGTCCACAATACGCCCTGAATTGCATCAACGGCGGCTCGAAAGCGCTTCTCGCTTGCGAGTAATGCGTGTTGCGCGGCGCGCTCGGTGGTGGCGTCGCGAAACACCAGCACCACCCCCAAAAGGCTTTCGCCATCGATGATCGGTGCGGCCGAGTCTTCGATAGGAAGCTCGCTGCCATCACGCGCGATGAGAAGGGTGTGATTGGCAAGCCCGACAACCGATCCTTCACGCAGCACTTTGCTGGCCGGACTCTCTACTATCATGCGCGTTTGTTCATTGACAATGTGAAACACCTGGTCCAGATCACGCCCGAGTGCGCTTGTTGTGTCCCAGCCAGTCAGTCGTTCGGCAACGGCGTTCATGAATTGCACGACCCCCGCCGGATCGGTGGAAATCACGGCATCGCCGACACTGCGTAGCGTAGTGGCAAGCGTTCTCTCGCCCCGCCTTAGGCGCTCGCCAGTCCGTACTGCACTATAGGCTATGACGAAAAGCAATATGACGGCGAGAGCGCCACTGACCCACAATGCAATCTCAGTATTGTGCAGTGCTGTGTCTCTGCCGACACGGCGCTGATCAAGCAATCGCAGTTCCTCGGCCTGCATTTGCGTGGAGATTGCGCGCGCAGCATCCATTCTGCGCTTGCCCTCACCGCCAGCGATTAGCGAGCGTGCCCCGGCCACATCTCCGCTCGCGACCTGCTGGATCACACCTTGCGCGTATGAAAGGCATGCCTGCGCACGAGTTTCGAGTTCAAGCTCGTTGGCTGCTTGGGTGGGATCGTCCGCAGTCAACTGCTTCAGATGCGCGAGCGATTGCGACAGCGGCGCTTGGGCGGCCTGGTAAGGTTCCAAAAATAACTGATTGCCACTTAGCGCATAGCCGCGTAAGCCGGTTTCGACATCCGTCAACAGCTGCAGGACCTGGCCATTCTCAAAGCGCACGCGCTGGGAGTGAATAATCCATTCGTTGCCGGTTTTCAGCGTGGCGAGGCTGCGCGCGGCCAGCGCACTGATGGCCGCGAGCAGCAGCACCGAGACGATGAGCAGCGCCGTTAAGCGCGGCGACCACAGCGCGGTTGAGTGCCGCCGGTTGGACGTCCGACTGCGGCCATCGGGCGCATTCATTGACTGCTTGGCGCTCCGTATCAAAGCCGATGTTCGGCAGTGGCTTGGTTCATGCTGTGCTTGTCTTCGAACTTCAATTCCATTGCATCCCGGAAACGCTACCGAAAACATCTCCCATTATGAGGCGTCAGACTACCGCAATCGCCTCAACCGCGGGTCGAGGAGACCCCAAAGCCCGTGCAGGATGGCGGCAGTCTACTTCAGGCGATCCTTGATTTTGTTCAGACCGATTGTGCCGCACTCATCGTCGTGGCCGCCAGGTTCCGCACCGCTGACCCCGATCGCGCCGATCACATCGGTGCCGACTTGCAGCAAGAGACCCCCATGAAAAGCCATCAGATTGGGATCAGCCTTGATCTTGGCTGCGAACGCGGGATCCTTTTGCGCCTCTTCGACCAGCGGGGTCGTCGAGGACTTCATCGTGGCAGCCGTGTAGGCCTTGCGAATTGCGGTATAGCCATGACTCGGTTCGCTGCCGTCGGGCAGGTAGACGAGGATCGGCTCGCCGGCGGCGTCCACCACAGCGATGCCCAGTGGATATTGCTTGCAGCCTTCTGCAATCGCCTGCGCAGCCTCGACCGCCAGCGCGATCGTCGGCGCGCGCACTGTGCTCTTCGCCATCGTCATCTGCCCACCCGGCGGCCGCGGCGGTGGAGACAGCGGCAACACACCATCGGCCATGCGACCGTGGTCGCCTGGGAGACGATCACTGCCTTCGGCCGCAAAGACCGCCGTAACCCCAAGAATTGTCATTGCGGCGCCGCACAGATAAAGCGGGACTCTGTAGTTCATGATGGCCTTTCCCCCTGTTGTCGTCGAGCTGAGTCCACTGTAGGCGTTCACGCTCTGACTGCCAAGATGTGGGGCGCCGGGCGCCTGAGAGGGAGTCCCGGAATCGCTCGTGGTACGCTTCGACGATGGCTAAATTGATTGACCGATTCCGCTCCTCAGCGCAAGGGAAGGGCGGCCCCAAGACCTCGCGCGGCTGGACATCGGAGATCTGGTGAGCACCGACTCTATACCCGATTCGCCCGGATCGCGCTCTGTGCTGGTAACAGGTGGCTATGGTGCATTAGGCACCGCCGTCGCCGAAGCCTTCCTGCGCGCCGGCTATCATGTAGCGCGCGTCAATCACGGGCCGGTACCCGGTGATGCTCCAGATGCGAGTTCGATCGGGATCGGGAACACCGACCTTTCGAACCCGGAAGAGGCGCGCGCTGCCATTGCTACGGCGGTCGCGCGCTTCGGGATGCTCGATGCGCTTGTCAATGTAGCCGGCGGATTTTCCTGGGCGCCGCTCGCGGACGATTCGCCCGCGACGTGGCAGCGGCTCTACGCGATCAATGTCGGAACCTGCCTCAACTCCTGCGTGGCAGCGCTCCCGCACCTCAAGGACGGTGGCCGCATCATCAACATTGGCGCAATGGCCGCAGTGCAGGCGAGCGCCGGCATGGGACCGTATGCTGCGGCGAAATCCGCCGTGGCGCGACTCACCGAGAGTCTGGCCGCGGAGCTGCAGCGGCGTCGGATTACCGTTAACGCGGTGCTTCCCGCCACCATGGACACACCGCAGAACCGACGCAGCATGCCGGCCACCGATCCGGTGCGCTGGACCCGTCCCGAGGCGGTGGCCGACGTGATTGTATTTCTTGCCTCACCGGCTTCACAGGCGATCACTGGGGCGCTGATTCCGGTTACGAATCCGTATTGAGGCTTTGGACCCGCCACGTGCGCGTACGCGATCAGGCAAATCGCATTGAACGCATTACGTGGCACACGGGCCTAGCTTTAGTATTTCGCTGACTCATGGAGACGAAGACATCCATGCCTCCACGTCCGGAGTTCGAGATCAAGACCGTAAGGCTAATGCTTGTGCCGTGTAATGATGAGCATCTTGATGGGTTGCATGAGCTCAATTCAGATCCGGAGGTCATGCGCTACATCACCGGACACCCCGAGACGCTGCTCGAAACACGGGCTACGATCGATCGGGTAAAGGCGCGCTGGGCGAAATGGGGCTACTCCTGGTGGAGCATCATCGAGATTATCTCTGGCGAAATCGTAGGGGCCGGTTGCATTCAGAATTTACGGAAGCAGGGCACCGAGCCTGATCCGACCTGTCCACTCGAGGTGGGCTGGCGAGTGCGTCGAGACAGGTGGCGCCAAGGCATCGCCATAGAAGCGGCAGTGGCGATGGCCGATTTTGCGTTTGATCGATTGCGTGCCGAAGCTCTGTATGCCGTATGCCACCCCGAAAACAAAGCTTCGATGGCCGTTATGAGCAGGCTGGGTATGCAATATCGCGGTCTCGAGGACTGGTATGCGCAGAAGGTGGTCAGTTACGAGATCAGTTCGCAGTCCTGGTTAGCGGCTCGAAATCCTCGCTCCTGACAGCGCCAGTCCCCATTACTGCCGGTCGCCGCTGCGTGCCAAGCTGCGAAGTCCTCCTGCTACGTAGGGGCCCAGTCGCGCTCTTAGCGCTGCGACGTCATCCGAGCGGCACAGACCGTTAGAGAGTATGTCGAGCCGCCCCGTTTCGGCGAGCGAGAGCGTTAGCGCGCCAGTAAGGAAGTTATAACCCCAGTAGATGTCCTCCGGCGCTGAGCCGGGGAGCGAATTCATGACGGCCTGGATAAACTCGCGCACCACGGCATTGAACGTCTTGCCCATCAGCGTGCAGCCCCATTCAGGCGAATTATTCACATAGGCCAGCAGCGAGAAGTAGCTGTGCCAGCCCGGGCCGGCATGCGCGAGCCGATCCAGAATCGGATTGAGGAACGCGTCGACCACAGCTTCGGTGCTGGGTGCCTGCGGCGCGGCCTTGAGGCGCTCCTCTAGAAGCCGCCGCAACCGCTCCTCATTCAGCACATGACCGCGGCGCTCGATCACTTCAGCAAGCAGCTTCTTCTTGGTGCCGAAGTGATAGTTCACCAGTGCGACCTTGACGCCGGCTTCGCCGGTGATGTCGCGCAGTGATACGCCGTGGTAGCCACGCCGCGCGAAGAGCTTCTCGGCGGCGTCCATCAGCTTGTCCTTGGTCGTGCGCTTGTGGCGGGGCATGCAGGTCCCTGAAATAATTGGCTAATACTAATCCGGTTGCGGCCCGCTGTCCGCACCAGCGGCGCGGAATGCCATCGCGCGTGCAGCCGCTTTGGCAGCCTCGCAAGCCCGGGTTGCATTAGAACAGATGCTCAATTAATCTTGAACACATGTTCAAGGGCTGTTGCTCTGAAGCACCAACTATAATTATCTGGGGAGGGTCGAACCATGTTGCACAGGTTCTGCGCTGCTTTTACCGCCGCTCTATTCGTTACCAGTGCCGTTTGGGGTGCCGATGCCAGTACCGGCACCAGCGTTGCGAGCGCCGATAACGGCACCATTGAGGAAGTGGTCGTCACCGCCCGGCGACGCGCCGAGGACCTGCAGAGCGTGCCGCTCGCGGTCACTGCCATTACCGCCGATACGATCCAGGCCCAGGACGTGACCAACCTGCAGGATCTCAACAGCTTCGTGCCCAACATGAAAATTGCCAACGATCGGGCGACCGGCAGCACGATCAATGTCTACATCCGCGGCGTCGGGCAGAGTGATCCGCTGTGGGGTTTTGACCCGGGTGTCGGCGTGTATATCGATGATGTCTACCTGGCACGACCACAGGCTGCACTGCTGGATGTGATTGATGTAGACCGGCTCGAGGTCTTGAGCGGCCCGCAGGGCACGCTTTATGGTAAGAACACCGTCGCCGGCGCGATCAAGTACGTGACGCACGACATCACAGGGCCGGCGAGCGTGACCGCCTCGGTGACCGCCGGTAACTACGGTGAGCATGATTTCAAACTCAACTTTTCAACGCCAGTGGTCAGCGATCATGTGTATTTTGGACTCGCACTCGCCGACCTGCAGCACAGCGGCTACGGTGAAGTCGTGTTGCAACCCGGTACGACGCCCAGCCCCTACAACAACATTGGTGAGGCGGTCTCGAATAAGGACGTGTATGCCGGCCGCGCCAATCTGACGTTCGTCTGG
>JBEKOK010000028.1:0-20482 GCA_049521875.1 Steroidobacteraceae bacterium
CGAGCTGATGAGCCTTGCCGATCACCTCTCGCAGATCAACAAGGCCCCCGCGCCGCGCGCGCGCGTCAGCGTCGCCGCGCTCGACTAGCAGCAGCTCGTGCGCGGCCTGTGGCGCGCTCTGTTGGAGCCAGTTTCCTGGCCGGAGTCCGCCGGCCGTGTAGGTGCTTGAATCTTCTAGCCCAAAAGCACTAGAATCCGCCCCCGTGGTTGGGGTACTGGCATCTGGGGGTACCTCATGCAGCCGCTGATTGAGCGGTCAAGTGCTTGATTTTTAAGCCCCCATAGGGGCTTTTATTTTTTGGGCGGGCCTCTGGCCCTTTTTTTGTTTTTGGGGCTGGCGTTGAGGTATTGCGGATGTCGGCGGGGCTGCGCGGCAAGCTGATCGAATTGGCCGAGCCGCTGCTGGCTCAGCTGGGTTACGAGCTGGTGGACCTTGAGTTTTCGCCCGGGCGCTCACATGCACAGCTGCGGCTGTTCATCGATCGCCCCGAAGGGATCGCAGTCGAGGATTGCGAGCGGGTCAGCCGGGAGTTCTCGGCACTGCTCGATGTGAAGGATCCGATACCGACGGCCTATACGCTGGAAGTGTCCTCGCCCGGGATGGACCGGCTGCTGCGCAAGCCCGGCCACTTTGCCCGTTTTGTCGGCGAGCGGGTGTATGTGGAGCTGCTGGCGCCGCGCGATGGCCGGCGCCGCTACAGCGGCAAGCTGGTGTCGGCTGATGAAGAGCAGATCGAGATGCAGGTGGATGGGATCGCGGAGCGGATCGCTTATGGCGATATCGACCGCGCAAGGCTGGTACCGCAATGGCCGGATACCACCAGGAAGAGGTAGGAATTGATGAACAAAGAAATTCTTATGGTGGTCGACGCCGTCTCGAACGAGAAGGGCGTGGACAAGGAAATTATTTTCGAAGCGCTCGAAGCGGCGCTCGCATCGGCTACGCGCCGCAAGCACAGCGAGCTGTGGGACGTGCGCGTCGCGATCAACCGCAAGAGCGGTGAATACTCGACCTTCCGGCGCTGGAAGGTGTTCGCCGATGATTCGCGCGAGATTGAAAACCCGGAGGCCGAGCTGCGGCTCGAGGACGGGCTGGATGTGGATCCGGCCACGGAGCCCGGGAAATTCGTCGAGCAGCCGATGGAGTCGGTGGCCTTCGGACGCATCGCCGCGCAGCAGGCCAAGCAGGTCATCGTGCAGAAGGTGCGCGAGGCCGAGCGCTCGCAGGTGATCGAGCAGTACAAGGATCGCGTGAACTCGCTGATCAGTGGCGTGGTCAAGCGCATCGATCGCAACGGGATCTACGTCGACCTGGGCGCGAATGCCGAGGGTTATGTGCCGCGCAGTGACATGATCCCGCGCGAGCAGCTCAAGCCTCAGGATCGCGTCAAGGCCTACCTGCGCGAGGTGCGCGCCGAGCCGCGCGGCCCGCAGCTGTTCCTGACCCGCACCGCCCCGGAATTCCTGATCGAGCTCTTCAAGCTCGAGGTGCCCGAGGTCGGCCAGGGCCTGATCCAGATCCTGGGCGCGGCCCGCGATCCGGGCGTGCGCGCCAAGATTGCAGTACGCAGCTCCGATCCGCGCATCGATCCGGTCGGTGCCTGCGTCGGCATGCGCGGCTCACGCGTGCAGGCGGTGTCGAATGAGATTGCCGGCGAGCGTGTCGACATCAGTCCCTTCGATGAAAACAACGCGCAGTTTGTCATTAACGCGATGTCGCCGGCCGAAGTGCAGTCGATCGTGGTCGATGAGGACTCGCACAGCATGGATATCGCGGTCGCCGAGGACAAGCTCTCGCAGGCGATCGGCCGCGGCGGTCAGAACATCCGCCTGGCGAGCCAGCTGACCGGCTGGGAGCTGAACGTGATGACCGAGACGGACGCCGAGGCCAAGAGCGAGTCGGAGTCGCGGGCGCTGATCGAGACCTTCATGAAGCAGCTGGATGTGGATGAGAACGTCGCCAGCATCCTGGTCTCCGAGGGCTTCTCGACCATCGAGGAAGTCGCCTACGTGCCGGCCGGCGAGCTTGCAGGCATCGAGGAGTTTGACGAGGACATCATCAAGGAGCTGCGTAACCGGGCCCGTGATGTGCTGCTGACCCAGGCGATTGCCAGTGAGGAGTCGCTTGAGAATTCGATGCCATCGGATGACCTGCTCACGCTCGAGGGGATGAGCCCGGATCTGGCCCTGGCACTCGCACGCCGTGGCGTGCGCACGCGCGAGGATCTGGCCGACCAGGCGGTCGATGATCTCTCGGACATCCAGGGCCTGTCGCCCGAGGAAGCCGGGAGCCTGATTATGAAGGCGCGGGCGCACCTGTTCGAGGCGCAGAGCTGAAGCCCGCGGTGGCTTTGGCGGCTGAGCGAAGGTGCAGATTTAACGCGCGATTGCTTGAGGTAAATACGCATGGGTGAGGTGACAGTTACGCAGTTTGCGGCGGTACTCAAAGTACCGGTCGACAAACTGATTACGCAGCTCGACCAGGCGGGCATTTCGGTGTCCGGTCCCGAGGATGTGATCAGCGAGGAAGCCAAGCTCGAGCTGCTCACGCACCTGCGCCGCAGCCACGGTGCCGCCGCCGAAGGCCAGGCGCCGGCGCGCATCACGCTCAAGCGCAAGACGCAGAGCGAACTGAAACTGGCGAGCACCCAGGGGCGGGCCCGCACCGTCAATGTCGAGGTGCGGCGCAAACACACCTACGTCAAGCGCGAGGCGCTCGAAGAGCAGGCACGCGTCCAGCAGGAACAGCTCGATCAGCAAAAGCGCGAGGCCGAGGCGGCGCAGAAGGCGCAGCTTGAGAAGGTCGAGAACGAGCGCCGTGAGCGCGAGCGCATGGAGCTCGAGAACCGTCGCCGCGTCGAGGAAGAGCAGGCCCGCAAGCGCCTGGTCGAGGAAACCCGCCGCGCTGCCGATCAGCGCACGATCGGTGAGGGTGATCGCCCGCGCCGTGCCGCCGAGGAGCCCAAGCGCGAGGAGCCGGCACGCGCCGCACACGCGCCAGCTGCGGATGGTGAAGAGGCACGGGCACGCCACGGCCGTCAGGAACTGCATATCCAGGGCGATGTCAGCGCCCGCCACAAGAAAAAGAAGCGCGTCAAATCGCGCAGCGCCCCATCCGAGCTCGAGCCCAAGCACGCCTTTGAGAAGCCGACCGCGCCGATTAAGCGTGAGATCGGTATCGGCGAAGCCGTGACCGTGGCAGACCTGGCACAGAAGATGGCGGTGAAAGCCACTGAAGTGATCAAGGTGCTGATGAACATGGGCGTGATGGCGACGATCAATCAGCCAATCGATCAGGACACCGCGGTGCTGGTGATCGAGGAGTTTGGCAACACGGCCAAGATCGAGCGCGAAGATCAGATCGAAGAGAACCTGCAGGAAACCGACAGTGCGGTGGCGCTCGAGACGCGCGCGCCGGTTGTGACCGTGATGGGTCATGTCGATCACGGCAAGACTTCGCTGCTTGATTACATCCGCACCACCAAGGTGGCGGCGGGTGAAGCCGGTGGTATCACCCAGCACGTGGGTGCCTATCATGTGCAGACCCCGCGCGGCATGGTGACTTTCCTCGACACCCCGGGCCATGCCGCATTCACGGCGATGCGCGCCCGCGGTGCCAAGGTGACCGATGTCGTGGTACTGGTGGTCGCGGCCGACGATGGCGTGATGCCGCAGACCATTGAGGCGATCCAGCACGCCAAGGCGGCCGGCGTGCCACTGGTTGTGGCCGTAAACAAGGTGGACAAGTCCGATGCTGATCCGGAGCGGGTCCGCAACGAGCTGGCCAAGCAGGAAGTGATCCCCGAGGAGTGGGGCGGCCAGAATATTTTCGTCAACGTCTCGGCACGTACCGGTGAAGGGGTCGACAAGCTGCTCGAGGCGATCCTGCTGCAGGCCGAAATCCTCGAACTCAAGGCGCCGCGCGAGGGCCTGGCGACCGCGTTCGTGGTCGAGTCGAGCATGGAGAAGGGACGCGGCGCCGTCGTGACGGCGCTGGTGAAGAAAGGCACGCTGCGACTGGGCGATGCGATCCTGGCCGGCGGCGAATATGGCCGCGTGCGCGCGATGTTCGATGAAGCCGGCAATCCGCTCACCGAAGCAACACCCTCAGTGCCGGTCGTGGTCCTGGGCCTCTCCGGGGCGCCCAATGCCGGTGAAGAATTGCTGGCGGTCGAGAATGAGAAGAAGGCGCGCGAAGTGGCCCTGTACCGGCAGAGCAAATCGCGTGACTCGATGCTGCACAAGGGCGCACAGAGCACCGAGGATGTGTTCTCCAAGCTCGGGGAAGCCAAGGTCGGCATCGTGCCGCTGCTGATCAAGGCGGACGTGCAGGGCAGCGCCGAGGCGCTGCGCGATGCGCTCAATGCCCTGTCAACCGATGAGGTGCAGGTGCGCGTGATCCGCAGCGGCGTCGGTGGCATCACGGCCTCCGATGTGCAGCTGGCGGCGGCCTCCAAGGCCCGCATCATCGGCTTCAACGTGCGCGCCGATTCCGGTGCGCGCGAAGCGGTCAAGGAAACCGGCGTAGAAATTCGCTACTACAGCATCATTTATGAGGCCATCGATGATGTGAAGCAGCAGTTGAGCGGCCTGCTGGCCCCGGAAATCCGCGACCAGATTGTTGGCGTGGCCCAGGTGCGCGATGTGTTCCGCTCCAGCAAGTTCGGCGTCGTGGCCGGCTGCCTGGTCACCGAAGGTGCGGTCAAGCGCAACAATCCGATCCGCGTGCTGCGCGAGAGTGTCGTGATCTTCGAGGGTGCGCTCGAATCGCTGCGCCGCTTCAAGGACGATGTCGGCGAGGTGCGTGCCGGCACCGAGTGCGGCATCGGCGTGAAAAACTACCAGGACGTGCGTGTCGGCGATCAGATCGAGTGCTACTCGCGCATCGAGATCATCCGCACTATTCAGTAAGCCTGCGCGGCCACGTTTAAGGCACTCCGGGCGGCCCCGTCTCTGTGGCGGGGCCGATCCGGCTGCGACGCCGGCCACGCTGCGCTGGGGACTCCAACATGCCCAAGACCAATGCCCGCCACCAGCGCATCGAAGCGCAGATGCAGCGCTCACTCGCGCTGCTGTTGCCGCGGGCGGTCAAGGATCCGCGCGTGGGTTTCGTCACCGTCACGGCCGTGACGCTGGCCGCGGATGTCGGCAGTGCCAAGATCTTCGTGCTGCCCTTCGGTAACAAGCACACGCCCGATGAAGTGCTCGCGGGCCTGCGCAGTGCCGCCGGCTTCCTGCGCGGTGAGATCGGTCGCGAGCTCGGACTGCGGCACGCGCCGCGGCTCGAGTTTGAGATCGATACCAATCTTGAAAAGGCCACCGCGCTCTCGAAACTGATCGACCAGGCGGTCGCCGGCGATCAGGCCCGGGGCGCCACTGCCGATCCGGCCGATACCGAGGACTAGCCGCCCTTGGCGTGCGGGATCCTGCTGCTCGACAAGCCCCTGGGCTTAAGTTCCAACCGGGCGCTGCAGCGGGTGCGCCGCGCCTTCGGCGGGGCCAAGGCCGGCCACACCGGGAGCCTTGATCCGCTCGCCAGCGGCATGCTGCCAATCTGCGTGGGCGAGGCGACCAAGCTGGCCGGGTGCCTGCTGGCGGGGCGCAAGCGCTATCGGTTCACGGTGCGCTTGGGAGAACGCACCAGCACCGGCGATGCCGAGGGCGAGATCATCGAGCGTGCCCCGATACCAGCGCTCGGGGTGGGTGCCGTGAGCGCAGTCCTGGCAGCGCTGAGCGGCGCGCAGCTGCAGGTCCCGCCGATGTACTCGGCCCTCAAGCGCGAGGGCCAGCCGCTGTACAAGCTCGCGCGCCAGGGCCTGGAAGTCGAACGCGCCGCGCGCCCGATCGAGATCACAAGACTTGAACTACTCGGCCCCGTAGGCGATGCCCTGGACCTTGCGGTCGAGTGCTCCAAGGGGACCTACGTGCGCGTGCTGGCGGAACAGATTGGCGCCGCCCTGGGCAGCTGCGGCCATGTCACGGCGCTGCGCCGCGAGTGGGTCGAGCCCTTCGCCGGCGAGCCCCTGGTGACGCTCGAGGTGCTCGAAGGGGGGCCGCCCCCGCCGCTGCTGCCCCCCGAGCGGGCGGTGGACTATCTGCCCGCGATCCACCTGGATGCGGCCGGGACCCGTGCCATCCGCCATGGGCAGAGTGTCACCCTGACGGGGGTCTCTGCCGGCGGCTCGGTGCAGCTGTTTGATGCCGGCGGGCAGTTTTTTGGGCTCGGAGAGCTCCAGGGCACGCAGCTTAAGGTCCAGCGGCTATTCGCTGAATAGCTCTGTCGCAGCGCGAGGATGCCCAGGCGGGGCGTTTGCGGCGGCCACGACGTAACTGCCTGTTCGGCTTGAGGCCAGAGGGGTTGGTCGCTACAATGCGCGGCTTCTTAAATGAGCCACGACATAAGTTAAAGCACCAGAGGTTTGACGCGCAATGGGTTTGTCTACGGAACGAAAGGGCGAAGTACTCGCTCAATATCAGCGCGACCCGAAAGATACCGGGTCCCCTGAGGTACAGGTTGCTCTGCTCTCCGAGCGGATTAACAGCCTGGGTGAACATTTCGGCACGCACAAGCGCGATCATTCCTCGCGCCGCGGGCTGGTGCGTCTGGTGAACCAGCGCCGCAAGCATCTTGATTACCTGAAGGCTACCGAGCCGGTCAAGTACCAGCAGCTGGTCGAGCGGCTGGGACTTCGCCGCTGAACGCACACCTGGCGACCGCTTCGGCGGTCGTTGTCTGTGTGCGGTCCGCCGCCTCCCCAATAAGAAATTTCCGAATTCCGAGGACTGAAGCGTGAGTGTCTTCAAAAAATCTTTTGCCTATGGCCCGCATACCGTAACGATCGAGACCGGCGAAATGGCCCGGCAGGCCAACGGCGCGGTACTCGTCACGATGGACGCCACCGTGGTACTGGTCACCGCCGTGGCCGCCAAGAAAGCGGTGCCGGGGCGTGACTTCTTCCCGCTGACCGTCAACTACCAGGAAAAAACCTACGCCGCGGGACGCATCCCGGGCGGGTTCTTCCGCCGCGAGGGCCGTCCCTCCGAGCGCGAGACGCTGACGTCGCGCCTGATCGACCGGCCGATCCGCCCGCTGTTCCCGGATGGCTTCATCAATGAAGTGCAGGTGGTGGCAACCGTGCTGTCGCTGAACCCGGAAGTACCGGCCGATGTCCCCTCGTTGCTGGGCGCCTCCGCGGCGCTGTGCATCGCTGGCGTCCCCTTCAAGGGTCCGATCGGGGCTGCGCGCGTGGGTTACCACAACGGACAGTACCTGCTGAACCCGCTGCGCACCGATCTGGCGACCTCGCAGCTCGATCTGGTCGTCGCCGGCACCGCGCATGCGGTGCTGATGGTCGAGTCCGAGGCCTCGGGATTGTCCGAGGATGTGATGCTGGGCGCCGTGGTCTATGGCCACGAGCAGATGCAGGTCGCGATCAAGGCGATACGCGAACTGGCCGCCGAGGCGGGCAAGCCCAAGTGGGACTGGAAGCCGGAAGCCGACAACAGCCCGTTGGCCGATGCGGTCGCCAAGAGTTCCGAAGGCGCGCTCGAGAAGGCCTACCTGATCACCGAGAAGCAGCAGCGCTATGCGCGGATCGGCGAGATCAAGGCCGAGGCCGTCGCGGCCCTCGCCACGGGCGAGAGTGCGCAGTTCAAGCCCGATCAGATCGGCGATGAATTCTTCCGGCTCGAGAGCCGCATCGTGCGTAACCGCATTCTGGCCGGACAGCCGCGTATCGACGGGCGCGATCACAAGACGGTGCGCCCGATCACGGTCAAGGTCGGCACGCTGCCGCGCACGCACGGCTCGGCGCTCTTCACCCGCGGCGAGACCCAGGCGCTGGTCACGACCACGCTCGGCACGACCCGTGATGCCCAGATCATCGATGCGCTCGAGGGTGAGCGGCGCGAACCGTTCATGCTCCACTACAACTTCCCCCCGTTCTCGGTCGGCGAGACCGGCATGATGGGTTCCCCGAAGCGGCGCGAGATCGGCCACGGTAACCTGGCGCGGCGAGGTGTCGCGGCCGTGATGCCCGAGATGGGCACGTTCCCGTACGTGATCCGCGTCGTCTCCGAGATCCTGGAGTCCAACGGCTCGAGTTCGATGGCGAGCGTCTGCGGCACGAGCCTGGCGCTGATGGATGCCGGTGTGCCGATCAAGGCCCCGGTCGCGGGCGTCGCGATGGGCCTGGTGCTCGAGAGCGGCAAATTCCAGGTACTGACCGACATCCTCGGCGATGAGGATCACCTGGGCGACATGGATTTCAAGGTCGCGGGCACGAAGGATGGCATCACGGCGCTGCAGATGGACATCAAGGTCGAGGGCATCACGCCTGAGATCATGAAGGTCGCACTGACCCAGGCCCGCGAAGGCCGCCTGCACATCCTGCAGGAGATGGCCAAGGTCCTCAGCGCGCCGCGCACGACGATGTCGGAGTGGGCACCCTCGATCATCACGATGCGCATCGATCCGGAGAAGATCCGCGATGTCATCGGCAAGGGCGGCGCGGTCATTCGCCAGATCACCGAGGAGACCGGCACCACGATCGATATCGAGAACGATGGCACCGTCAAGATTGCCTCGGTCCAGGGCGCCGCGGGGCGCGAGGCCCAGCGTCGCATCGAGCTGATCACGGCCGATGTCGAAGTCGGCCGGATCTATGAGGGCCGGGTCGTCAAGCTGATGGATTTCGGCGCCTTCGTGACGATACTGCCGGGTCGCGATGGCCTGGTGCACATCTCGCAGATTTCCGAGGAGCGTGTCGAGCGCGTGGCCGACAAGCTCAAGGAAGGGGATGTGGTACGTGTGAAGGTACTCGAAGTGGATCGCCAGGGCCGCGTGCGCCTGTCGATGCGCGACATCGGGGCAAACTAAAGACAGGCGCGCGCAGGCGCGCCTCTCATTCTAGGTCAGCGGCGAGTCAGCGGCCCCTTCAGTGGCCGTTGACTGCTGACTTCTCGGCAAACCGTCCCATGCACTCCTCGAGCTGCCGGAAGGTCTCGGCCGCCTCGGCGGTCCGGTAGGTGCAGATCAGCTGCGCGAGGAACTGTTCGCTCAGGCGCGGCACTTCACCTTCACCCTGCTCCTGTTCCGTGACGACCTGAAGCATCACGCCGCGCGTGATGTCGCGGCCACTGCGCTGCTCGAGCACGCGGATGTCCACATGATCAGAGATCAGATCACGGACGTCTTCGAGCGTGATGTAACGGCTCAACACCGTATCGTAGAGCCTGCGGTTCGGATACTTCTTGATGACCCGCGTGTCCATCATCTCTGGCCTCCTGCCGCTGCTTGGCGGCCCGTCTACAAAAAACTTCTGCTGCTGGCGCGCCTGAGTCCGAAAACCCGATTCCATTGTCCCTGAGATGCGGCACCTCCAAGACTCAAGAACCCACCGGTCCAAAGCGCCCGATGAGCGTGTGCAATCAGGATGGACTGGGGAAGATTAAGGTTGGATTAACGGTAGATTAAGAACGCTTCTAAGTGGCGCAAGCGACCAGTGGCTGTGCGCCCACGCCCACAGCTGTGCAGGCTTTGCACGCTGCAATTCCGCAGGCGGCGCCATCTTGAGCAGCGTGAACAACTGCCACAGCAGCGCACCGGGTTCGCGCCCTTGGGCCGGCGGTGACTGGCGCGATTTGGCCAGCTTGCTGCCATCGGCCTCGGTGACCAGCGGTACATGCACGTAGTGCACTTCAGGCAGGGCCAGTGCGCGCTGGAGCACGCGTTGCCAGGCGGTGCTCGCCAGCAGATCAGCGCCGCGCACGATCTCGCTCACGCCCTGTGCGGCATCATCGACCACGACCGCCAGCTGATACGCGTAGGGCCCGTCACGCCGCTGTAACACCGGATCACCGAGCTCTCCCAGGCGCAGGCAGATCGGTCCCTGCAGCCCGTCGCGGAAACATTCGAGCTGCTCATCCTCGATCCTGAAGCGCACGGCGGTGGCACCGGCGTGCGCCACCCGCGCCCGGCAGGTACCCGGGTAGGCTCCGCCGGGATCGGCCTCCGCCTGTTCGCGCCGCGAGCAGCTGCACAGGTAGGTGTGACCCGCTAGCCGCAGCCGCTCGAGCGCTTCGGCATACGCGGCGTGCCGCTGGCTCTGATACCAGATGGGCCCGTCCCACTCGAAGCCCAGCGACTCGAGCGTGCGCAGCTGCTGCTCGGCCATGCCGGCCAGCGAGCGCTGTGGATCGAGATCCTCGATGCGCACCAGCCACTGGCCACCCTGGGCGCGTGCCTGCAGCAGGCTCGCAGCGGCGGTAACCAGCGAACCCAGGTGCAGGGGACCGTTGGGAGAAGGCGCGAAGCGCCCAATGCAGTTCACGGCACCGCCTCGCGGCCCGCGGACCTGTCCGGCAGGGTGCCCGATGCGGCTCGGCTCATCTCCGATCCGAGGCGCGGCCTACCGGTAGCGGTCGTCGCGCTCCCCGTACTGACGCTCGCGCCGCTCGCGTCGCTCCTGCGCCTCGATACTCAACGTGGCCACCGGCCGCGCCTCGAGGCGCTTGATGCCGATTTCCTCACCGGTCTCGAGGCAGTAGCCGTAGCTGCCATCCTCGATACGCTTCAAGGCTTCCTCGATCTTGCGGATCAGCTTGCGTTCGCGATCCCGGGTGCGCAGTTCGAGGCTGAACTCCTCCTCCTGCGTCGCGCGGTCGTTCGGGTCGGGGAAATTGGCCGCCTCATCTTTCATATGAGTCACGGTGCGATCGACTTCCTCCATCAGATCCTGCTTCCAGCTGCTGAGAATCTGCTGGAAGTGGGACAGCTGCGCCTTGCCCATGTACTGCTCGCCGCGCTTGGCGACGTAGGGTTTGACGTTGCGGGGCCCTGCCAGCAGGCTCCCGGGCTCGTGCTCGCCTTCCTCGACTTCGATGCGTGGCAGGACGCGCACCGCGATCGCCGGCTTGCCGACCGCGGTCGGCTTGGCAACTGCCGCGGGCTTGCCAACGCTGGCAGGCTTGGCGATGGCGGCCGATTTTGCAGCCGCTGCGGGCGCGGCCGGCTTGGCCGCGGGCTTCTTCGACTCGATCGGAAGCGGTACTACAACTGCCTTCTTCGGCTCCTTGGAGCCGCTCGCCTTACGCGTCGTGACTGCGGGTTTTCGCGGCTCGGCGCGATGCACGCTCGCCTTGCGGGCGATCGGCCGGGCCGCCGGTTTGGCCGACTTTCGGTTCTTAGACGCGGGCTTTTTTGCCGCCATTGCGCGCTCCTGCAAAATGAACTTCCTTTGAGGGCGGGTGTTAGGAAACGCGCGATTATACCGGCGCTTCCGGGGCTGTACAGTCCGCTGATTGGGCGCCCGGCGCGAGGCTGCGCCCGAGAGGGCCCTTAGGGCAGGGTCACGGTCGGGGCCGCCGCCCAGCCGGGCGCACGATGCTCGGCCACGACGGCGGTGTAGATCCCGCCGCGCACATTGAAGCGCGCAGTCAAGCGCATGAAGCGCGGTGCCGTAGCGGCGACCAGCGCATTGAGCATCTGGTTGGTGACCGCTTCGTGGAATGCGCCGCGGTCACGGAATGACCAGATGTAAAGCTTCAATGATTTTAGCTCGATACAGCGCTCAGCGGGGACGTATTCGAGATCCAGCACGGCGAAGTCCGGCTGGCCTGTCTTCGGACACAGACAGGTGAATTCCGGAATGTGCATGCGGATGGTGTAGTCCCGCTCGGGTGTCGGGTTCGGAAAGGTCTCGAGCTCGTCGCTGGGCTGGCTGGGCATGAGAATTCTTTGGCGTTGCAGGCTGCAGTTGGAATCGAAAGCTTGTGACAGATAATTTACACTACACTCCCATCGTGCGTCGCCGAGCGCGACGCGGCTGCTAGCACACTGGGGACCGATGCGCCTAAATAAGATCAAGCTGGCCGGATTCAAGTCCTTTGTTGATCCGACCACGGTACAGCTCCCCAGCAACTTAACTGGCGTCGTCGGCCCTAACGGGTGCGGTAAGTCGAACATCATCGACGCGGTCCGCTGGGTCATGGGTGAGCTCTCGGCACGGCACCTGCGCGGTGATCAGATGGCCGATGTGATCTTCAACGGCTCCGGATCGCGCAAGCCCGTTGGCAACGCCTCGGTCGAACTGCTGTTCGACAACGCCGATGGCAAGATTGGCGGCGCCTACGCCGGCTACACCGAGATATCCCTCAAGCGCCTGGTCTCGCGCGATGGCAACTCGAGCTATTTCATCAACGGCGGTCGCTGCCGGCGGCGCGATATCACGCAGCTGTTCCTCGGCACCGGCCTGGGCGCCCGCAGCTACGCGATCATCGAGCAGGGCATGATCTCGCGGATCATCGAGGCGCGCAGTGAGGACATGCGCGCCTTCGTCGAGGAGGCAGCCGGCATCTCTCTCTATAAGGAACGGCGCCGTGAGACCGAGGCGCGCATCGCCGATGCACGCGAGAACCTCGCGCGCCTGCAGGATCTGCGCGATGAAGTCGACAAGCAGATCCGTCACCTGCAGCGCCAGGCGAGTGCGGCCCGCAAGTACCAGGAGCTGCGCGCCCGCGAGCGCGTGTTGAGCGCCGAATTGCTGGCGCTGCGCCTGCGCGAGATCGACAGCGGCGCCCAGGTCCACAACAGCGCGATGCGCGAGCGCGAGCTCATCATGCAGCAGGCGCTGGCCGATCAGCGTTCAGCTGAGGCGGCGATCGAGAAGCAGCGCGAATTCTGTGCCGAGCTGAGCTCGGCGCTCGAGCGCGTGCAGGCCCGCTACTACGAGCTTGGCGCGCTGATCACGCGTGTCGAGGAGGGCATTCACTATGCCAATGAACTGCGCAGCCGCCAGCGCGCGGACCTCGAGCAGTCCGGTACCGGGCTGCTGACGCTTGCGGCCCAGATCAGCGCCGATCAGCAGCGTATCAGTGAGCTGCACAGCGAAATCGCGGCGCTCGAACCGGAAGTCGCGCGCCTGCGCCACACCGAGCAGCACTGCGCCGAGCAGCTGATAAGCGCGGAGAGTGAACTGCAGGCCTGGCAGGCGCGCTGGGAAGACTACAGCCGCGCGCTCGGCAGTGCCGGGCAGACCGGGCAGGTCGAGGCGGCGCGCATCGAGCAGCTTGAGAACCAGCTGCTGCGGCTGCAGGGGCAGGCCGACCGGCGCGCGCTCGAACGCGCGAGCCTCGGTCAGCAACAGGCGAGCGCGCCACTTGAGACCTTGAGCCTGCGCGAGTCCGGGGCCCGGGCGCTGGCCGACTCGCTGACACAGCGCCTTGAAGATGCCCTGAACCAGCTCCAGAGCCTGCGCGGTGCGCAGCGCAGCGCCGATGAGCAGCTCGAGCAATTGCGGGCGCAGCGCGAACGGGGCCGGGCCGAGCTGATGTCGCTCGAAGCGCTGCAGAAGGCGGCGCTTGGCGAAAAGGACACCCGTGCGGCTTCGTGGCTGGATTCGATCGGCGGTGCGCTCAGCGGCAGCGCGCGCCGTCGCATGGCCGAGACGCTCGAAGTGGCGCCCGAATGGGAGCGCGCGGTCGAGACCGCGCTCGGGGATTATCTGGAGGCCGTGTGCGTCGATGGGCTGGAGGGCGTCGAGTCGGCCCTGCAGCGCCTGGAAAGCGGCACCGTGGCCTTCATGGAGCTGGGCGCGGCGCCAGGCCGCGGCGCGCACGGCACACTCGGCGCTCATGTGCGCGGACCAGCCGCGGTCTTGGAGCTGCTGGCCGGGATCCGCACCGCCGATTCGCTGGCGCTGGCCCTGCGCGAGCGCCAGCGCCTCGGGCGCGGCGAGTCGCTGATCACGGCGCGCGGGGAATGGGTCGGACGCGACTGGCTGCGCGTACGCCGCGGCGGTGATCCGCACGCCGGTGTGCTCGAGCGTGAACAGCGCCTGAAGTCCCTGCGCACCGCCTGCGAGCGCACCGATGCCGAGCTGCGCGCGGCCGAGCAGGAACTGGAGAGTGCGCGCGCGCGACTGGTCGAGGCCGAGCAGGCTCGCGATGAGGTCCAGGGCCAGATCCAGGGTGTGCACCGCGAGCACGGGGAGCTGCAGGCGCAGCTCGGTGCGATGCGCGCGCGCCTGGAAGAAGCGGCGCTGCGGCGCGAACGTATCGATGCCGAGCAGTCGGAGCTTGAGCGCGAGATGAGCCGCTCGCGTGCCAGCCTCGAAGCGGCGCGCAGCGCGCATGATGCGGCCGTCAAGGCACTGCAAGGCCTCGATGAGCAGCGCCCGGATCTGGAAGAGCAGCGCGAGCTGGTGCGCGAGCGCTGCAATGCGGCGCGCGCGCAGGCGCAGCAGGCGCAGCTGGCGTTGCGCGATGCACTGATCCGGCACGAGAGCCGCCGCTCGACGCACACCTCGATGGAATCAACGCTGACCCGCATGTTCGAGCAGCGACTGCAGCTCGAGCAGCGCCGCACCAGTCTCGAGGACCTGCTGCGCGATGGCGAAGCCCCGGTGCTCGAGCAGGAGGCACGGCTGCAGGAGAGCCTGGCGCAGCGCGTGGAGATTGAGACCGACCTGGGGACGGCGCGGCGCGGCCTCGAGGACGCCGAGCGCGAGCGGCGCGAGCTTGAGCAGCGCCGCCAGAGCGCCGAGGAGCGCGTCAGCGCCGCGCGCGCCACGATGGAGGATGCGCGCCTGGCCGCGCAGGAATCACGCGTGCGGCGCGAGTCAATCATCGAACAGTTCGCCAGCACGCACTGCGTGCTCGAGGAGATTCAGGCTAATCTGGACGCCGAAGCGCAGACCGAGCCGTGGGAGGCGCGCCTGAGCGAAGTGCGTGCGGATCTTGAGAAACTCGGGCAGGTGAACCTGGCCGCTATCGATGAGCTCAAGGAGCAGAGCGAGCGCAAGAGCTACCTGGACCGGCAGCACACCGATGTCACCGATGCGCTCGACACGCTCGAGCAGGCGATGCGCAAGATGGATCGGGAGACGCGTTCGCGCTTCGAGGACACGTTCAACCGCATCAATGCCGGGCTGCAGGATAAATTCCCGCGCCTGTTTGGCGGCGGGCATGCCTACCTCGAGCTGGTGGGCGATGATCCGCTGGCCGCCGGGGTCGCGGTGATGGCGCGGCCGCCGGGCAAGCGCAACAGCACGATCGCGCAGCTCTCCGGTGGCGAGAAGGCCCTGACCGCGGTGGCGCTGGTGTTCTCGATCTTCGAGCTCAATCCGGCCCCGTTCTGCCTGCTCGATGAGGTGGATGCGCCGCTCGATGAGCACAATGTCTCGCGCTACTGCGAGATCGTGCGTGAAATGTCCGAGCGCGTGCAGTTCATCTTCATTACCCACAATAAGACCACGATGGAGCTGGCCTCGCAGCTGGTCGGCGTGACGATGAACGAGCCGGGCGTGTCGCGCCTGGTGACCGTGGATGTGGACGAGGCGGTGCGGCTCGCCGCCGTATAAAGCCGCATGAGTGGATTGCGCTGGATCCTGCTGCTGACCGGCATTGTCTTTCTGATAGGACTGGCCTGGTGGGAGCGCCGGCGCCAGCACCAGGCGCGTCCGGCGCCGATCTATGGCGCCAGCCGCACCGAGCCGGTCTTAGGCGATTCGCCGATGCTCGAGCCACGCGTGCGCGCCGGCGAGGTGCCGCGCGTGGTGCCGATTGTCGACTGGTCGCAGACCGCCGATGAGCGGATCGAGGAGGCGCCGGAGCCGCTCGCGGAACTCGATGCCGCCGCGCCGCACCTGGAGAGCGAACTGGATGAGGTGCCGTTGATGAACGCCGCTTCGCAGGATGTGCGCGTGATTGATCTGGGCGCGCCGGCGCCGGAGGAGGGCCCTGCACTGAAGATGCAATGGCCGCCCGAGTCCGAGCGGCGGATTCTTGCGCTGCGGCTGGTGACGCTGCGCGCCGACCGGCTCTCCGGACGGACACTGCGCCAGAGTCTGGCCGGCTGTGGCTTTCGCCATGGCCCAATGAGCATTTTCCACCTCTCGGTACCCGATGGGCGCGTGATCATGAGCGCCGCGAACCTTGCGAGCCCCGGCGAGCTGGATCCACGCACGATGGATTTCCAGCGCTATGCCGGCATCAACCTGTTTGCAGTGCTGCCCGGCCCGCTCGAGGCCGAGGCCACGGCCCTGCGCCTGGTGCGCATGGCCACTGAAATGTCTCGACGCCTCGATGCCACGATCCAGGACGAGGAGGGCACGGCCGTGGAGCCAGCGCAGCTGCAGCACCTGGCGACGCGCCTGCTGGCGCGCGCGAATGCCACCGCGGGACCGGCCGATTGACTACGCCGGCCGCGCGGCGTGCCGCGGAGCTACGCGCGCTGATAAGCGGGCACGACTACCGCTACTACGTGCTGGATGAACCCGAAGTTCCCGATGCCGAGTACGACCGGCTGATGCGGGAGCTGCGCGAGTTGGAGCGCGCGCACCCGGAACTGATCAGCGCCGATTCACCGACGCAGCGCGTCGGCGCCGCTGGCGCCGCTGGCTTTGGCCAGGTCACGCACGGCGCGCCAATGCTCTCGCTCGACAACGCCTTTGATGAGGCTGAGCTCGAGGCCTTCGATAGCCGTGTACGCGAGCGGCTCGGCAGCGGCGAGCAGCTGATCGACTACTGTGCTGAACCCAAGCTCGATGGTCTGGCGATCTCGCTGCTGTACCGCGACGGGCAGCTGCTGCGTGCGGCGACGCGCGGGGATGGCACCACCGGCGAGGATGTCACGGCCAACATCCGCTCGATCCGGAGCATCCCGCTGCGGCTGCAGGGCAAGGCACCGCGCGAAGTTGAGGTGCGTGGCGAAGTGTTCATGCCCACCAAGGCTTTCGAGCGCCTGAATATCGCAGCGGCGGCGGCCGGGGAAAAACTGTTCGTCAATCCGCGCAATGCCGCCGCCGGGAGCCTGCGTCAGCTCGACCCGGCCGTGACCGCGAAGCGCCAGCTCGATGCGTTCTTCTATGCCATCGGCAGCTGGCGCGGCGGCGGGGAGCCGGAGCGGCAGACTGAGCTGCTCAAAGCCCTGCGCGGCTGGGGCCTGCGTACCGCTCCGGAGGCGCGGGCCGTCCAGGGAGCCGCCGGCTGTCTGGCCTACTACCGCGACCTGGCGGAGCGCCGCGCGCAGTTGCCCTACCAGATCGATGGCGTGGTTTATAAAGTCGATCGGCGCGCGGACCAGGAGAAGCTCGGCCAGGTGGCGCGTGCGCCGCGCTGGGCCATCGCGCACAAGTTTCCTGCCGATGAGGCACTGACCACGGTGCGCGCGATTGAGTTCCAGGTCGGCCGCACCGGGGCACTGACGCCGGTGGCGCGCCTCGAGCCGGTGAGTGTCGGCGGCGCGACCGTGAGCAACGCTACGCTGCATAACATGGATGAGATCGAGCGCAAGGACGTGCGCGCCGGCGATACCGTGATCGTACGCCGCGCCGGCGATGTGATTCCCGAGCTGGTGCGCATCCTGCCGGAGCGGCGCCCTGCGAAGACCGTCAAGGTGAAGTTGCCGGCCAACTGTCCGGTCTGCGGCTACCCGGTCATCCGCATTGAGGGCGAGGCGGTGGCACGCTGCACTGGCAGTTTCCACTGTCCGGCGCAGGTACGCGAATCGCTGCTGCACTTTGCGAGCCGCGGGGCGCTCGATATCGACGGCCTGGGCGACAAGCTGGTCGATCAGCTGCTGGCGAAGAAACTCGTGAGCTCGCCGGCAGATCTGTATGGCTTGCAGGCCGCGACGCTCGCGCAGCTCGATCGCATGGGCGAGAAGTCGGCGGCGCGGCTGATGGGCGCCATCGAGCGCAGCAAGGACACCGAGCTGTCACGGCTGCTGTACGGCCTCGGGATTCCGGAGGTCGGGGAAGCGACCGCGCTCGCACTGGCCAAACACTTCGGTGGCCTGGAGGCGCTGATGAACGCCTCGCTCGAGCAGATTCTGGAAGTGGCCGATGTCGGTCCGGTCGTCGGCGCGAACGTAGCCGGATACTTTGCGCTTGCAAGCAACCGCGCCGAGATCGAGCGGCTGCGCTCGGCCGGCCTCCACTGGAGCGAGCACGAGCCGGCGGCGCGCGCGGCGCCCTTGCCGCTCGAGGGCGTGACCCTCGTACTGACCGGCACGCTCGAGCACTACAGCCGTGAGGAGGCCGCCGAGCAGTTGCGCCGACTCGGCGCCAAGGTCAGCGGCTCGGTCTCGGCCCGTACCCGCTATCTGATCGCCGGCGCCGATGCCGGCTCCAAGCTGACCAAGGCGCAGGCGCTGGGCATCGAGGTGCTCGATGAGGCGGGCTTCGTGAAGCTGCTCGCGACGCCCGCAGGCGCGGAGCACTGAACGGCGCGCAGCCAAAATAAAAGGTCGGCCGGTTGCCCGGCCGACCCTTGGGTCGCTCGCACTTCGCAGGCGCTCAGGGCCCCGCGAGTGCGCGCAGCGTAAGAGTCCTTAGAGCGACTTCTCGATCTTTGCGTTCTTCATCAGCTCATCCTGGTAGGCCTTGAACTTCTTGGCAGCAATGGCCTGCGCCAGGCGCTCTTTGACCGAGTCAAACGGCGGCGGCGTCGCATCGCGCGTGTCCTCGAGCTGGATCACGTGGTAGCCGAAGTCGGTCTTGACCGGTGTCTGGGTGATCTCACCCTTCTTCAGCGCCATCACGGCATCGCCAAAGGGCTTGACCATGCTGGTGGTCTTGAACCAGCCCAGTTCGCCACCGCTGCTCTTGGAGCCATCGATCGACTCGGCCTTGGCCAGGTCCTCGAACTTCGCGGTCTTCTTGTCGAGCTTCTCGATGATCGCCTTGGCCTCATCCTCGTTCTTCACCAGGATATGGCGCGCCTTGTACTCGGTCTTCGGCAGGCTGGCGATCTGCGTGTCGTACTCGGCCTTGAGCTCGGCGTCGGTCGCCTTGCGATCCTTCAGGTAGACCTCGGCCGAAGCTTCCTCGAGCAGCTGCAGGCGCTGTACGGCCAGGGCCTGCTTGGTGTCGCCTTTCTTATCGAGGCCATCCTTCTCGGCCTGCTGGGCGACGACTTCGGCGCGGACCAGCGTGTCGAGGATCTGGTTGCGCTGCTCCTCGGTCAGTTCGGCCGGCGTCTTGTTGGCCATCGTCTTGGTCAGGAAGTTATAGAGATCGCGGCTCAGCGGATGGCCGTTAACGACCGCCACCGGCTTTTCTTCCGAGTCGGTCGCCGACTGTTTGGGAGCGCACGCGGCCAGCAGCACGAGGGCAGCCATGCCAAAAACAGAATAAAGTCTGGATACTTTCATTTGAAATCTCAGTTAGTTACGACAAAAAACTCTAAAGTTCATCAGGAGCCAAAGTTTCGAGCGCCAGCGCATGGATATCAGACCCGAACAGCGGCGCGAGCGCATCGTGCACGAGTCGGTGCCGCTGTACCAGAGGCAGGCCGGAAAACGCTTTGGACACGACGCGCAGCCGGAAGTGCCCTCCGGAGGCCGCGCCGGCATGTCCGGCATGCCGGGCACTCTCATCGAGAAGGTTCAGCTCGGTAGGTTGCAGGCGCTCCTGCAGCAGCCGCCGGATATCACTCATGCGCTCGGCGGTCGTTGCCATGTTCAGGCCTGCGTTGGCGCCGGGCGGCGCGCGGCGAGCCACAGCCCGTGGCCGGCGGCGAACAGCATCGTCGCTGCGGTCATGCCGTAGACCTTGAAGTTGACCCAGGCGCTCTCGCTGAAGTGGAACGCGGCATACAGGTTCGCCGCACCGAGCAGCAGATAGAAGGCGACCCAGGTCAGATTCGCCCACTGCCAGTCGCGCGCGCTCAAGGCGCCGGGCACCGGCATCGCCGGCTCGAGCAGCCGTTGGGTGAATGAGCTCTTGCCGATCCACTGGCTGGCGAGGAACACCAGCGCCAGCAGCCACAGGAAGATCGTTGGCTTGAGCTTCAGGAAGCGCGCATCGTGCAGGATCAGGGTCGCGGAGCCGAGCACCAGCACCAGCACGGTACTTAAGGTGAGCAGCGGGCTGAGTTGCCGCTTCAACAGCCAGTCGATCAGCACAACCAGCACCATCAATCCCATCAGCACGCTGGTGGCCACGTAAATGCCGCCAAACTTGTAGGCGAGCCAGAAACCCAGCAAGGGCAGGAAGTTAAGCAGGTTCTGCATGCAATCGAAGCTCGGTCGGGCCGCTTGAGGGCCGCGTATAATATCGGATACGCGGGGCGCTCGCCCCGTTCACCCCGATGGAGCGCAGATCCGCTGGATCGCTGGTCATTGCCGGCGCTCCGGCGAGCTTAAAGATGACCGCCGATGAGCCAGTATTTCGAACTGCACCCGAAGAACCCGCAGCTGCGGCTGATCCGCCAGGCGGCCCAGATCCTGCGCGAGGGCGGGCTGATCGCCTATCCGACCGACAGCTGCTATGCCCTGGGCACGCACCTCGGGGACAAGGGGGCGCTCGAGCGACTGCGCCGGCTCCGTGGCGCCGATCGGCATCATCATTTCACGCTGGTATGCAGCGATCTGGGCGAAATCGCCCGCTATGCGCGCGTCGATACGCGCCAGTTCCGCCTGCTCAAGGCCGCGACCCCGGGGCCCTACACCTTCCTGCTCCAGGCAACGCGCGAGACGCCG
>JBEKOK010000029.1:0-20238 GCA_049521875.1 Steroidobacteraceae bacterium
GTTGACGCTGCTCGCGACGCTCTACCCGGCCTGGCGTGCCTCGAAGACCTCGCCGGCCGAAGCATTGCGCTACGAATGATCA
This sequence comes from Steroidobacteraceae bacterium, assembly GCA_049521875.1. GTDB lineage: Bacteria > Pseudomonadota > Gammaproteobacteria > Steroidobacterales > Steroidobacteraceae > FEN-1191. The sequence goes on from JBEKOK010000029.1 coordinate 83, forward strand.
GCGCGGCACTCAAGGCGTGCGTATGAGTGGCCCCTACGAGTGGCTGCTGGGCACGCGCTACGTGCGCTCGACACAGCGGCGCGGGTTCCTCTCCTTCATTTCGATTGTCTCGGTCTCGGGGCTCGCGCTCGGGGTCGCGGTGCTGATCATCGTGCTGTCGGTGATGAACGGCTTCGGGCGCGAGCTGCGTACCCGGATGTTGAGCGTCACCTCGCACGCGCAGCTGATGGGCCTGCAAGGCACGCTGCCGGAATGGCGCGCGGCCCAGCAGCGCGCCCAGGCTGAACCGGGTGTCGTGGCCGCCGTGCCCTATATAGAGGCCCAGGCGATGCTCGCGCACGGCGCGCGCGTGGCCGGCACGATGGTGCGTGGTGTCGATCCGGCCCAGGAGAAGCAGGCCGTGGGCTTGGCCCAGCGCATCACCGGTGGCAGCATCGATGATCTGACGCCGCACGGCTTTCACATCGTGCTCGGGGATGCGCTCGCGCAGGCGCTCGATGCGCACGTCGGCGATCAGATCGTGCTGATCACGCCTTCGGGCACCAGCACGCCAGCAGGTTTTGCACCGCGCATGCGGACTTTCACGGTCTCGGGCCTGTTCCACTCCGGCATGTACGAATACGATCGCGGCCTCGCGCTGCTGTCGCTGCCGGATGCGGCGGTGATGTATCGCATGGGCGATCAGATCAGCGGCCTGCGCCTCGCGGTGGCCGATCCGTTCGCGGCCAAGCGCCTGGTACGCAACATTGCTCTGGCGCTCGGCGGTGGCTTCTATGTGAGTGACTGGACCGACAATCACCGCAATTTCTTCCGCTCGATCGAGATTGCCAAGTCGATGCTGTTCATTATCCTGCTGCTGGTGGTCGCGGTCGCGGCCTTCAATATCATCGCGGCGCTGGTCATGGTCGTGAAGGAAAAGCGCTCTGATATTGCTATCCTGCGCACGATTGGCGCCGCTCCGCGCAACATCCTGGCGATCTTCACCGTGCAGGGCGTGCTGATCGGGCTGATCGGCACGCTGGCCGGTGCGCTGCTCGGCATCGTGATTGCCGATAACCTGGCGCAGCTCGTGCACGGCCTCGAGCATCTGCTCGGGACACAGTTTCTGGATGCAAAGGTCTACCTGATGAGTGATCTGCCCGCGTACGTGGAATGGCCCGATGTGCTGCGCATCTGCGCGGTGGCGCTGGGCCTGTGTACGGCGGCGACGCTCTATCCGGCGTGGCGCGCCTCAGCGACACAGCCGGCCGAGGCGCTGCGCCATGAGTGAGGCGGTGCCGGTCCTGCGTGCGCGTGGCATCGTGCGCCGATTCAGCGAGGGGCAGGGGCAGCTCGAGGTCTTGAGTGGCCTGGATCTGGAAGTGGCCACGGCCCAGCGCCTGGCGATCATCGGCGCTTCCGGCTCCGGCAAGACGACCTTGCTGCAGATCCTGGGCGGGCTCGACAAGCCCGATGCCGGGCATATCGAGATTGCCGGGCGCGATATCCATGCGCTCGATGAGCGTGCGCGCGGTGAGTTGCGCAATCGCACGATCGGCTTCGTGTACCAGTTCCATCACCTGCTGCCCGAGTTCTCGGCGCTCGAGAACGTGGCGATGCCGCTGCTGGTACGGCGTGTACCGACGGCGCAGGCGCTCGAGAAAGCGCGCGCGCTGCTGGCGCGCGTGGGCCTGGCCGAGCGACTCAGCCATCGGCCGGCGGAACTGTCCGGCGGTGAGCGGCAGCGGGCGGCCGTGGCGCGCGCGCTCGTGACCGAACCGAAGCTGGTGCTGGCCGACGAACCGACCGGGAATCTTGATGGCCGCAACGCCGAGCAGGTACTGCAGCTGTTGCTGGAACTGAACCGGGAATTTGCTACGAGCCTGGTGGTTGTGACGCACGATCCACGGCTCGCCGCGCGCATGGACGGCGTGTTAGAGCTCGAGTCGGGGCGGCTGCGCCTTGTCAGCGCGGATCTCGGCGCCGCGGTAGCAACGGCGGGCGCGGTAGCGGCGCCGGACCGCTGAGCGCCACACCAGTTCGAGCACGTAGCGGGCCAGCAATCCGCAGGCAATCGCACTGACCAGGCACCCGAGCAGAAACGGCTTCCAGCGCGGCCCCAGGCCGTGCTCGATCCAGTGCCAGTTCGGCTCAAAGGCAAAATGATGTATTGGCGTGCCGAGGATGTGCGAGCCGACCCAGTAGGCGCCAAAGTACATCGGTACCGCAGTCAGCGGATTATTGACCCAGGTGGCCGCCAGCAGCACCGGCAGATTCAGGCGGCGCGAGAGCGCCACGTAGACCGCGATCAAGGTATGCATCGGCAGCGGAATAAACCCGATCGCAACACCGAAGCCGAACGCTGCGGTGATCGAATGGCGGTTGAGCGTCCACAGGTGCGGATCGGTGATGCGATCGCCGAAGACGCGCAGGTACCAGCGATGTTTGCGGTGATGTACCCAGACGAATAGGCGCTTGACGAGGCGACGCGGCATACAGAACACGACTGTAGCAGCCTTGAGTCCCGGGCGGGGAAGGCACCCGTCACGGTATCCGCCGCTAGGGCCCTGGAGCGGCGCAAGAGCCGCAGGCGCGGCCCCGAAAGGCTTATTTCACGCATTAGCCTTCGGTATCATGACCCACTTCAAAAAATGTGAATGGGGTGGACGGGCCGATGTGGGAAATCGTGCGGGCAGGCGGTCTGATGATGTGGCCCATCATCCTGTGCTCCGTCGTGGCGGCAGCCATCGTTCTTGAGCGGCTGTGGACACTGCAGGAGCGGCGCGTGCTGCCGCCGGAACTGACGCGCCGCGTCTGGCAGCTGATTGAAGGCAACCAGATCACCGAGCCGATGATTCATGCGCTCGAGCAGAATTCGCCGCTCGGCAAATTGCTGGCCGTGGGACTGCTCAACCGCCACCGCCCGCGCACCATGCTGATGGAGCGGCTCGAGGACACCGGGCGCCACGTGGTGCATGAGCTCGAGCGCTACCTCAACACGCTCGGCACGATCGCAGGCGTGTCACCGCTCCTCGGACTGCTCGGTACCGTCACCGGTATTATCAAGGCCTTCAACGCGATCGAAGCCGGCGGGGCCGGTGACCCGCGCGCGCTCTCCGGTGGCATTGCCGAGGCGCTGGTGGCCACGGCGGCGGGGCTGTGCGTGGCGATCCCGTCGCTGTTCGCGTATCGCTACCTGCGCGGCCGAGTCGAGCGCATCGTGATCGCCATGGAGAAGGATTCAATCCGCCTCGCCGATGCGGTCGAGGCCGCTGACCGGCTGCGGCGCGAGCAGGCGGCCGAGAAGGCCACATGAATTTCAAGCCGCGCCGCATGGAGGAGCCGGAGATCAGCGTGGTCGCGCTGATCGATGTCGTGCTGATGCTGGTGGTGTTCTTCATGCTCTCCTCCTCCTTTGTCGGGGAAGGGCGGCTGCGCATCCAGCTACCCAGCGCGAGCGCCGTGCCGCTGCAGCGGCCGGGCGGCGAGCCGCTGGTGATCGCGGTCACTGCCACCGATGCCTACCTGGTCAATAATCGCGAGCTCATCAACGCCAGTGCCGATACGCTGCGGACCGCTATCGTGCAGGTGGTCGGAGACGATCGCACCGGCCAGGTCAGCATCCGCGCCGACGGCCGCGCCAGCCACCAGTCGGTGGTGACTGCGATGGATGTGATTGGCAAGCTGGGCTACACGCAGCTCAATATCCTGACCACTCACTCCTCCGGAACCGAGAACCCTTGAACACGCCGGCCGCGACGCTCCCGGCCCGAGAAGTCTACCGGCGGCTGTTTCGCTACGCGCGACCCCACTGGCGGATGTTCGCGCTCGGCATCGTCGGCATGGTCTTGTATGCGTGCGTGAACCTGGCGTTCCTTTGGTTCATTCAGACTTTCTTCAAGAGTGCCGACACGGCCCAGACGGCGCTGCCGATGTTCGGCTATCTGCCTTTTGCGGTGATCGGCATTTTTCTGCTGCGTGGCATTGGCGATTACCTCTCCAACTACTGTCCGGCCTATGTCGGGCGGCAGATGATCCGCAAGATGCGCGCCGAGCTGTTTGCGCACTACATGTGCCTGCCCACGGCTTTCTACGAGCGCGAATCTTCCGGTCCGATGCTCTCGCGCCTGACCTACAACGCCGAACTTGTGGCCGATGCGACGACCAACTCGGCTACGGTGCTGATCCGCGACTCGGCCACGATCCTGGTGCTGCTGTGCGCGCTCTTCTATAAGAACTGGCACCTGGCAATTGTCTCGCTGCTGGTGGCCCCGGTGATGGCCACACTGGTCCGCAGCGTCAACCAGCGCTTCCGCCGCTACGCCACCCGCATCCAGAACTCGATGGGCGATGTCACGCGGGTGGCCAAAGAAGCGATCGATGCGCATCGCGTGGTCAAGGTGTTTAATGCCGAGCGGCACATGGATGCACTGTTCGATGCCGCCAATGAGCTGAACCGCCGCTCCAACGTGCGGCTGATCAACGCCCGGGCCAGCAGCAACCCCGTGGTGCAGATGATTCTTTCCTTTGGCCTGGCGCTGGTGCTGTACATCGCCACCCGGGAGATTCGCGCCGGCCAGATGCAGCTGCATGACTTTGTGACCTTTATGGCCGCGCTGCTGATGATCCCCGAGCCGATGCGGCGTCTGGTGGCCGTTAGTGGTCCGCTGCAGCAGAGCCTGGCGGCGGGCGCCGGATTGTTCCAGGTGCTCGACACGCCGGTAGAACCGGCCGGCGGTGGCCACCATCTGGGTCGCGTGCGTGGCGAGGTGGAGTTCCGCGACGTGAACTTCGCCTACACCGATGAGAAGGGCCCGGTATTGCGCCACGTCAGTCTCAAGGTCGCGGCTGGTACCAGCGTGGCGATTGTCGGGCGTTCCGGCAGCGGCAAATCAACGCTCGTCTCGCTGCTGCCGCGCTTCTACGATCCGGTCAGCGGCACGGTGCTGATCGATGGGGTGGACATCCGTGACTGTCCGCGCAGCGAAGTGCGTGCCCAGATGAGCCTGGTCAGCCAGGAAGTGGTCGTGTTCAACGAGTCGGTGCGCAACAACATCCTCTTTGGGCTCGAGGATGTCGATGAGGCGCGCTTGGCGGAGGTACTCGAAGCCTCCTACGTGCAGGAGTTTGTTGTCGAGTTGCCGCAGGGGCTGGATACGGTGCTGGGAGATCGGGGCACGATGCTGTCGGGCGGCCAGCGCCAGCGCATCGCGATTGCGCGCGCGCTCTTGCGTGACACGCCGATATTGATTCTCGACGAGGCTACTAACGCACTCGACACCGCCTCCGAACGACACATCCTTTCGGCGCTCGATCGCCTAATGACTAACCGCACCACCTTCGTGATCGCCCACCGCCTCTCGACCATTGAGCGGGCCGATCTGATCCTCGTGATGCAGGACGGCGCAATCGTCGAGTCCGGCACCCATGCGCAACTGCTCGCGCGCGGCGCGGTCTATGCGCAGCTGCACGCGCTCCAATTCAATATCTGAACCGCGCCCGCGAGCTATTGCGGGCTAATCAAGGAGACTGAGGCGATGGCACGCTGGCTCCAGGGCGTCTGGTACGGAGGAGGCCGGGTGCCGCTGCTACTGAGACTATTCTCGTGGCTGTTTGCACTGGCGGCAGCCAAGCGCCGCCTGCTGTATCGCATCGGACTCTTCCGTAGCCGCTCGCCCGGTTGTCCGGTCGTGGTCGTTGGAAACATTACTGTCGGGGGCACCGGCAAGACGCCGCTGACGCTGTGGCTCGCCGAGGCGCTGACGCGCCGCGGCCTTCGGGTCGGCATCGTGCTGCGAGGCTATGGCCGAACCGGTACCGGTATCGAACGTGTCGACAGTAAAAGTGATGTGGCCCGCGTCGGCGACGAAGCGCTGCTGATGGCGCAGCGCAGCGGCCTGCCGGTCGCCGTGGGCGCCGATCGGGTTGCAGCCGCGCGCCTGCTGGTGGCTGAAGGCGTGAACCTGATCCTCGCTGACGATGGCTTGCAACACCTGCGTCTGGCGCGGCAATCCGAGATCGCGGTGATCGATGCGGTTCGTGGCTTTGGCAATGGCCTGCTGCTGCCCGCCGGGCCGCTGCGCGAGCGGCCCTCACGGCTCAGTCGAGTCACCGCAGTGGTACTCAACGGCGAGGGTCCGGTCGAGTGGCCGGGCGCGCTACGCATGCACCTGCGGGGTGCAGAGCTCCACGCGGTGGATGGCAGTGGACGGCACGAAGCCTTGAGCGCCTGGTCGGGGCGGCACGTGCATGCGGTGGCCGGCATTGGTCATCCGCAGCGATTTTTTGCGACGCTTGAGCGGGCGGGCCTTCAGGTACAGGCGCATGCCTTTGCCGATCATCATCACTACCAGGCCGCTGAGCTCAAGTTTCCCGAGTCACTGCCGGTCCTGATGACCGAGAAGGATGCGGTAAAATGCCGCACACTGGCTGGGCCCGACTGCTGGTACCTGCCGGTCGTGGCCGAGTTTGCCGAGGATGCAGCCGCGGAGCTGCTGAGGAGAATCTGATGGAAGCGCGACTGCTCGATATTCTTGCCTGCCCGCTGTGCAAGGGGCCCCTGGGCTATGAGCGCGCGCAGTCGGTGCTGGTCTGCCATGCCGATCGCCTCGCGTTTCCGATCCGCGATGGCGTGCCGATCATGCTCGAGGAGGAGGCGCGACTGCTCGACTCCGGCGATCCGCTGCTGGAGCGCTGATGGGCGATTTTCGGGTCGTCATCCCGGCGCGCTTTGCCTCGACACGCCTTCCGGGCAAGCCCCTGCTGCGCATCGCCGAGAAACCGCTGATTCAGTGGGTCTACGAGAGCGCCCGGCGCAGCGCTGCGACCGATGTGTGCATCGCGACCGACGATGATCGCATTGCCGAGGCGGCCCAGTGTTTTGGCGCCCCGGTCGTGATGACCTCGATTTCACACCAGTCCGGGACCGATCGCATTGCCGAAGTGGCACGCCTGAAGTCCTGGGCCGCAGACCAGATCATCGTCAATCTGCAGGGCGATGAGCCACTGATGCCCCCGGAGCTGATCGATCAGGTGGCAGCGGTGCTGGATCAGTACCCCACCGCACAGGTGGCGACGCTGGCGGCCAAGATCTCCTCACTCCAGGCGATGTTCGATCCGAACGTGGTCAAGGTCGTCACGGATCTGAAGCAGCGCGCGCTGTACTTCAGCCGCGCGCCGATTCCCTGGCATCGCGACGGCGCGCCCGCGGGGCTCTCGAGCCAGCGCAGCTTCAGTGGTGCGCGCCGGCACATCGGCATCTATGCGTATCGCGTCGGCGCTCTGGTGCAGCTGGCGGCGAATTCACCGACGCAACTTGAGCATTTCGAGCGGCTGGAGCAATTGCGCGCGCTCGAGCACGGCATGGATATCCGCGTCGGTGACAGCGTCGTGCTGCCGGGCCCGGATGTGAATACTGCCGAGGATGTGGCGCGCGTCGCGCTTATGCTCGAACCTTCCGAGTAGCGCGGCTGCAGGCACAAAAAAAGCCGGCGGAGAATGACCCCGCCGGCTTTTATCGCTTCTGGCGCCTCAAAGAGACGCGCCTCCGATCAGTCCTCGCGATGCAGGTCCTCTGGCCGGCTCTCGCTGGACGGTGCCGACGACCACACGACATGCGGCCGCGGTGGTGGTGGCGGCGGGAAATTATCCCCCCCGCCAACTGAGCTGGCCGGTGGCGCACTGGGCGGCGGTGCGCTTTCGCGCTGCGGCTCAGGAGCGCGATACATCGCGGGCTCGCGATGCGGCTCCTGATGGCCATGCGGCTCCTCATGGTGCTCGTGGCGGTCTGAAGGCCCGAAATCAAACTGATCGGAGGCCGGGGGCGTCTCTCCCGGGAATAGCGGCGGCGCCACGTTGCCGTTCACATCGCCCGAGTACTCGGTCCGATTGCCATCCGGTGGGCCCGAATTCTGCGCATCCTGACCCATGCCGCCATCACGGCCGGCACCGCCACGACGCCGGCGACGTCCGCCGCGACGCGAACGTCCGGTGCGCTCACCACGTTCGCCCTCGGGACGGTTGAAGCCCTGGCCGCCATTGGGCATGCCATTACGCGGCGCGCCGTTCGCGTCGGCCCGGACTTCCGGAGCGGCCTCACGCGGAGCTTCACGTGGCGGCTCGTCACGACGCGGCTCATCGCGGCGTGGGCCATCGTTGCGAGACTCGAAGCGACGCGGTTCGTCACGCCGGGGTTCGTCACGACGTGGTTCATCGCGACGCGGTCCGTCATTGCGCGATTCGAAGCGGCGCGCATTATCGCGGCGTGGTTCATCCCGACGCGGTTCATCCCGACGGGGTTCGCCAGGGCGGCCCTCGGCGTTGCGCAGGCTATTGCGATTGTTACGGTCACGATCGCGATCCCGATCACCGCCGCTGCTGCGGCCATAGCGATCGCGTCCACCGCTGCGACCATCGCGCCGCGGTCCCGACGGGCCCTCGCGCCGGCTGCTCTGTGCAGGCCGTACATCGTGTTGCGTCTCGGTTTCGCTGGCGATCGCATCGCCGGTGAACAGGAACTTCAGTCGTGCCCAGAAGCCCAGGCCCCGCGGGGGCAGGAGCGGTGCCGCAGCGACTGCAGCGGCTGGGGCCGCGATCGGTGCTGGAGCCGAAGTCGTCGGTATGATCGCCACGACGGCCGGTGCTTCCGGTATCGCCTTGCGGGCTGCTTCGGCGCCCGGATCAGCGATGACCGGCGGTACCGGGATCTGGTAGCTCGGCTGATTGAGCTCGGACAGTCCGGCCTCATCATCGCGCACACGGCGGATCGAGTACTCCGGGGTCTGGATGTGGGGGTTGGGCACCACCATGATCCCGACCTTGGTCTTCTCCTCAAAGGTCCGTAGCCAGTCGCGCTTCTCGTTGATCAGGTAGGTAGCCACATCCACCGGTGCCAGCACGACGATGCGGCTGGTGCGCTCCTTGCGCGCATCCTCGCCGACCAGGCGCAGGATCGAGAGCGCGAGCGATTCGACGCTGCGAATGCTGCCGATGCCGATGCAGCGCGGGCACACCAGGTGCGAGGAATCGCCCAGGCTCGGGCGCAGGCGCTGGCGGGACATTTCCAGCAGGCCAAAGCGCGAGAGGCGCCCGATCTGGATGCGCGCCCGGTCCATCTTGACCGCATCGCGCAGTTTGTCCTCGACATCACGCTGGTTCTTGGTCGACTCCATGTCGATGAAGTCGATGACGATCAGACCGCCGATGTCACGAATCCTAAGCTGCCGGGCAATTTCCTCGGCCGCTTCCAGGTTGGTGTTGGTCGCCGTGGTCTCGATGTCGCTGCCGCGCGTGGCGCGGGCCGAGTTGATGTCAATCGACACCAGCGCCTCGGTGTAGTCGATCACCAGGCTCCCGCCCGAGGGCAGCTGGACCTTGTGGGCGTACGCCGACTCGATCTGGTTCTCGATCTGGAAGCGGGTGAACAGCGGAATGTCATCGGTGTAGGTCTTGAGCATGCGCTGCGCATCATTGGGCATGAAGCGCTGCATGTATTCCTGGGCCTTGGTGTAGGCGGCAGGATCATCGACCAGAATCTCGCCGATATCATCGGTCAGGTAATCGCGCAGTGCGCGGGTCACCGCATCGCTTTCCTGGTAGACCAGGAACGGGGCGCTGCGGCCTTGGCCGGCCTGATCGATCGCCTCCCACTGGGTCTTGAGATTATCCAGATCCCACTGCAGCTCCTGCACCGTGCGGCCGACGCCGGCGGTGCGGATGATCGCGCCCATGCCATCGGGTACCTGCAGCTGGCTCATGACCTCGCGCATCTGGTCCCGATCCTCACCCTCGATGCGGCGCGACACGCCGCCGGCCCGGGGGTTGTTCGGCATCAGCACGAGGAAGCGACCGGCCAGGGAGATGAAGGTCGTGAGGGCCGCACCCTTGGTGCCGCGCTCCTCCTTCTCCACCTGCACGACCATTTCCTGGCCTTCGGTGACCAGCTCGCGGATGTTCATGCGCCCGCCCTGCGGCTGGCTGCGGAAATATTCGCGGGAGATTTCCTTCAGCGGCAGAAAGCCGTGGCGCTGGGCGCCATAATCGACAAAGCAGGCTTCGAGCGATGGCTCGACGCGCGAGATCCGCGCTTTATAGATGTTAGCCTTCTTCTGCTCGCGGGACGGTAACTCGATACTCAGATCGTATAGTTTCTGACCATCAACCAGCGCTACGCGCAACTCTTCCTGTTGAGTTGCATTGACAAGCATTCTCTTCATTTGCCCCTACCAGATTAAGGTGAGGGGCCGGCAGGTTAGACAGGCGTCTGTTCACAGACAGCACCGCCAATAAACCAGGGCAGCAGGAAACCTGAGGATTGAAAGGCGGCGCTCGCGATTGTTCATCGATTTTGCTGTTCGCCGCCCATTGCGGGACGGCGCGCCGGAAATCCTAAAGGGGTCCGCTGACCGGGTGCGCTCGCCGGGCTCAACCTTTTGAGGAGCTGTTACGAGGCGAGGGCTACGACCTGGTCGGCCGACTCACACGATGGCCTCGACACCGAGGACCAACTACCATGCGGCGCATTGCCGCAGTCTTGTTGCCGCGCGTGGCCTTAACTTTATGTGGTAGGCCCGCTGCGCAACCAGTTCATTATAGCGACAGTTTATTTCTAAAACAATGGTTTACGCGGAGGCCTGGTGGCTGAACAGATCCCTAGTGAGGCCGCAGGCGCGGCCCGCAGCCGCGTGCAGCAGCTCATCATTGATGAGCAGCACACGGGCCAGAGGCTCGATCGGGTGCTCACCGGGCTGCTGCCCGGCGTACCGCGCAGCCGCATCTTCCGGCTGATCCGCAAGGGCGAGGTCCGTGTCAATGGCGGCCGCGCAAGCCCCGAGCAGCGGCTGCAGAGCGGCGACAAGCTGCGGGTGCCGCCGGTTCGCGATGGGCTGACGCCGCCGGTCCAGGCGAGCCCGACAGCACCCCGGGTGCCGGTGACGCTCACCGAGACGCTCGAGCGCTCGATCGTGTTCGAGGATGAGAAGCTCATTGCGCTCAACAAACCTTCCGGCGTGGCCGTACACGGCGGCAGCGGCCTCTCGTTCGGCGTCATCGAGGCGCTGCGTGCCTCGCGACCCGATCAGACACTCGAGCTCGCGCACCGGCTGGATCGCGACACCAGCGGCTGCCTGCTGATCGCGAAGACCGGCGCAGCGCTGCGCGCGTTGCATGCCTTGCTACGCGATGGCGAAGTGCTCAAGAGCTACCTGGTGCTGGTCGCGGGGGGCTGGGAGCTCGGGCACAAGATCATCGATGTGCCGCTGCGTACCGACACCCGCGTCGGCGGCGAGCGCACCGTGCGCGCGGCGGAAGGTGGCAAGTCAGCACGCACGGAATTTCGCCTGATCGAGCGCTATGGTTCGCGCGCCTCGTTGCTCGAGGCGACGCTGCACACCGGTCGCACGCATCAGATCCGCGTGCATGCGGCGTACTGCGATCATCCGGTCGCCGGCGATGAAAAATACGGACAGAAGGAATTCAACAGCAGCATGCGGGAGCTCGGCCTGTCACGCATGTTCCTGCACGCACACCACTGCTCATTCACCTGGCCCGGTGGCGCGGATGTTGATATCAGCGTGCCGCTGCCGGACGTACTCAAGCAGGTGCTCGATCAGCTGAGTGTCAAATCGAAACAAAAGCGCAGCGGTGGCGTGCGCGATCGCCGTCGCTCAAGGTAGTTCGAATCCTGCCTGGCGCAGCGCCCGGCTCAGCGCGATCAGCGGCAGCCCCACCAGCCCCGTGGGATCCTCACTCTCGATGCGCTCGAACAGGCTGATGCCGAGCGACTCGGCCCGAAATGCCCCGGCGCAGTCATAGGGCTTTTCGAGGCTGACATAACGACGGATCTCGGCCTCGCTTAAAGTCCGGAAATGCACCCGCGTCAGGTCGGTGAAGGCGATCAGCGCCTCCGGGTCGGGCCCGATGAGGGCGACGGCGGTATAGAAGTCGGCCACCGCGCCCGAGAGCAGCCGCAGATGGCTCCAGCAGCCGGCCTCGTTCCCAGGCTTGTCGAGCACCTGGCCGCGGCAGACGGCGACCTGGTCGCTTCCGATGACCAGCGCCTGCGGGTGGCTGCGGGCGACCGCCTGGGCCTTCTCGGCCGCCAGCCGGGCGCTACGGGCGGGCGGTGCCTCCCCAGGATGGTGTGGCTCGGCAATTCCGGGGTTGGCCACCTCGAACGGCACTTTGAGGCGCTCGAGCAGCTGGCGACGGTAGACGGAGGTGGAGGCGAGGATCAGGCGGGGCGCGGCGGGCAAGCAATCACCAAATAAGAAACAAGGGGTTAGCGGCATCAGCGGCTTTGACTTGCCGCGATCTCAAACCTATTATACGCGCCCCATGCCCGGCGGCTGGACCATACCGCGTGACGTTGCCAAGCTGGCCACAGCACGCGCGGAATTCAATCTCGACGTGCCCTTCGGGGAACTGCCGGGTATGCCGGTCGAATGGGCGACGGCTTCAGGCATCGTCCATGCGACGCTGCGCTTCGCGCGTGAGCAGGGTCTGCCGGTCGTGGATGTGGCGATCCAGGCCTCGGTGCCGATGATCTGCCAGCGCTGCCTCGAACCGATGACGCAGCAGCTGGAGTCGAGTTCGCGCGTGGCGGTGGTGGCCACGAGCGCGCAGGCCGACCGCGTGCCGGCCGAGTGGGAAACGGTGCTGGCGAGCGATGGACAGGTGACGCTCGCGGCGCTGATCGCCGAGGAAGTGCTGCTCTCGCTGCCGGTGGTGCCACGGCACACGGTGAGGCGCGATTGCGGGACGCTGGCGCGCGAGCTGCTCGAGCCGCTGGCCGAGGCCGCGCCGGCCGCCGAAGAGGGCGAGACGCAGCGGCCGTTTGCCGATTTGCGCGCGCTGCTGGGCAAGGAGCCGCGCTGAACGTGAGCAAGGCGCGCAGGAATTTTTTCGATTTCAGTGACTGTTTGTTTTAGGAGTTGATCGATCATGGCCGTACAAAAGAGCCGCAGAACCCCCTCCCGCCGTGGCATGCGTCGCGTGCACGACAAGCTGCCGGCACCGGCACTGTCGGTGGATTCGCGCACCGGTGAGACGCATCTGCGCCATTGCATCACGCCGGACGGTTTCTACCGTGGCAAGCGCGTGATCGAGAAGGCTGCCGAAGCCGAAGGCAAGGAATAAGCACTCCGGCCGCGCCCTAGCGGGCGAGCGCAGGAGTCTGCTGCCTCATGTTTGCGCGCATTGCTGGCACCGGCAGCTACCTGCCCGAGCGCATTGTCACCAACGCGGACTTCGAAGCGCGCATGGACACCACGGACGCGTGGATCCGCGAGCGCACCGGCATTGAGCGCCGCCACCGGGTCGCGCCGGGCGAAACCACCGTCGATATGGCCGAGCACGCGGCGCGCCGTGCCATTGAAGCCGCGGGCTTCAAGCCCGAACAGATCGACATGATCATTGTCGGCACCACCACCCCGGATCTGGTGTTCCCGAACTGCGGCGTGCTGCTGCAGGGGCGCTTAGGGTGCCGTGGCGGTCCCGCGTTCAGCGTCGAGGCTGCCTGTAGCGGTTTTCTCTATGCGCTCTCGATCGCCGATAAGTTCGTGCGCTCGGGCGAATCCAAGTGCGCGCTGGTGGTCGGTTCCGAAACACTCTCGTGCATCACCGATCACAATGATCGCGGCACCGCGATCCTCTTCGGCGATGGCGCCGGTGCCGTGGTGCTGGTGCCCGATGCCGAGACCGGCGTGCTCTCCACCCACCTGCGTGCCGATGGCGCCTACCACGAGCTGCTGTATTGCACTGGCGGCGTCTCGCGCGGTACGCCACCGGAGGGCAATCTGGTACGCATGGTCGGTGGCGAAGTGTTCAAGCTCGCGGTGACCAAGCTCGGCCAGATCGTCGATGAGACGCTGGCGTTCCACAATCTGTCGAAGGATGCCATCGACTGGCTGGTGCCGCACCAGGCCAACATCCGCATCATCCAGGCCACAGCCCGTAAACTGGGGATGCCGATGGAGCGGGTGATCGTCACGGTGCAGGACCATGGCAATACCTCGACCGCGTCAGTGCCACTGGCACTCGATGTCGGGGTGCGCGATGGGCGCATCAAGCGCGGCGAAATGCTGCTGCTGGAGGCCTTTGGCGGCGGGCTGACCTGGGGCTCGGCACTGCTGCGTTACTGAGCAGTTTCGCCGTGCGTTGACTTGAACCCTTCAGCGATTCACTCACATCCCTGATCGGTGTCCTGAGGCACCGGGCCGCCGGCATCTTCGGCCCGATCGAGCATCAGTAATATAATACTGAAGATCTAGTTTAAACGGTTATATATTACCGATAGCATCGATCCGCTTTTGCACTACTCGACGTGATATGGTAATATATTACCTCTTAACACGGTTTATCGGTAATATAATGAAAACGCTCCCGCTCGAAGTTACCGCCGCGCTACAGCGTTTGGGTGCCAACATCCGTCTCGCCCGCATCCGCCGTCAGATAAGCCAGGCCGAGCTGGCGCGCGCTTCCCAGATGACGGTGAAGACGCTGTACGAGCTTGAGCGCGGAGCTCCTGGCATAGCGATCCACAAGCTGTTTAACACGCTCTGGGCGCTGGGGCTGCTTGCCGATGCGGCGGCCCTTGCCAATCCGGACCACGACGACCATGGCAAGACGCTAGAGCTTGCCCGATCTCCCCAACGTGTACGCGCTCCGGTCCAGAATGAAAACGACTTCTAAGTGACCGCATGACGGCAGAGGAGTTCTGCTACGTCCACGTCCACCTCCCTGAGGCGGTGAGCGCAGTGCCCTGTGCGTCGCTAAGAGTTCGCGAAGTGGGCGCGGGCGCTTACGAGGGCACCTTCACCTATGGCAAGCGCTATCTTGAGCGGCCGGATGTGATCTCGCTTGACCCCTTCCACCTGCCGCTCACGGCGCGCCCGCAGCGATTCACCAAACTCAAAGGGCTACCCGGTGCGGTACGCGATGCGAGCCCTGATGCCTGGGGACGGCGTGTGATTCAGGCAAAGCTCGCGCGCTCCGAGGCCGATATCCCAGAAATGGAATATCTGCTGCACGGTCCGGATGATAGCGCGGGTAATTTGAGCTTCGGGCGCACGCTCGCGCCACCTGGCCCGCATCGCCCGTACAACCGGACTTACAGCCTGCCGACGCTCATCAAGGCAGCTCATGCCGTGGAGGCCGACGAGCGCCTGCCGCATGAGATCTTGGAGGAACTTGAGCCTGGCACGAGCATGGGCGGGGCGCGGCCCAAAGTAAGCGTGCTGGATAAGGAAAAACTCTATATCGCAAAGCTGCCGGAGCAGCGCGACCAGCACAACATGCAGCGCATCGAGTACGCCACGCTCGAACTCGCCCGCGCTGCAGGGCTGCACGTTTGCAGCACACGCCTGTTGCCTGTGGGTGACGCGAATGTCCTCATGCTGGAGCGCTTTGATCGCACCTGGCATCCGGAGGCGAAGGCACACCTTCGGCATGGACTGGTCTCAGCTCTTACCGTGCTGGATGCGGAAGACGGGCATTTCGGACGGGGCCGCTGGTCCTATCTGCTGCTGGCCGATGAGCTTCGACGCTGGTCAAGCCGGGAGCTGGATGATCGGCGCGAACTGTTCCGGCGAATGATATTCAACGCCATGGTCACCAATACCGATGATCACCCGCGCAATCACGCGCTGTTGAACACGAACGGCCGTTGGCGACTTTCGCCGGCCTACGACATCATGCCCACACCACTGGTGAGCGAGGAACGTCGTGATCTGGCGATGGAGGCCGGACGATTCGGACGCGCGGCCAGCTGCTATAACCTCATCTCGGCTGCGGAAGTCTTCGGCCTGACTGTCGAGGAAGCGCGCGAATCGATCGCGAGCCTGCGCCGCGTGGTCGAAGGCTGGCGTGAGCGTTTCACGGCACTCGGAGTGGAAGCCCGTACCATCAGCTATCTGGAGCGAGCGATGCTGCCGGCTTCGTTCTTTCGCAATGAACCCATTAGGCCGCCGGCGCTTTGAGGCCACGGGCATGGATCTCGAGCCGGCGTGGGCTCGACGCTGCTGTATATCCCCGATGTGGTCAGGTCCTCCTACGAATGCCGTTATCGAACGGTGCGTTGGATGGACGCGTACATGCTAGAGAATCCTTGGGCCCGCTGATTTGCCTAGCAACGCTCTTCACAAAAAAAACGCCGCGCTAGAGCGCGGCGTCTTTCAACCTTAAATACTCTTAAGGTCGGGTCGGTCTTACTTGGACACCGACTTCTTGAACATGCGATCGATCTTCTCATTGGTCGCATCGACGCCGGCCTGGGCAGCCTGTGCAGCCGACAGCGCCTGGTTGGCGGTGCTCTGAGCAGCGGCAGCGGCCTTGGCAGCAGCCATCGCGTCGGCATCAGCCTTCGCAGCGGCATTCGCATCGGTCTTGTCCGCAACGTGCGCGGCCAGGCCCGACTGCAGCGTCGCGACTTGTGACTTCAGCGTGTCGATCTCGGCCTGCATCGGCTTGAGGTCCTGGCAACCTGCCAGACCGACAAATACGGCCGCAGCAGCCAGCTTCACAATTATTGCCTTGTTCATCGTCTCATCCCCTTGTACTTGCATGTGGGTTCTACCGCGCCACGCCAGCAAGTTGCTGCGACGTGAATATTGCGGAGGCGCAACTTGACCAAAATTAGCGATCGAAAGCAATAGCTGAATGGCCCATGTCTGTGCCCGGCGACATCATGTACCGGATTTTGCACGCCTAATGTACGCCGCCGTACTTAAGCACGGCCGGCTTGACTGCGGCACTTGAGAGTTGCTCAGAACTGTATATAATCACAGCATGTCTGATCTGACCCCACGCCAGTCCCAGGTACTCGATCTGATCCGCCGCTGCATCGTCGAGACCGGCATGCCGCCGACGCGCGCCGAGATCGCCACCGAGCTCGGGTTCCGCTCGCCAAACGCCGCCGAGGAGCACCTGCGGGCACTGGCCCGCAAGGGCTGCATCCAGCTGCTGCCGGGCTCCTCGCGGGGTATCCGGCTGATGGATACAATGCGCGAGCAGCTCGGGCTGCCACTGATCGGACGGGTGGCGGCCGGCCAGCCGATCCTGGCCGAAGAACACGTTGTAGATCACCTGCGGATCGATCCGACACTGTTCAGTCCACGGCCCCATTTCCTCCTCAAGGTGGTCGGCATGAGCATGAAGAATGCCGGCATCCTTGATGGGGATTTGGTCGCTGTGCACCGCACCGCCGAGGTCCGCAACCGGCAGATCGTCGTGGCACGGATCGAGGATGAAGTGACCGTGAAGCGCTACCGGCAGGATGGCACCGTCGTGTGGCTGATGCCCGAGAACCGCGAGTTCAAGCCGCTGCGGGTGGACCTGCGCGAGCAGGCGGTCGTGATCGAAGGGGTCGTGGTCGGCGTGTTGCGCCTGGCGGGCGATTCGCCTGCGACTGCGCGCTCCAGCGCCGCCTAGCGGCCGTTCTTGGGGCGGGAGCGACCGCTGGCGCCCGGCTCGTCGCCAATCTTGTAGTCCTCGAAATCGCTGATCAGCTCGGCGGTGTGCTTCTGTTCCATGCGCTGCTCGAGCCGCCGCCACGCCGGTTCTCCGGCCTTGGCCGCACGCCGCTTGCCGATCTCCATGTCTTTCATGGCCCGGTCTAGATCGAGGTCCTCGTCCGCGGCGATCTCTTCGCCGTCGTCGTCCTCGAATTCATCCGAATCTGAATTCCCGCCCATAGGTCTTGCGCTTGCAGCGTTAACTTACGGAGATGGCTCCAGTCGAACCTGCCAGGAGCGGCAAAACGGCGCGCCTCCGGCATCGCGGCCGAACATACTTCCAAGCGGGATGGGATGCAACGGCCCAGTTAGCGGATCAGGCTGTTCATCTCAAAAATGGGCAGCAGCATCGCGATTACGATGACCATGACGATCATGCCCATCGCGACGATCAGCAGCGGCCCGAGCAGCCCGGTCATCGCCGTCACCAGCGTGTTGACCTCCTGCTCCTGGTTCACGGCCGCCCGCTCGAGCATCGCCTCGAGCTCGCCGCTCGACTCACCGCTCGAGATCAGGTGAATCATCATCGGCGGAAAGATGCGGCTGGCGGCCAGCGAGCGGCCGATGGGCGCGCCCTCGCGCACCCGGGCGCTGGCCTCGATCACCGCATCGCGCATCGGCAGGTTGGTGATGACCTCGCTCGCGATCCGCAGCGCATCGAGCACCGGCACCGCACTCGCGGTCAGGATCGAGAACGTGCGCGTGAAGCGCGCCGTGTTGAAGCCACGCTGCAGCCGGCCCACCAGGGGCAGGCGCAGCAGCAGCCGGTGGACCCGGCGCAGGGCCTCGGGGTTACGCACCCAGCGGCGGAAGGCAAAGATCGAGGCGATGATCAGCACGATCAGCGCCAGGCCGTAATGGCGCAGGAAATCGCTGGTCCCGACGACAATCGTGGTGATCAGCGGCAGCTTGGCCTTGTTGGTCTCGAACACTGCGACGACTTTGGGCACCACATAGGCGAGCAGAAACGAGACGATCGCGGCGCACAGGATCGTCAGCACGATCGGATAGAGCATCGCGCCCAGCACTTTCTGGCGGATCTGCTCGCGCCCTTCGGTGTAGTCAGCCAGGCGCTCGAGCACGGTATCCAGGTGGCCCGAACTCTCGCCGGCCGCGACCGTGGCGCGGTAGATCTCCGGGAACACGCGCGGGAAGTCTCCCAGCCCGGTCGCGAGCGGGTGGCCCTCAACCACGCGTGCCCGCACGCCGAGCAGGATGCTCTGTACGCGGGGCCGCTCGGTCTGCTGCGAGACCGCCAGCAGCGCTTCCTCGAGCGGCAGGCCGGCGCGCACCAGCGTGGCCAGCTGGCGCGTCAGCAGCGACAGGTCCCCGGCCGAGACGCGCCGGGCGAGCGACATGCGGCTCCAGAAGCTCCCCGTGCTCGATTCCTGCTCGCTCAGCTCCGTGACGGTGACCGGCAGCAGCGCGCGCTCGCGCAGCAGCTGGCGCACATGGCGCGGCGTGTCGGCCTCCAGCAGGCCCTTGCTCTGGCGGCCGCTGGCATCGAGCGCGATGTATTCGAAGGCACCCATGGATTTGCGATTCTAGGTGCCGGCCTCAGTCCTCGCGGGTGACGCGCAGCACTTCCTCGATCGTGGTTTCCCCGCGCAGCACGCGCGCGAGCCCATCCTCGCGGATCGAAGGCGTCGTCGCCCGGGCATGACGCTCCAGCTCCTGCTCGGAGGCGCCGTCGTGGATCATCGTGCGCATT
The DNA here is from genome assembly GCA_049521875.1 of Steroidobacteraceae bacterium. Lineage (GTDB taxonomy): Bacteria > Pseudomonadota > Gammaproteobacteria > Steroidobacterales > Steroidobacteraceae > FEN-1191. The sequence goes on from JBEKOK010000029.1 coordinate 19,280, forward strand.
GCATCGTCGACGACGATCAGCTCGTAGATGCCGGTGCGGCCGCGATAGCCGCCGCTGGCATCATTGCCGGGGCGGTAGAGGGTCGGGGAGGGCTGGTTGGGCTCAAGCCCGAGCAGGCGCCGTTCGTATTCACCGGCCGTGAAGGCAACGCGCGAGCTGGGGCTCAGGACCCGCACCAGGCGCTGCGCCAGTACGCCGATCAGGCTCGAGGAGAGCAGGAACGGCTCGATGCCCATGTCGCGCAGGCGCGTGAGCGCGCCAGCGGCGGTATTGGTGTGCAGCGTAGAGAGCACCAGGTGGCCGGTCAGACTGGCCTGTACGGCGATCTGGGCGGTCTCGAGATCGCGGATTTCGCCGATCATCACCACATCCGGATCCTGGCGAAGAATAGCGCGCAGCCCGCGCGCGAAGGTCATCTCGACTTTGGTATTGACCTGCGTCTGCCCGAGGCCATCGATGTAGTACTCGATCGGATCCTCGACCGTCATGATGTTCTGCGTGTTGTCGTTGAGCCGCTCGAGCGCCGCATAGAGCGTGGTCGTCTTGCCGGAGCCCGTGGGGCCCGTGACCAGCAGGATCCCGTGTGGCTTGTGGATCAGCTCATCCATCAGCGTCTGGATGTTCGGATCCATGCCAAGCGCACCCAGCTCCAGCCGCCCGGCCTGCTTATCGAGCAGACGCAGCACCACGCGCTCGCCGTGGCCCGAGGGGATGGTCGAGACGCGTACGTCGACCGCGCGCCCGGCAATCCGCAGTCCGATGCGGCCATCCTGCGGCAGGCGCTTCTCGGCGATATCGAGCTTGGACATGACCTTGATGCGCGAGACCACGAGCGAGGCCACGGCGCGCTTGGATTGCAGCACTTCACGCAATTCGCCATCGACGCGAAAGCGCACCACGAGCCGATTCTCGAACGGTTCGATATGGATGTCCGAGGCATTCTCGCGGATCGCCTGGGT
>JBEKOK010000030.1:0-19863 GCA_049521875.1 Steroidobacteraceae bacterium
CGTGTGCGCCCTGCGGCCGGGCGTGCCCGGCGTCTCGGAGAACATCCGCGTGCGCTCGATTGTCGGCCGCTTCCTCGAGCACTCGCGCGTGCTGTGGTTCGAGAACGCCGGCAAGAGCCAGCTATATCTTTCAAGTGCCGACTGGATGGAGCGCAACTTCTTCCGCCGCATCGAGGTCGCCTTCCCGGTGCTGCGCGCCAAGCTCAAGACCCGCATTCGTGCCGATCTGGATATCTATCTCGAGGATAATGCCAACGCGTGGCTGCTACAGAGCGATGGCACCTACATTCATGCCACCGAAGATCCGGCGCAATCGACCGATGCGCAGGCGCGCCTCCTCGAGCACTACGCCGCGGTAGCGCGACTGCCTGAGTAGACCCGCAAGCGCAAGCCGTGCGGCCGCAGGTATTCGATCTCCTGCTGCATGTCGGCCACCGAGAGTGGATGCTCCTTGAGCCAGCGCGCCGGAAAGCGTACCTCGAGGGTGCGCGGTTTGGCGGTCAGTTCCATTGGCGGCAGCGCCGTGGAACTTCGGCCCCGGTGCAGCAGTATCGTCAGGCGCAGCAGCACGATCAGGTAGATCGCCAGCTGATCCCACGGCGGAATCAGATCCTCGACGCCATCGAGATTGAGCTTGCGCCGGTGCCCGCCAACCAGACGCGCCAGCAGGAACTGCTCCTCGCGCCCGAAGCCTGGCATATCGGCGTTCTGCAGCAGATAGGCGCCATGGCGGTGATAGCCGCTGTGCGCGACATCCAGGCCAATCTCATGCAGCCGCGCGGCCCACTTGAGCGAGAGCTCCGCAGCCGCATCCTCCAGCTCCCAGGTGCCCCTGACTTGCTCGAGAAACTCCAGTGCCGTGGCTTCGACGCGCGCGGCCTGCTCCAGGTCCACGTGGTAGCGCTTCTGCATGGAACTCACCGTGCGCTCGCGCGGATCCTCGTCAGTCAGTCGCCCGATCATGTCCTGCAGCAGTCCGTCGCGCAGCGCGCCATCGGCCAGCCGCATCTGCTCGATCCCAAGCGCGTCGAACAGCTCAACCATGATCACGACGCCGCCGGGAAACACCGGCCGGCGCTCCTCGGTGACCGCGGCGAGCTTGATCGCGCGCGTGTGTTCCGTGTCGCTCAAGACCTTCAGCAGTTTCTCGAGTCCGGCAGCGGTGATGCCGTTGGCCGTGGGGTCGAGCTCGCGGATGCTCTCGGCGATTGCGCGCACGGTACCGGAGCTGCCCACGGCATGATCCCAGCCGCGGCGCAGGAATCCGGCCTGCATCGGCTCCATCTCCTGACGCGCGGCCAGGCGCGCGCGCTCCAGGCGCTTTGGCGAGAGGCGTCCGTCGGTGAAGAAGCGCTGGCTCAACGAGACGCAGCCAATGTGCAGGCTGTCGAGCTCGAGGGGTTCAAAGCCTTCGCCGATGATGACCTCGGTGCTGCCACCGCCAATATCAATGACCAGACGCCGGCCCGGTTCGGTCGGCAGGGTGTGCACCACGCCCAGGTAAATCAGGCGTGCCTCTTCCATGCCGGAGATGATCTCGATCGGATGGCCGAGGGCCTCGCGCGCGCGCTCGAGGAACGCTTGCTTGCGTCGTGCCACGCGCAGTGCGTTGGTGCCGACGACCCGGACACTGCGGGCGTGCATGTCGCGCAGGCGCTGGCCGAAACGCTCCAGGCACGCCAGTGCGCGCGCCGCGGCCACTTTCTCGAACCGGCCGTCCGCACTGATGCCGCCCCCTAAGCGCACCATCTCGCGTAAGCGATCAATGACGACCAGCTGGCCGTGCGTATAACGCGCGACCACCATGTGGAAGCTGTTGGAACCTAAGTCGACCGCCGCCAGAACCTCGGGGATGGCGCGGGCCGCTCGGGACACGTCAGATCAGGCCGGCGTGAACGAAGATCCGCAGCCGCAGGTGGTGGCGGCATTCGGATTGCGGATGACAAACTGCGCACCCTCGAGGCCGTCGCGGAAATCAATTTCCGCGCCACCCAGGTACTGCACGCTCATCGGATCGATCAGCAGCTGCACGCCCTGGTTCTCGACACAGGTATCGCCATCCTGGACCTGCTCATCGAATTCGAAGCCGTACTGGAGGCCGGAACAGCCGCCACCCTGCACGAAGACGCGCAGCTTCAGGTTCGGGTTGCCCTCGCCACGGATCAGGTCGCCGACCTTGCGGGCAGCAGCATCCGTGAACACCAGCGGGCTCTCAGGTGGGGTCTCGGTTCTTACAATGTCATCCATGGACACAAGTGTAGGCGCGGGGCCCCGATGCGTCAAAGCAGCCCCACCAATTGGGGCCTTGCGTCACAGCAGCGTCACAATGAGGCTGCCGGGCCCCCGGCGCAGGTGATCTTTAGGTTTGCCGGATCAGCCCGTGGCGCTTCTTGCCGACCGTCAGCCGCGCGGTACCGCCGCTGTCGAGATCCGCCGCCGACACGCTGTCGGTAATGTTGCGCACTGGCTCATCGTTGAGCCGCACGCCGCCCTGCTCGATCAGCCGGCGGGCTTCGCCGCGCGATGCGGCCATTCCTAAGGCCACCGCAATATCAATTAGTGTCGGTGTCTCGCCCGCCCTGAGCGTGTAGGTTGGCAGACCCTCGGCGGCGGTGCCGGCAAAGGCTTGAGCGGCTGTCGCCGCAACCTCTCTGGCGGCCGCTGCGCCGTGACACAGCTGCGTCGCCTCATTCGCCAGGATCTTCTTGGCCTCGTTGATCTCGGCGTCTTTCAGGGCTTCAAGTCGCGCGATCTCCGCCAGCGGCAATTCCGTGAACATGCGCAGGAACCGCCCGACGTCGGCATCTTCGGTATTGCGCCAGAACTGCCAGTAGTCGTAGGGCGAGAGGCGCGCCGCCTTGAGCCAGACGGCGCCGCTCGCGGTCTTGCCCATCTTCGCGCCCGAAGCGGTCGTGATCAGCGGCGAGGTCAGACCGTAGAGTTCGGCATCGCGCACGCGCCGGCCAAGCTCCACGCCCTGCACGATATTGCCCCACTGATCCGAGCCGCCCATCTGCAGCGTGCAGCCGTAGCGCCTGTGCAGCTCCACGAAATCGTAGCCCTGCAGGATCATGTAGTTGAACTCGAGGAAAGTCAGCGGCTGCTCACGCTCGAGCCGCAGCTTGACGCTGTCCATCGTCAGCATGCGGTTGATCGTGAAGTGCCGGCCGATATCGCGCAGGAACGGGATGTACTCGAGCTTGCCGAGCCAGTCATCGTTATTCGCCATGATGGCGCCGGTCGGGCTGTCATCGAAGCGCAGGTAGTGGCTGAAGATCTCGCGGATGCTGGCGATGTTCGCATTGATCTGCGCCTCGCTGAGCAGCTGGCGCGTCTCATCCTTTCCTGAGGGGTCGCCTACCCTGGTCGTTCCGCCGCCCATCAGCACGATCGGTCGATGGCCGGCCTGCTGCAGGCGCCGCAACAGCATGATGCCCACCAGGTTGCCGACGTGGAGGCTGTCCGCCGTGGCATCGAAGCCAATGTAGGCGGTGACGACACCAGCCTGTGCAGCGGCATCCAGGCCGGGCGCATCGGTCTGCTGGTGAACGAAGCCACGCTCGGAAAGCGTGTGCAGAAAATCGGACTTGAACTGGTTCATTGCGGTCACTCGTAAATCCAGCATGCGCGGATCGCCCTGGCGCCGGCGCATCGGGCACGAGAGCTAGATTACGGGATGGGTCCGAAAAGGTCACCCCAGAGAGCGACGCTCAAAAAGCAAAGGCCGCCTGAATGAAGGCGGCCTTTGCACTCAACGGGATCGCTACTATTAGAGGCTGGCCGACAGCTTGATGCCAGCGTAGCGCTGCGCATCGCGAGCCGGCTGGCCAATGACGGCGTTGCCGTTCCACGGGCCGCTCCAGAAGTCCTCAACGTCGGTGTAGTAGACGTGATTGGTGACGTTGTTGACGAACAGTCGCGCCGAGTACTTGCCGTTCGAGCTGTTGAACGCCCCGTACAGGTTCAGCAGGCCGAAGGCATCCTGAATGGCGTACGGATTTTGGTCAGGCAGCATTTGCGCTGAGCTGCGGTAGGTATAAGTGCCACCGAGCACAAACTCCCAGGGAACGGCGCCGAGGGGAAAGCGCTGCTCGGCCGAGGCGATGAACTTCACCTTCGGTGAGTTCGGCATTGTGTCGCCCGTGACATTCTGAGAGGGCGTTGCGCCTGCCGCTCCCGGAGTGCAGCCCTGAGCCTGCGTCTGCAGTCCGTAGCAAGGGGCGTTCGCGTAGTCAGCAAAGTAGGCATCGATGTAGGAAATGTTAAAGCCCAGCAACGTCGTCGGAGTCGCGAGCCACTTGGCATCCAACTCCGCACCACGGGTCTCGGCCTTACCCACGGCAGTAAGAGCCAACGGTGGCGTCAGCACGCCCGGCGCGTAGGCAAAGCTCTGAATCTGGTAGGGGTGATATATCGTATAGAACAGGTCGGCATTCAAGGTCAGCGTATGGTTGAAGTACGTACCCTTAGAACCGATTTCAAAGCTATCGATGTGCTCCTCGCCCACCGGCGGGGAGATCGTGCTGAGGCAAGACGGTGTGGCGTTGCAATTCATCGGCGGCTGGCCAGCCATGAGTTGCGACGGGAGCTGAAGGGTCGCGGCCGTGTTATAGGCTGAGGGCGAGTAGCCACGCGAGTAGCTGACATAGCCCATCGACTCGGGCGCGAACTGGTGCTTGAACGCGATATCGCCCACCAGCGTGTTCGAGGCGTTGCTGTCGTTCGTGTAGATCGGCGACACATATGGGGCCTGGCCCAGCTGGTCGTAGTACAGGCTGATTTCGTCGTGGTTGTAGCGCAGGCCCGTAACCAGCGAGTTGTTGTCGCTCAACTTCCACGTCGCTCTGCCGTACACATCGAGCGTCTGAGTCGTCGGTTTGTCATTCACGTCCAGCAGCGCCGGCGGCAGCGTACGCAGCTCCAGCTCGTGAACCGTGACATCGGAATAAAAGGCACCGACCAGCCAGCTGACCGGCAGGTCGACTGGCGAAACCAATTTCAGCTCTTCCATCGTCTGCTGGACGGAGGTGGTCTGTTCCTGCGTGTTCAGAAAGACATTACAGCCACCACACAGCACGTTGAAGAAGAACTCATCGACCGCAAACAGGTCCTGCACCTGATGCTGGTTTTCCTGCGAGTAGGCCGTGGTGGACGTCAGCGTGTAGCCGCCGGCGAACCGCTGATTGAGGATCACGCTGTAGTCAATGTCGTGATGGTCGGCGCCGGCGTCGGTTACCGGGCTGGCGTAGTCCAAGTTTTTCCATGATGGAGTAATGCCGGGGAGCAGCGCCGCCTGCGTAAACGGTCCAGGCGTAAACAGCAGATCGTTGCCCGGTGTGATGTAGTTATAGACGAAGTTGAAGCCGTGACCGACGGTGTTCTCGGCGTGGCCGGTCAGCGTCACGTCCAGATCATCCGTCAGCTTGAACAGCAGCTTGGCGCGTACGCCCGAGACCTCCTGAGTGGTCTTGCTGTCGAATTGCAGGTTCGTGATCGGGTATGAAGTCCGGCTGCCGTAGACCGAGAGACTGCCGTCGACGGCACTGCTCAGCGGACCGGAGATGAACGCATCGAGGCGCTTCTCGTTGTCGTCGGTAGCCAGCAGCGTGACGTTGCCCTGAAGCGTATCGGTCGGTCCGCGGGTGACGAGGTTGATTTCGCCCGAGGCGGCGGTGCGTCCGCCCAGGGTCGACTGAGGGCCGAGCAACACCTCAACATTCTGTATGCCGGCGACGTTGTTGGCGGCGAAAGAGTCGGATGGCACCGGCACGCCATCGACGGTGACGAGGACACCGGAGGATATGCCGACCGTGCCTTCATTCGAAACGCTTGATACGCCGCGAACGCCGGTGGGTACACGCCCGTTGATCGTGCCGTTGAGCTGAACGGACGGCGCAAGTTTGTTCAGATCCGAAAGGTCGGCAATATCCGCGTTGGCCAACGTTTCGGCTGAGATAACCTGCGCAGAAACCGTCACGTCCTCCAGTCGCTCCACGCGCTTCTGCGCCGTGATGACGACCTCTTCGAGGACATCGGCTTGTGGAGCGGTAGCGGCAGGCGTTGCAGGAGCAGCCTGCGAGAAACTCAGCGACGCGTAGCTCGAAAGCAACACGGCTGCAGCGGGCAACAAAATCTTGTCGCGTAACAACATGTGTAAATTCCCCCAAACCAGAATATTTGTTTCGCTTCAGCCCTACCGAGGCTACGAAAGCGGCTGGAACTCTAGCACAAATCAGCTACCGGAGATTCCAGCGTCCGCCCCGGCCCAATGGCAACAGCGAATTCAGTTACGCAGCTGTAACTCAATTCGTTGTGCTCGCGCGACACCCTTAAGCTGGCGCAGCGTGTCATCTGGCGAATTGCAACGGCACCAGGTTGCGAGCCGGGAGCGCATTGCTGCACGCCGAAGGTTCACGATGAATGGACTGCCGCAGTCGACTTGCTGCGGACGCGGTCTAATTCGCAGCCGGCTCGACCGCTGGCTCACCCGCATTGCGCGGCACCAGCTTGCCAGTGATTTCGGCGCCCAGGGCCATCTCGATGACCCCGTAATGCACGTTGCCCAGGATCCGCGCCTTGGCGCCGAGCACGACGCGCTCGCTGGCCATGATGTCGCCGTTCACGCGCCCGTTCACGACCACCTGCGGTGCCTCGACCGAGCCTTCGATGACCCCGTGTTCGCTGACCGAGAGCTGACCTGCCGCGCCGGTGGTGGTCCGGACACTCCCGGTCACTCGCCCATCGACATGCAGTCCGCCGCTGAACTCGACATCACCCTGCACTGCGGCACTCTTGCCGATCAGGGTATCAATGCGGGCCGTGGTGTTTTTCTCGCGCTTTTTAAACATGGTCCAAGCCTTAACTTGAGGGTAGTTACCGCTGCCTCACAGACAGCGATCAGTTGTTATTAGTTCGACGTCGGCACCCAGACGTAAGTCTGCCGGTATGGGGCGACGCCACTGCGCGAGGGCCGCACCTCCACCGTCACGCGCTGCGGCTTGAAGTCAGCCGGCAGCGTCACCAATTGATCCATGTTCGCATAAAACCGGAAACTGAACGGCAATGATCCGCGCTGAATCCCGGCCAGGTCGGCCAGGTCCAGGCTCGCGGCCGTGCCGCCCCGATCGCCATCAACCGTGATCGTCAGCGTGCCGCTGATCGAGTCCTCCTGCCGTACCGCCCGGGTCAGTGTCAGGCGCAGCAGAAACTGCCCCGCCACGCTCTGCGGCACGATCTTCAACTGCTGCACCTGGACCGAGGCCGGCTTGGTCCCGGGCTGCGCCACCAGCCCGCGGTAGAACTCCAGGTCGCGCTGCTGCGCCGAGACCTGCGCCTGCAGATCACCGATCGAGCGGGCGACATCGGCGCGCTCCTGCGACTGTGCGACCTGGGTCTCGTTGGCCGCCGCCAGTTGCACGCGCAGATCACGCTGCGTCTTCTCGAGCGCACTGATCTGATCCTCGAGCACCGCACGCTGCTTGGCCGCATCGATGCCATCGAACCCGGCCTTGTAGCGGCCCAGTTCAAACACCAGGTAGAGGCCGAGCGCCGTGAACAGGACCCAGGTCAGCAGCATCAGCCAGCGGCGCACCGGCGCATGCGTACGGATAACGAGTCTGCCGGGGATCTGCATCAGTTTGGACTGCTCGGTGGATCGTGAGAGAAAATTTCGAGGCGGGCGCTACGGCGCCGGTGCAGCCGTAGATGCAGCGCGCGAGGGGCCATGCCACCAGGCAGGGTAGGCTGGCAGGCCGTGCGGAAAGGCGCTGCGACCCAGTTCATGGAGCGCGCGCGTATAGACCGGACGCTTGAAATAGATCACCTCGCGGATCGGCTGCCAGTAATCGACCCACTTCCAGCGATCGAATTCCGGCTCATCCGTGGTATCGAAGCGCAGTGCCGATTCCTCGGCCTGCATGCGCAGCAGGAACCAGCGCTGCTTCTGGCCGATGCACAGTGGCCGGCTTTCACGGCGTACATAACGCTGCGGCAGGCGATAGCGCAGCCAGCTGTCGGTGCGCGCCACGATGCTGACATGCTCAGGCTTAAGGCCGATCTCCTCGCCCAGCTCCCGGAACACCGACTCCTCGGGCTGCTCACCCAGACGCATGCCCCCTTGCGGAAACTGCCAGCCCCGGCCCCCGGCCCGGCGGCCGATGAACAGCCGCCCGTCGGCGTGCATCAGGATGATGCCCACGTTGGCCCTAAACCCGTCGCGATCGATGACGTCGCTCATGAATGACTGACTTTGTACCCCGGCGGCACGTGCCGGCTCAAGCTTAGGTTGCCTTGTTCGTGAAGCCCTTAACTCTATAGGCTAGATCCTTATGAGCACGCGCACCCATGGGTGGGGTCTGGGGCTGCTGGCGGCGATCGCCGGCCTGGCGCTGCTCGCCTCGCTGCTGATCGGGCCGGCCGACCTGCCGCTCGGGCGGGCACTTGCGGCCTTGAGTGGCGGGGGCGATGAGATGGCGCGCGCGATCATGAGCGCGGTGCGCGTACCGCGCAGCCTCTCGGCCTTCGCGGTCGGCAGTCTGCTGGCACTGGCCGGTGTCCTGCTGCAGGCGCTGTTCCGCAACCCGCTCGCCGATCCGTTTGTCCTCGGCGTATCCGGCGGCGCGGCCGTGGGCGCGCTCTCGGGCATGCTGGCCGGGGCCAGCATCGGCCTGCTGCACTGGGATGCGACCGCTGGCGCCTTTGCGATCGGCGCGCTGGTGCTGATGATCGGTCGCACCAGCGATACGACGCGCCTGCTGCTGGCCGGGGTGATCCTGGCCAGCGCCTGCGGCGCGGTGATCAGCGTGCTGCTGTCGATCGCCGGCACCGGAGAACTGCGCGGCATGGTGTTCTGGCTGGCTGGAGATCTGAGCTGGGCCGAGCGCCCGGGGTATGACCTCAGTGTCGCGGGCCTGGCATTGATCGGCGCCGTGCTGCTGGGTCGGGTCCTCAATGTGCTGGCCTCCGGCGAATTGCGCAGCGCCAGCCTCGGGCTCGCGGGCGCGCCGACGCGCCTGTGGATCTTCCTGATTGCGGCGGCGCTGACCGGAACCGCGGTGCTCGCGGCCGGGCCGATCGGCTTTGTCGGGCTGGTCGCTCCGCACCTGGTACGGCTGGGATTCAAGACCGCCGATCACCGCATCGTGGCCCCGGCGGCGGCGCTGTGCGGGGGCGCGCTGCTGTGCCTCGCCGATGTGCTCAGCCGCACGGTCGCCGCGCCGCGCCAGCTGCCGATCGGCGCGGTCATGGCGCTGATCGGCGCACCGGTGTTCATCGTGCTGCTGCGCCGCCAGCGCAGCGAATAACCGCGCGGAGTGCTCAGGCGCGCCGATCGGAGAGCGTGCGTCGCCCGCGCGTATAGGCCAGGCCCTGCTCCATCAGCGCCGCAAAGCCGGCCTTGTCGTTCGAGGCGACCGCGGTGCGGATCGATTCGACCGCGCGCGCCAGGGCGTTCAGGGACTCGGCACCAAAATCATTGGCGCGCTGGATCTCGAAATACAGTTCGGGGCTTTCCTCGGCGACCTTGCTGGCGATATCAAACTGCGCATCGAACGTGGTGCTCGACATCTGCACCAGGCGCGGGGCGTCCTCGCCACTGGCCGCCAGCGCGGTAAAGAATGCGATGTTGAGTGCGTGCGAGAGCCCGAGCACGTAGGCAATCAGCCGATCGTGCTCCTCCAGGCCCATCACGACCTGCTCGACCATCGTCGGTGCGAACAGCGCGCGCACGCGCTCGAGGCTGTCGCCGGCCTTCAGATCGATGAAGATCACATGGCGCCCGGAGAGCAGCTCGGTGTCCGGACCGAACATCGGATGCACGGAGCCGGCGCGCACGCCGGCATCGCACAGTGCCTTGAGGCCCGAGCGCAGCGGGGTCTTGATCGAGGCCACATCGAACACGACGCCACTCGGCCGGCGGCCCGCGAGCGCCGTGAGGATCGCGTTGGTCGCGGCCAGCGGCGTCGCGACCACGATGAAATCGTGACTCAGGTCCGAAGCGGCCCAGTCATCGATGCCCGGGAGGCCCTCGGGGCGCTGCGGATCGGCGATCTCGACCGCGAAACCCTGCGAGCCCAGGAACTGCGCGAACCAGCCGCCGATCTTGCCGGCGCCACCGATCACCAGCGCCCGCTGGCCACTGCCGGCGCCGTGCGCCAGCACGCTCGCATGCTCCTGGGTCGTCAGCGAGGAGCGGATCAGCAGCCGCATCAGCGCTTCGGCGATCTCCGGGGAGACGCCGAGCGCCTCGGCCCGGGCGCGCGCGCCCAGAATGACCTGGCGTTCGCGCAGGTAATCGCGGGTCGGATAGCCGGTGGCACGCTTGACCCGGGCGATCTCGCGGCTGGTGCGCTGGCGCTCATCGATCAGTTCCAGCAGGCGGCGGTCGAGTCCATCGAGATGGACCCGCAGTTCATCGAGTGTGCTCACGGTAGGGGAAGCCTTGGATAGAGACCCGCCGGCGTTTGTACGGCAGGCGGCCGCTTGGCGCAAGTTGCGCGGGCCGGGCCACTAAATGGGCCCGGCCCGCGCGCCCTCAAATCCGCTGTGGGGGTCTAAATGTCAGCAGCGGGAGGTTGAACATCGGCCAGGTGCCGCTGCCAGCGCGAGGGCAGCTGAGCGGCAAAGAATGCCGGCGCGCGGCCGTTCTTCGGGGCAGTCCGTGCCAGCGCGACGCGGGTCTCGGGATGACGGAAGCGGCGCAGCGCATGGCGCTCGGCCTCGGTGCGGCGCACGCACAGGCCCGAGCGAAGCGCCGAGCGGCCACGCGTTTCGTGGCGCAGGAGGTTGTCGGATTCTGCGGCCTGGACCGAAGCCACGCTGAGACCTGCCAGCAGTACTGCCAGTGTCGCGTTTCTCAGTTTCATGGCTCGCTCTCCTTCCACTTGCGGCGCGTGCTTCGCGCCGAAATCTTTAGCTCTTGCTCTTGTCGGCCTAACTGCTGACAACTTGAAGGTCTTCTGATCCTTGCACGTGTAGTTTAGGGGCCACTGCGTGAACCCTGGCTGAACCCACAATTGCAATTGCGTTAATCAGAGCATCCTGTGAAGCAGTTACGCTGCGGCAGCGAGTATGGATTCAAGCCACAGCGCACGGATGTAGGGCTCGGCCGAGGGTTCGCGTAAACTTTGGCGCCCATGCTTTGGCATCGCGAACATCTGCCCGACCCTTTGCCGCCCGAGCCGCTCGAGATCGCAGCGCTGTGGCTTGGCGAAGCGGTCAAGCGCGCCGGCCAGCCCAACCCGAATGCGATGGTGCTGGCCACCGCCGATGCCGCCGGCGTGCCCTCGGCGCGGGTCGTGCTGTGCAAGCAGATCGTGCCGCACCCTGGCTACCTCACCTTCTATACCAACTACCGCTCGCACAAGGGCCAGGACCTGAGCGCCAATCCGCGTGCGGCGATCGTGATGTACTGGGACGCGATGCACCGCCAGGTGCGCATCGAGGGTCCGGTGGTGCGCACCAGCGCCGCCGAGAGCGATGCCTATTTCGCCTCGCGCAACTGGCAGAGCCGCATCGGGGCCTGGGCGAGCCACCAGAGCGAGCCGATCGACTCGCGCAAGGCCCTGTACCGGGCCGTGGCCGCGGCCGCGCTCAAACTGGCGTTGCCGGCACCGGCCGAGGATGAGCAGCAGCCCGATCCTGGCCTGTCGATTCCGCGCCCGCCGCACTGGGGCGGATTCAACCTGTGGGCCGAGTCGGTCGAATTGTGGGTCGAGGGCAGCGCGCGCATCCATGATCGGGCCCGCTGGAGCCGGACTTTAAGCGCCGAGGCCGACGGCTTCGCGCCCGGTCCGTGGTCCGTGGCGCGGCTGCAGCCTTAAGGCCGCGCCCCGGCCCGGCATTACCTCATGTGGAAAGCGATCCGAATCACGATCCTGCTGCTGGTGCTGGCGGTGGTCGCCGGCCAGGCGTGGCTCGACAAGCATGCGACCACGAGCTGGCAGCGCATCGTGTTTGTCGGCGCCTTCCCGGTCAGCGCCGATGGCAGCGCCGTCAGCGCGGCCTACATCCAGCAGCTCGATCAGGCCGAGCTCGATGGCGTGACGCGGTTCATCACCGCCGAGGCGCACCGCTATGGCGTCGCGCTCGAGGAGCCGATCAGCCTGCAGCTGTATCCGGCACTTTCCGAGGCCCCGCCGGTGCTGGCGCCCGAGGCTGGCATCGCCGCGCGCCTGCTGTGGAGCCTCAAGCTCCGCTACTACCGCTGGCGGATGCTCTCGCGCGTAGCGCGCGCCAGGCCGCAGATTGCCCTGTTCCTGCTCTACCACGACCCGGCACGGGCGAGCGCCCTGCCGCACTCGGCCGGCCTGCAGCGCGGACTGACCGGCGTCGTGCACCTGTTCGCGAGCCGCAGCCAGGAGGCCCAGAACCGCATCGTGATTGCCCACGAGCTGCTGCACACCTTCGGCGCGACCGACAAGTACGACCCTGACAGCGGCCTGCCGCTGTACCCCGAGGGCTACGCCGACCCGCAGCAGTCGCCACGCTATCCGCAGGAAAAGGCCGAACTGATGGCCGGGCGGCTGCCGCTCAGTGCCCAGCGGGCGGTCATGCCCGACGGGCTCGCCAAGGTACGCATCGGCGCTTTGAGTGCGCGCGAGATCGGCTGGGTGAATCCATGAACGGTGCGGCGCCGTTGCTGGAGGTGACCGGCCTGTCGGTGCGCGCCGGCACGCTGCACCTGCTCGAAGCCCTCTCGATGCAGGTCAGCGCCGGCGAGTTCATCGCCATTCTGGGACGCAACGGCTGCGGCAAGAGCCTGACGCTGCATACGCTGGCGGGCCTGCGGCCCGCCTTGAGCGGCGAAGTGCGCCTCGGTGGCATCGCCCTGGGTACGCTCAAACGGCGCGCGATTGCCCAGCAGCTCGGGCTGCTGCCGCAGGATCGCGAGGAGGCGCTCGGGCTGACCACGCTCGAGACCGTGCTGACCGGGCGGCACCCGCACCTGAAGCTCTGGCAGCGCGAATCGGCGGCGGATCGCGAGCTGGCCGCGCACTCGCTGGAGCGTTTCGGTGTCGGACGCCATGCCGAGCGGCCGCTGGCCGGACTCTCTGGTGGCGAGCAGCGGCGCGCGGCAATGGCGGCGCTGCTGGCGCAGGCGCCGCGCGTGTATCTGCTCGATGAACCGACCAATCACCTGGATCCGCACCATCAGCTCGAAGTGCTGCAGATCTTCCGCGCCCTGGCCGATGCCGGAGCCGCGGTCATTGCCACGCTGCATGATCCGACGCTCGCCGAGCGCTTCGCCGATCGCGTGCTGCTGATGCATGGGGACGGGCGCTGGCAGCTGGGCGCGGCGGCGCAGCTGCTCAATGCCCAAGTGCTTTCCGAACTCTACCTGACGCCGATGACCGAACTGACCGCGCCGGGCCGGCGCGCGTTCATCCCCGCATAGCCGCCAGCACCGGCGCATGCAGTGGCCCGTTGCTCGCGAGCACCGTCGTCGTGCCAAGCCCCACCTCGCCACCCTGCAGATCGGTAAAGCTGCCACCGGCCTCTTTCACGATGACGCTTAAGGCGGCGATGTCGAGGATGTTGACGTCGGACTCGATCACCACATCGAGCGCACCGCGCGCGAGCAGGTGGTAGTGCAGGAAGTCGCCATAGCCACGCAGCCGGTTGACGCGCCCGATGAGATCCCCAAAGCGCCTCCAGCCGCTTGAAGCCGCCAGGGTCTTCAGGTTCCCGGTCGAGAGTATCGCCTGCGAGAGCGCCGGGACGGCGCTGACGCGGATGGCTTGTCCGTCGAGGAACGCGCCCTGACCGGCTTCGGCCCAGGCCAGTTCGCCGTAGGCCGGTGCACTCGAGACACCGAGCACCAGGTGGCCGGCGCGCTGCAGCGCGATCTGGGTCGAGAAGAACGGGCAATCGCGTACGAAGGATTTGGTGCCATCGATCGGATCGACGAGCCAGACGCTTTCGGCGTCGAGCCGCTCGCTGCCGGTTTCCTCGCCGTAAAAACCAAAGCCCGGGAAGCGCTCGCTCAGCAGCGCGCGGATCACCTGCTCGGCGCGTACGTCGGCCTCGGTGACCGGCGACTTATCCGCCTTCAACTGCACCGCGAGGTTGTGGCGATACAGCGCCTGGATCACTTTGGCGGCGGCCTGTGCAGCCTCGAGTGCGGCACTCAGTTCAGCGGATGGCATGATCGGGCCCGGTAGTCATTTGCTTACCAGCGATGAAAGATTTGTGATTTGACAGCCCGCAGGCACGATTCTACAGTGCCGCCGCTGTCAGGTGCTCGGGAAGCCGGTGACCCCTGAAGAACAGACCCGCGCCGCCGAATGCGGCGCGATGGCTGTCATCTTCGGAACATTCCGGCGCTGCCCCCGCAACGGTAAGCGAGTTGATACGGCATCTTTTTTAAAGTTGACGCCACTGCGCGCCACGGTCTGATCACTGCCTGATCTTCCCCTTTGAGAGAGGACCCACAGGCGATCGGACACTACGCGTGGGAAGGCGATGCCGCCGGGTTTTCGGATTGTCCTCGGCCTTGAGGACGGTCACTGCAAGACCCCGCTCGCGAGCCCGGAGACCGGCCTGATGGAGTCGTACCCAGTGACGCGGCGGGCGTCGGGCTGGCGCTTTCTTGAAAGGCGCTTCCTTAGCTCTACTCCTGCCTCCGTTGCCGGGATTTTCCGTCATAGCCGTGCGGGCGTGCACGGTCGAGGAGTGCTGTTCATGATCATCGTGACCCGGCTGCGCTGTGCCGCAGCCCTTTCCGTGCTTTGCGTTTCCGTGGCCTGGGGCCAGTCGGCCCTGACCGTGCCGGCGCCGCCGCCGGCGCCCGCCGCCAACGATCCGCTCAACGAGGTCGTCATCACCGCGACCCGCGTGCCCGAGCCCCTGGACACCGCGCTCGAGTCGATCTACATCATCGATCGAGCGGAGCTCGCCGATTCGCTGGCGGTCGATGTCGGCGACGCCTTGCGCTTCCAGCCCGGGATCGACATTGATCGCACCGGTGGTCCCGGTCAGCCCGAATCGGTCTTCATTCGCGGCGCCAACAGCGATCAGTCGATCATCATGATCGATGGCGTGCGCATCAATGAAGGCACAGGCGGCGGCGCCGCGATTCAGAACCTGGACCCGGAACTGTTCGAGCGCATCGAAATCGTCGAAGGCCCGCGCTCGGCAATCTACGGCACTGATGCGATTGGCGGCGTCATCAACCTGATCACGCGCACCAGCGGCACGTCGAGCTTTGATGCGATGGCCGGGTACGGCACCTACGGTACCGGGCAGTTCTCCCTCGATGGCAACTACGCCGGCACCAGCAGTCATTTTCAGCTGGCGCTGGCCGGCCAGCGCTCGGCTGGGTTTGAGGCGATCACCGACGACGGCTTCGACTCAGGCTATAAGAACCTGACCGGCGTCGTCAGTGGCTCAACCTCGCTGGGCAGCACCGGCCAGCTCGGCGGCTTCTACTGGCGCGCGACCGGCACCAGCGACTACGCCAATGGTGATTACAACCCGAATCCTCCATACCAGCTGACGGGCTACTCGCCGCTCAGTGAGCGCTTTTCAGAAAGCGCCGGGGCCGGTTATCTCAGCGGCAACATCACCAGCCTGTGGAATTCGAAGTTGCTGATCAGTCGTGTCATCGATGATCTGCACCAGAACCAGGATGATCCGTATGTCGCGGCGACCGACTATGACTTCACCGCGCGCGACACCATCGACTGGCAGAATGATCTGAAGCTGAGCACCGGTGCGGTCGATGAGACCTTGAGCTTCGGTGCGATTCTCAACCGCGAGGAAACCGATACCCTCTCCTTTGCGACGCCCTATGCGGTAACCACCGACACCGAGACCTACTATCTGCAGGATCAGTTTGATACTGGCGCCAATCACCTGTTGCTGGCGGGTGGCGAGTACCACCATCCGGTCTTCGGTGATCACACGACCTGGAACGCGGAGTACGGCTATGCGGTGTCATCCGCCACGATGCTGACCGCCTCGGCCGGTACGGCATTTCGTGCCCCGGACGCCACGGACCTGTACGGGTTTGGCGGCAACGCGAACCTGCAGCCCGAGAGCTCGCGAGACTTCGAGGTGGGACTGAAGACGCGCCTGAGCGCGACACAGCTGCTCACGCTCGCCGCATTCCAGGACACGATCAAAGACCTGATCGTCGCCGAATACGACCCGTTCTCGCCCGACGGCTACTTCAACGAAAATGTCGGTCAGGCGCGCATCCGGGGCCTGGAAGGCAGCTGGGAGTGGACGCACGATGTCTGGTCAGCGCGCCTCAACGGGACGCTGCAGAATCCGGAGGATCGAACCGATGACACCTGGCTTCAACGCCGAGCCCGCCAGAGCGCGAGCTTCACGGCGACGCGCCAGTTCGGTTCATTCAAACTGGGCGCAGACCTGCTGCAGTCGGGCCCTCGCGCTGACTACGGTGGCAGCAGCGATGGCGGCTATTTCCTCCTCGGCCTGCGCGGCGCAGTCCAGTTCGCTGAGCACTGGTCGCTTGGCGCGCACCTGGAAAATGCCCTCGATCACCACTATGCGCTCGCCAATGGCTACAACACCGCCGGCCGCTCGGTGTTCGTGGATGTGCGCTACGGCGTGCACTAGCCGTTCTGTGGCAGTGGCAGCCCGCGTGCGCGCGAGCGCAACCGGGCTGCCACCTTGCTAAGCTCGCCACTGGTCTTCAGGACCTGGATCGCAAGCGCACAGGAGCAGGTAAGCATGGGCAACCGACTGTCAAAGATAGTGACCCGCACCGGCGATGGTGGCACCACCGGGCTTGGGGACGGCACGCGCGTACCCAAGGAGAGCGCGCGCATCGAGGCCTGCGGCAGCGTTGATGAACTCAACTGCGCGCTCGGCGTGTTGCTCAATTCAGCTGGCTTGCACGAAGCCGAGGCCAGCTGCCTGAGCGCAGTACAGCAGGAGCTGTTCGACTTGGGCGGTGAACTGGCGATCCCGGGCCGTCAGGCGATTGGCGCCCCGCAGGTGGAGCGGCTCGAGGCAGCGATCGAGAGTGCCAATGCCGAGCTGCCGCCGTTGAAGGAATTCGTGATGCCCGGCGGCGGTGGCGGCGCGGCCGAGTGCCACGTGGCCCGCTCGATCTGCCGGCGCGCGGAGCGGCGCTGCTGGAGCCTGGCACGCAGCGAAACCCTCGGTCCGGATCTGCTGCGCTACCTCAACCGGCTCTCGGATCTGCTGTTCGTGTACGGACGGGTGCTCGCGCGGCGCGCCGGCGGCTCCGAAGTGCTGTGGCAGCACGAGCGCGGTGAATCAGAGTTAAGCGAGTAACGCGCGCAGCTGCGGCCAGCTGAAGGACTTGCCCGGATCGCTCTTGCGACCTGGTGCGATGTCCGAGTGGCCAACGATCGCCTGGTGGCTCAAGGTCGTATAGGTCGCGCATAGCGCCTCGATCAATCCGGCCAGTGTCTGGTACTGGGACGCCGCATAGGGCTCGGTATCGGTCCCTTCGAGCTCGATACCCACTGAGAAATCATTGCAGGCATTGCGGCCGCGCCAGCTCGAGACGCCGGCATGCCAGGCGCGTTTGTCAAAGGGCACGAACTGCACCGGCGCGCCGCCGCGCTGGATCAGCACGTGCGCCGAAACCCGCAAGCCCTCGATCTGCTTGAAATAAGGATGCGCCTGCACCGGCAGCTTGCCGGTGAAGAACTGCTCGATCCACGGGCCGCCATACTCACCCGGGGGCAGGCTGATGCCGTGCACGACGATCAGCTCGGGCACGGCGCGCGCCGGCCGGGCATCGCAGTGGCTCGAGAGCACCTGGCGGATGTCCGCCACGAGGCCGGTCGCCGGATCGATCGTGTAAGTAATTTTAGGTCCGCTCCTGCAGGAGGAACGCCCATGATGCCAAAATGGCGCCCATGAACACAGAGAACAATGCCTCGCTGGCCCGGCGCGATCTGAAGCACGTCTGGCATCCGTGCACCCAGATGAAGGATCACGAGACGCTGCCACCGATCCCGGTGCGTCGCGGCGAGGGCGTCTGGCTCGAGGACTTCGAGGGCAACCGCTACCTCGATGCGATCAGCTCCTGGTGGACCAACCTGTTCGGGCACGCCAACCCGACGATCAGCGGCGCGGTGGCCGCACAGGCGCTGCAGCTCGAGCACGTGATGCTGGCCGGCTTCACGCACCAACCTGCCGTGGAGCTGGCCGAGCGCCTGGTGCGCCTCGCGCCAGCGGGCCTGAGCCGCTGCTTCTTTGCCGACAACGGCTCGGCGGCAGTCGAGGTCGCGCTGAAGATGAGCTTTCATTACTGGCGCAACTGCGGCCAGAGCACCAAGCAGCGCTTCCTGACCCTCTCCAACAGCTACCACGGGGAGACCCTGGGCGCGCTCGCCGTCGGGGACGTGCCGCTGTATCGGGAAACCTACGCGCCGCTGCTGCTCGAGGTGCTGACGGTCCCCTCCCCTGACTGTTATCAGCGCGCGCCCGGGGTCAGCTGGGCCGAGCACTCGCGTGCGAGCTTCGCCGCGATGGAGCGGGCGCTCGCTGAGCATGCCCACGAGCTGGCCGCGGTCATCGTCGAGCCGCTGGTGCAGTGCGCCGGGGGCATGCGCATGTATGACCCGGTCTACCTGTCACTGCTGCGCGAGGCGTGCACGCGCCATCAGGTGCATCTGATCGCCGATGAGATTGCCGTCGGCTTCGGGCGCACCGGAACGCTGTTCGCCTGCGAGCAGGCGCAGATCACGCCCGACTTCCTGTGCCTGTCGAAGGGACTGACCGGCGGCTACCTGCCCCTCTCCTGCGTGCTGACCGGCGAATCGGTCTATGACGCCTTCTACGCCGAGTACCAGGCGCTGCGCGCGTTCCTGCACAGTCACAGCTACACCGGCAATCCCCTGGCGTGCGCCGCGGCGCTGGCAACGCTCGATCTGTTCGAGCAAACGCCGGTCATCGAGCGCAACCGCGCCCTGGCCGCGCACATCGCGCGCCGTGCCGCACCACTGGCCGATCATCCGCATGTCGCCGAGGTACGCCAGACCGGCATGATCCTTGCGATCGAGATGGTGCGCGACAAGGCCACGCGCACACCCTATCCCTGGCAGGAGCGACGCGGCCTTCTGATCCACCGCCATGCGCTCGCGCGCGGCGTGCTGCTGCGGCCGCTGGGCGGCGTGACCTACATGATGCCGCCCTACATCATCACGCCGGAGCAGATCGATCGGGTCATCGAGGTCGCCGCCGAGGGCATCGAGCTGGCCACATGCGCCTGACGCGCATCTATGTCGATGCGCCGCTCAGCGTCGGCAAGCAGATCGCACTGCCCGAGCAGGCGGCGACGCACCTGACGCGCGTTCTGCGACTGCGCGCCGGCGCAGCACTGACACTCTTCAACGGCCAGGGCGGCGAATACCGGGCCGAGCTCGTGGCACTCGAACGCGGCGGCGCGCGCGCTGCCGTTTTGCAGCAGCTGGCGATCGAGCGCGAGTCCCCGTTGCGGCTGCGGCTGCTGCAGGGCATCTCGCGCGGCGAACGCATGGATCTGATCGTGCAGAAGGCGACCGAGCTGGGCATCGAGCAACTGGTGCCGATCGCCGCCGAACACGGCGTCGTGCGGCTCGATCCGATCCAGGGCCTCCGGCGCGTGGAGCACTGGCAGGCGATTGCGATCAGCGCCTGCGAGCAGTGTGGACGCAACCGCCTGCCGCAGATCGCACCGGTGCTCACGCTGGCCAGGGCGCTCGAAGCGCTGCCGGCCGAGGGCGCACGGCTGCTGCTCGATCCGGAAGGCGCGCTGCGGCTTGCGGACGTGCCGGTCGCGGGCGGGGCCACGGTGCTGATCGGACCGGAAGGCGGCTGGAGCGCAACCGAACGACGGTTGTGCGAGCGCGCCGGCATCAGTGCCTGTCGGCTCGGGCC
>JBEKOK010000031.1:0-35218 GCA_049521875.1 Steroidobacteraceae bacterium
CGTCTTCCGTGGAATGTACGTGGATCCCCTCCGGTGTGGAGACTTGTGGATCAAAAATATCTATCCGTCTCACGCGGCCAGCCCTGAGCAAGACTCCAAACTCGTGTAAAGACGAATGTTGGAAGAACTCGATGTTTGCACACTAGGCTACTCCGATAGGGTCGCTGTCGCCGCGCATCGCCTTGGAATCCGGAGATGGAAGCTCGAACCCGAGTTCGATGAGCCGCCCGATTGTCGTTCCAATTCGCAGCGGTCCAACGCCAGTGAAGGTCAGCGGATAGCGGCTAAGTAAAGGCTCGTGTTTAGCCGAACGCGGTGCCTGCGAATCTATGGAGGGCGCGGCGGCGGGCGCACGGATAGCTGCAATAGGTAGCAGCAACGCAAAAACTGCGAACCACATTAGCCGCCATTTGATCATCGCACGACCTCCTTGTCGCTCACCGTGGAACATTCTCACTTACGCCAGCATTGGCCAAGTACTGGTTCTCTGGTCGTTGGTCAAAGCCCGGTATGGACAACCTCAAGCCCCCCATCCAATGTGGGAAACCAAACGTCTCCTGCGTCGCTTACGTCATAGATACCCACGCCGAACTTGGCGGCTAAGCGCGATATGAGCTCGTATCCCATCTCGGCTCGTTCTCCGCTGATTGCGACGTAGATCATGTCACCGGCAAAGCTGTAATCGACCGCGCGTTTCCACGCATCCGCGTCGTCCATTGGCGGCCTATCCTGGGTGCTCATTGAGGGAAATGTTTTGATCATTTCGTCAAACCACGACCGCAACCGCGGAGTCGAATTTCCTGAGTCAGTGGCGCTCGGCCCCCACTGAGTTCGCAATTCGAACCAATGCAGAAACGCGGATCGATCACGCAGAGATATAGTGGGTTCAAATACAGCGACGTCGTAACTCATGTAGCGGCTCCGCGCGGCGAATAGAAACGGCGCCTCAATGTGTACGCGAATAACTCGGCTAAACAAAGTACCCGATACTGACGAAATTGCGTCATCCCTGCGGCCCAAAATCCGGCGCTTGCGGGTGGACTAAACAGTTCCTATTTCGGCCATATACGGGCCTCTGCGAAGGCACCAGAATGCGTCCGCCGGCCTTAGGACTAAGCGGCCTTCCGAACGCTAAGCTGCACTTTTAAGCCTGCCGCCGCCGCCATGTTGACAAGTGCATCCAGACCGAACCCGTCTATCTTTCCGCGCAACAAGCCAGAGACCCGGGGCTGGGTGACGCCGAACATCTTGGCAATCTGAGCTTGCGTTAGGTCAGTGCGCGCAAGATGCTTCTTCAGGGCTATCATCAACACCGAGCGAAACCTCATGTTCTCAGCCTGCTCTGGAGTGTCCTCAATGGCATCCCAGACGTTTGCAAATCGCTCATTGTTCATTTGCCTAGCTCCTTCCGTAGGTCACGGTAGCGGAATCGTGACGGCGATGCAGCGTTTGAAACCAGCCGACTCGGCCGGCGCAGGCAGAGTCGACAGCACCATAAAGCGCAACGCGATTCATAATCTTCCCGTCGAGATAGGTGCCACGCGTCTCACTACTATTCCACACGTCCTCGATTAACAGTAACTTTACGCCCGTAAAATTAAGCCACGAGTCCGTGACGGTGCCAGGAATCGGAGCATTACTTCTCAGAGAGTATTTTTGTACGCGATGAGGCGTGAATATATTGCTCATACGAAATCTCAACAGAGCCCCAAGCACACCAATTCGAGACAGCAAGACATTCCCTCTTACGCCGCCAGGAATGAGAATGTCGTACGCCTACTTAAGTGAGTCAAGCATCTTGCGACGAAGGATCGCATTGATGCGTGACTGATAGCCCCTCCCTTGTGCCCGAAGCCACGCCAGCACATCCGAATCGATTCGCACGGTCGTGGAGGTCTTAGTCGGTTTGTAAAATTTGCCACGGACCGCGTTCTTAAAGAAATCCGCCGTCAACGGCGGAATATCGCTGAAATCGATCTCGCCATCCGATCGAGCGTTCAACGCCGCGAGATCACTCTTCTGCTTCTTCGTCAGAGGCGGCAGGTCCTCTGGCCTGACGGAACGTTTAACGACTTTCCTGCTCATAGCGTTGCCTCTCCTTGCGGTCGGCCGCGCGGGCCGAAATGATGCGAATGATTTCGACGGGTTGGCCGTCCTCGGTGGCCTCCCGAGTGGTATGTGCTATCAATACCAGCAAATACCCTTCGACGACTCCGAGCGTTCGCCAACGTAACTCGCCATCCTCGATACCGGTTTGATGGGAAAGTGCAAATGGGTCGGCAAATGCCCGCACGGCGACATCGAAACTGATGTGGTGCTTGCGCAGATTGGCGGCCGCTTTGGCGGGATCCCACTCAAACCGCATCGTCATCTGCAGACGTTACTACATATTTGTATGTACATCAACAGGCGTTTGGAACTGCGAAAACAGTGTGTAAATCGGCCATTCTTGGGAATGTCCGCCGCCGGCTTAAATGCTTGCTGCCCCGGCGGCCGGAAGCGCCGATACTACGACGTATCCGGTTCATCCGATTGAATTGTCGTCGATTACCGATTCCCATTCGGTGCCTGCCTAAAGCCCAGACAGGTGCAGCCTGCCGAGGGACGGGACACGGCGGAAGCGGCTCGTGGCGGGATTGCTGGAACAGGTTCAGGGCAGTCGGGGTCGAGAAAGGGCTAATGAACCGGGGAAAAGTCGTTGATTTAGGTTTATTCGCTAACCCAAAATAAGACTGTCCCTTATTTTAGGGTAGGCAATTCCTGCGATCTCCGCCCGGCAACCGTCTTGAGGCTTTGGCAGGCAACCGCAAAGGACAATTCAGCATCCGCGTAAATGATCAGTACCGACTTTGTTTTCGTTGGACGCCAAGAGGCCCGACCGACGTTGAGATCGTGGACTACCATCGAGGCTAGATGATGATGTTTAAGAATGGCATGCGCCCCGTTCATCCGGGCGAGATACTCCGGGAAGATTTTCTGAAGCCTCTCGGCATGAGCGCCAATGCCTTGGCTAAAGCGCTCCATGTGCCTGCTCCACGTATCAATGAGGTGGTCCGCAAGCGGCGTAGAATTTCGGCCGACACAGCTATGCGACTGGCGCGATATTTTGGTGGAGATGCGCGTTCATGGCTGAATTTGCAGACAGCTTTCGATCTACGCGTGGCGGAAATCAGCCACGCCACGAGAATCGCGCGAGAAATATCCCCAGCTTCTGCCACAGGGTAGCAAGCGCACAACGGGACCCAGACGTCTGACCACGTCTTGGGACTAGAGAGAAATTTTGGGACCAATTGGGGCGCCGTGGGACGCGCCGGGGCCGAATGAGCTGTGGAGGGTCGGCTAGCTACGGGCTGCAATTCCGAGGCCCGCAAAAATTTGGTGTTGAGACCGGATGGGTCTTCCTGGTCCAAGTTTCCAGCGCTGGCGTTCGTGGGCTAAATTGCGGGTAGCTGCTGGGGCAAGAGTCGCCCAATTCATTTATTTGTTCTGAAAAAAATCCGAATTTATTGTCCTCTCCTGGTCACCAAAATCAATAAGTTACAGTGCCTTTTTTTAAAGTAATAGATCAATAAGAATCAGGGCGAAATGCCCAAGGGCGCGCAGCCTGTCAGTTCTTGGTGCCAAGACGCACTGCATTTAAGATATCCAAATCCGCTTCACTGCTTACCCAAGCAGTACTGCCAACAGCGCCCATCAGTAGCTCCGCCACGCTGCGCCCTGTCTCGCCCAGTTGCGCTGTCGCGTTAACGCGAATCCGATCCTTATGCGGCATGCCGCACAGATGACGGTAACGGGTGCTGATTAAATCTCGAAAATGGCTACTCAGCAAAGCAGGTTCTTCGTCCGCCTGCGGCCGGATCTGTCGGCTCAAGAGGCCAGTGAGTTCCGCGCATTCGCTAAAAAGCCACCCTCCGGCAAGGCACCGAGCGACGCCCGTCTCGCCTTTGCCTGCGCCAGGATCGACTTCAGCCACCACATCTTCGCTAAACTTACTGTCAATCTGGATGAGGGAGCGATATCGATCGATCTGTGGGTGCCACACCAAATGATCTTAATGATCGGTGACTTCAGCGAGATGGAACGCCCTCCGGTGGAATTTCTGGCTGAGTGAAGTATCTCACTGACAAGTCACGCCCGTCGTCAGATCTTTCTGCCAAGAACTAATTCGCAGGAAATTCGACGACCATCCAGTAGGTATCCAGGAGCGCCCCCGCATCGAGGAACGCAATCGCCGGATTCGGTTTAAGGACGTAGCCTGCGACACAAGAGGACACTGCAGGATTAATTGTTGTCACACTGCGCATGCAGCTGGGCGCAGACTGCCACTCTTCCCGCGCTGAGGCCTCTGTAGCGCGCTCGTGTCTCCCCCCGAGGCGTGAACTCCCAAAGCGCGAGGCAGAATCGCAATGCCGGTCGCAGCGTCCTAGACGGCGGCACCACGTCGCGCGCCCTTGGCCACCGCTCCATTTTTACTCTGCAATCCGCGCCGCAACTCCTCGTTAAGCTCCGATGCCTTGCGTGGTCGACTAAAGAGATAACCCTGACCCAAGTCGCAACCAAAGGCCCGCAGGCGCTCAAGCTGCGCCGGCGTTTCAATTCCCTCGGCGACGACACTCATATTCAGTCCATGCGCTA
The DNA here is from genome assembly GCA_049521875.1 of Steroidobacteraceae bacterium. GTDB lineage: Bacteria > Pseudomonadota > Gammaproteobacteria > Steroidobacterales > Steroidobacteraceae > FEN-1191. Next base: position 4,636 of record JBEKOK010000031.1, read on the forward strand.
ACGCGATCACCGCCTGCACAATGCCATCGCTTTCAGCGCTAGAACCCAGGTTGCGGATGAAGCTCTGATCTATCTTTAGTCGGTCTATCGGAAGCCGCTGCAGGTAACTCAGCGAAGAATAACCAGTTCCAAAATCATCGACCGCGATCGTAAATCCAGCGGCGCATAGCTGGTTTAGAGTCGCGATACCGTTACTGGCATCGGCCATGACTATAGACTCGGTAAGCTCAATCTCCATCCAACGAGGTTCAATTCCGTAGCGCGTCAAAGTTTCGTGGATCAGCTCAATCAACCCCGCTTGCCGAAATTGCCTGGCTGAGAGATTAACAGCCACGGTCAGCTCACCAAGCCCATCTAAGCGCCAGAGACGCGCCTGCCGGCAGGCTTCTTCCATGACCCAACTGCCAATCTTCAGAATCAGATCGCTTGACTCGGCAATCGGAATGAACTCTGCCGGAGATACCCAGCCGCGAACTGGGTGGTGCCAACGAGCGAGCGCCTCCACTCCGACAATGCGGCCGCTAGCGAGCTCCACCTGTGGCTGGTAATGCAGCTGCAATTGGCCTGACTCAGGCGCATGCCACAGATCATTCTCAAGCTCCAACCGATCGCGTGTATAGAGCGTGGTCCCAGGCACAAAGAATTGCAGTCCGTTGCCACCATGATGTTTGACCTCATACATGGCCTCGTCGGCATGCGAGATCAGCACCGCCGGGGGCGAGTTATCAAACGGGTAAATCGTCAGCCCTACACTTGCGGCAAGATGCAGTTCCATAGCATCAAGAACATAGGTCTGAGCGAGGCGCTCAACAATCCCGTGAGCGACTTGGACAATGAATTTTGTGTCGGTTGCTTGCACCATCACGAGAAACTCATCGCCTCCCATCCGGGCAGACATACCGCTGCTGCCGACCACTTCCTGCAGACGCGCGGCGATTTCCCGCAAGACTGAATCACCGAGCTCGTGTCCAAGCGAATCGTTGACAACCTTGAATCGGTCCAAGTCCACCAGCATTACACCAATCTTGGAATCGCCAGTTGCCGGATCGCTTAGTGCCCGCTGCACCGCGTCGACAAACTGTGCACGATTTGGCAGGTCTGTCAGTGTGTCGTGGGTTGCCTGATGGGTCAGTCGGGCATTTATTTTGCGCAGACCAAGCGCGTGAAGCCTCGTACGTCCCTCCAAGTGGGCATCGAACACGGCGGTCACCAGAGTGATAGCGAGCAGCCCGAAAGTTGCCACCGCAATCGATATGGCCAGCCAATGATTGTCCAGCGGTACTCCACCACGACAAATTGATCCCGGATTAAAATACGCAGCCGCCATCGCCGTGTAATGCATTCCCGCTATCGCCAAACCCATGACGGCGGCAGCCCCCAGCCTCGACAGCCACGCCCATCTACTTGTGCCCGCCCGAAGCCTGAAGGCCAGCCAGAGGGCGCAGAAGGAGGCGGTGAGTGCGATGCCCGCTGATGCGGCGAAGAGCATTGGATCGTAGGAAATACTTGGATAGATCTGAATCGCACTCATGCCCATGTAATGCATGGTGACGATGCCAAGACTCATCACTGCGCTGCCAACGAGGTGACGGGCTAGCCCAAGTTCCCGGCCGCTCGCCAAAGCGATGGCGAATCCGGATGTCACTATGGCGACGCCGAGCGAGGCCAGCGTAAGGCCGATGTCGTAGCGCATCGGTATCGGCAGCGAAAATGCCAGCATGCCGATGAAGTGCATGGACCAAATGCCAACGCCCATGGATACGGCGCCGAGGACCAACCAGATCCTGCTCGCCATGCGATTGGACTCGGCCACTCGCGCGGCAAGACGAAGCGCCGTGTACGACACCAGGACGGCCATGCCGATCGACAGGCCGACGAGCCACGCGCTGTAGGTCGCTGACATGAGGATCCCTAGGTGGTTTTAGCCACCTTTCATGGTACTTCTCGGCCGATCCCCCAGTATCTGTAGGTAATTCAGCAAATACCGCGTCGACGACGCCGGCGATATCAAGTCGGGGATGCGCGAAGCCCCATCGTATTACTAAGTGATCACTGCGTCGCACAAAGTGCTGCGTCGCAATATTACCTACATAGGACTAGAGCGCCGCACCGACAAGTCCTGGGCCACCTGGCACGACTAGTTACGGGCCCCGATAACCGGCAAACCGGCTTCGACGCACTCCTAGAGAGCTCTCCTTCGTAACACCATGATCCAACCCCGGCAGCGGATTAATGCTTACCATCACGAACTCCCACGCATGTCAGGGAGTTTTTGATTGCTTCGGTCCTTGCTTGTAGTGAGAGTTCAGCCCTCGTGCTTAAGTCGATTGGAAGTGCTTCGCCGCATGTCGCTCAAATTGCTGATTCACGCGGCATTGTGAATATGATCGTCCGTCGGGACCTCCTATAATGCGCATCTACTCAAGGGTGTCTACCCCTGCACAATCGCGTCGGATCGACCACAGTTGTCGAGTATTCGCCTTGGCCCGACCTAGGCAAGGTGCCATTGGAAACTTCCGCCATGCTTCCGAACGGAATTCAAACCGACACCTGGTTCGAGCGCCTTGTAGAGGCAGCCCCGGACGCGATCCTGGTGGCCGATCAGAATCGTCGTATCACGTTTGTTAACCGCGCCACCGAACGACTATTCGGGTTCAGCCGGGCAGAACTCCTTGGACAACCGCTCGAATCGCTGATCCCCGAGCGCTATCGCGCAGAGCACCCGGCACATTTTTCAGGCTTTGTTGCGGATCCAAAGACGCGCGCGATGGGTGCTGGCCGCGACTTGTTCGGACTGCGTAAGGACGGCGTAGAAATACCTATAGAGATCGGCCTGAATCCTCTCAAAACTCCGACCGGCCAGCTTACACTCGCCTCAATAATCGACATCTCGGAGCGCCGGCGAATCGAGCTGGATCGACAGCAGATGGCTGCTCTGGTGGAGTCCGCGGAAGACGCCATACTGAGCAAGAGCCTAGAAGGCATAGTTCGTAGCTGGAATCCAGGCGCCGAGCGGATGCTCGGCTATCGTGCTGACCAGATCATCGGCAAGCCCGTCACGCTGCTTATCCCCGACAGTCGAATGGATGAGGAGCTTATGATTATCGAAAAGATCCGCAGCGGTCAGCGCGTAGCCCACTTTGAAACCGTTCGCCGCCGGGCCGATGGTTCGCTTATTGAAGTCTCGCTTACCATTTCACCTATTACGAATCGCGCCGGCACCGTCGTTGGCGCGTCAAAGATTATGCGCGATATCACCAGCCGCAAAAGGCGTGAGGAGGACTTGCGTCGCAGTAACGCCGAACTGCAGCAGATGAACAAGGATCTAGATGACTTTGTCTACACGGCATCGCACGATCTGCGCGCACCGTTGACGGCCGTTGGCGAGCTCGCACAGTGGATTCTAGAGGACGACCCCTCGATAACTGCCGAGTCGCGCACGCGACTAGACCTTATACGCGGGCGCATCGAGCGTATGAAACGCTTACTAAACGACATCCGCGATTACGCCCGCGCCGGCCGTTCCAGCGAGCCGTCCGGGGAGACCTTAAGCGCCTCTGCTCTACTATCGGACGTATTGAGCACGGCTTACATACCGAACGGATTCGAGATCCGATGCGACCCTATCTTGCAAGACATTGTTGTTGCCCGCATACCCCTCGGGCAAATATTTCACAACCTCATCAGCAACGCGATAAAGCACCACGACGCTCCTACCGGCACGATAGAAATTAGCGCTGATTCGGATGGCTCCTGGCACCGATTTTCAGTGGCCGATGACGGTCCGGGAGTGCCTCCGGAGTACAGAGAAGCCATCTTTGAGATGTTCAAGACACTGAAGCCCCGCGATGCCGTTGAGGGCAGCGGTATGGGTCTCGCTCTGGTCCGAAGATATGTTGAGAAGATGGGCGGACAATGCGGATGCGAGCTGCGCAAGGAACGCGGCGCTCGCTTTTGGTTCCAATGGCCCTACATATCTGTTCCGATAAGGGAAACACAATGAAATCAGCACCTGTCACGATCCTGCTGGTGGAGGACGATGACATTGATGCCATGACCGTGAAACGGGGGCTCGCGGCAACCAGCATTTCGAATCCGCTGGTGCGCGCCCACGATGGAGTTGAGGCGCTTGAGATGCTACTCGGCACTCAGGGCAAAACTAAATTGAATCCACCGTACCTGTTGCTTGTCGACATACGCATGCCAAGGCTTGACGGCCTAGGCTTGGTTCGTGCTATCCGAAGCAATCCCCTATTGCAGCGGACCGTGGTATTTATGCTGACCACGTCGGACAGCGATCGCGACCAGGCAGCCGCTTACGACTCACATGTCGCCGGCTACATCGTCAAGTCTAACGCCCGCGATCACTTTGTCCGGCTCGCACACATGCTCGAGTACTATTTGTTGATAGTGTCGCCGCCGAGAATGGCGTCCATGGCCTGACGGGCGCCGCGAATTTAGACTGCGAGTAATGTTGGCAATGCGTTCCCCAATGGGCAGCAACCGAATACCGACCCCAAGACATCTCAACGCCCAGAATCTTCCGAGGTAATCTGAATGCATCGCTCGCGAATTAATGGCCTGCTGATCGATTGTAAGACCGAAAACGTTGATGCCGCGGCGAATTTCTGGGCGGATGCGCTGGGGCGTCCGGTCGACATGAATCATTCGGGATCCCGAGGCAACTACCGCATGCTGGAAACACCGCCCGACGAGCTCAGTGTACAGATCCAGCGCGTAGAGCACGAAAGTCGCGTGCACATTGATATTGAGACCGACAATATCCCGGCCGAAGTTGCAAGGCTTGAAAAACTGGGTGCCATTGTCGACGAACGCAAGGAGCGCTGGGTGATCATGCGCGCGCCGACGGGCCAGCGTTTCTGCATTGTTCGCGTACAACGTACCAATTGGCCGAAAAACGCCAATCAGTGGGACTGAGGTCCAATATGAATTTGTCACTGGAAGGCTGGTCGAGAAATCGGCAAAGCCGAGCGGTCGGTAACGGCCGCCGTTAGGCGGCAGCAATCGCGCTGCGCGGGAGGTTGATGGGTGCCCGCAATCAGCGTCCAGTTCAGCTTTGTGGGAACAGCAGAACCTTCTCTGCCGCCTGCTCGCGCAATAGGGCCGGGACCGACTGTGGAATCGGACGGAGGAACTTGTCACTGGCCAGGTGTGCCTGATCCGAGAAATGTATCGACTCGGGATCGTTGCTGAGACCCCACAAAGCCTGAATGTAGGCCTGCGGCCCAGCCGCAGTGAAATGCACCAAGAATGGTACGCGCTGGCCACCCGTCATCCACTCCTTACCCGTACCCGGATCCGTTGCAAATCGAAGTGCGCGCAGGGAGGCATCGTTCATCGATATCGCGCCGCCCACTGGCAAATCCACTCCGCCGCGCCCGATGCGATGGACGTCGCCCCAGGCCAGATCCGTGCGCCCGTACTTCTCCAACAAAATTTGCCGGGTCTCCGCGAGAGATTCCAGGAGCAACCTCTGTTGATTAGGAGACAGCCGATCTCCTGCCCGGACAGTCGCCTCCAATACTTCTGCAAAATCGTGGTGCCGGTCGCGGAGAACTGTCCGCAGCTCGAAGTAATCTAGCGCGCCCCTCGACTCCTTGGAAAACACGCCGTCAAAATCCTCCAGATCTGCGAGAAATGCCTCCGTTCCCGACACCTGTGTCGCGATGAGCTCGGGTCGCTCGCTGACCGCAGCGGCGATAACCGCGCCCCACGGACGCGCGGCCGGAATACTCTCGTCCATCGCCATCGCGCGCGCCTCATCAATCGTAATATTCGATCGACCATCGAGCAGTTCGATCAGCCGTCGCTGCCGGGAATTCGTCTGCCCCGGAGCGAAGGCAAAATACGGTGGATAGTCGCTCGCCTTGAGAGGCGACTGCGGATACATCATGTCCGGGCTGACATTGGTATTTGCAACGTACCCTTGCGAGGGATTGATGAGTTTGAGAGCGTCCTTGTAGGAGTGGATGCCGCGCCAGGCGCTGCTCGAATGATTGCCATCAAGCGTGCGTGTCGCATCCAGCCCGGGTGGACGAACCGGAATCCTTCCCGGACGAATGAACATTAGAGTGCCATCAGCACCGCCGATCACGAGGTTGGCCGGATAGGCATCGCGCTGCGCGAGTGCCGATTGCAATTCCTTCAGATTGCGGGCTTGCGCGATCCGGTAATACTCCCCGGCCCCACGGCCGACCCGCTCGGCCGAGGCGTAGCTGACAGCGTAGGCAGTGCTGCCCTCGCGCGACACGATGGGCGAAACGACTCCGTTTAGTCGGACGAATTCAAAGGATCCCTGCACAGGCGCGCCGCCTTTGACGGCAATCGTATAGGGCCTAACGCTGATCTTGTGCAGTTGTCCATCGTAGCGATAGAGCCTCGGCGAAAGGGCTTCGACGGCAATTCGATAACAGTCAGCTGGGTAACGGGGCCCTTCCGTGATGCCCCATGCAAAGTGCGGCGAATAGCCAAAGAGAAACAGCGCCGTGCCGGCCGGCGCGATCGCCGTGACATCAAGCCCTCCGGCCTTGATGCGATAGGGATAGAAGAGCGCTCCATAACCTTCAATAGGACCGTGGGAATCTGATTCAAAGATGACGCGCCCATCGGCAGTGCGAGAGCCCGCAATCGCCCACGCGTTTGAACCGCCGAGCGGGCCTGGTGGTGCCTGCGGGTCTACCGTCGCGGCTACGGCTGTTTGCCGGTCGGCCGCACGGCGCGCATCGCAGACCTGAGCTGGCTCGAGCACAAGAAAATGGATCAGCGCGAGCGGCAGAGCCGCCTCCAGCCGGGGCGCCCACGCGGGCGTCTTAGTCGGGTTGGCACGCATATAGGCATTCAGGCCCGCAATGTAGGCCTGCAGGTCCCGCCGGTAGTGGGCCGGGAGCAACGGCAAATTTCTTCGTGCAATTTCTAACAGCTGGAAGCGACGGGCATTGAGATCGCTTGCGACGGCGTCTTCCAGCGGACCCGCGTTGCCAGCACCACCCAGCGCGAAGGAATCGCCGGGTAGCACAGGCGTCTTGGGGCCGAAAGTCGCGACGAGTTCGCCTCGCACTGCGACGTACCAGGTCAGTACCTGCTCAAGGCGATCCTCGCCGGTCGCGTACCCGAGCCCAAAAAAGCCGCCTTGTTCGGTGTCTGAGTAGATGTGCGCCATGCCGACCGAGTCCCGATACAGATGGATCTTGGCGGGCATCACCAATCGGGCATGAGAGCCTGCGAACGTTGGCAACGGCAACATCGAAGCACTCAAGAGATAGACAGCGATCGTAGACCGCAATAATCCGTTATTGGTGCGCCGTCGCTGATCCATGACCGCTCCAAAGCACGCAGACGCTTTCTGTTACGCGACACCTCTACTGCACCACCAAAGGCTTGCCGCGGACCGCGTCGTAAACGCCATCCAGTGCGCCCAGGCTCTTGATATTGGCAACACCACCGACGCTGATCGAAGGCCCCAAGTGTTGGACATTGGGATCCTTCTGCGTGAAGGCCGGCCACGCCTGCAGACCGCGACCATTTGGATTGCCCGAACTGACGAAGTTGACCCAGTAGTCCGACATTTGATCGGCCAACTGCCGATCAGCCTTGCTCCACTGCCATGCGAACTGACCGAGGTGATCAAAAACGTACCACAGCTCGGCGAAGTGACTGGCACCCCACCCCGCATAGACAGAGTCTCCGGGAAACGGCGGTCGTTGCTCAAAATAGTAGTAATAGACCGGTGCATGGCCCGTTGCTGACTGCAGTCGCGCCCACGCCCACATGTCCCAGCCAAAGCGCAGGTCGCGCTCCAGATCCAGACGTGCCTGCGGCGCCTCGGCGTCAGTGGCGTGAGGGTAGGCCGCCAGAATCGGCGCGGGCAGCGCGCCAAAGCTGTTCGTGATATCTGCATCAAAGCTCTCGGCTGTGGTGTGGCTCGTATCCGTCAGCGAGCGCGCCTCGTCAGCATTGGAACCGATCAGCAGCGGGACGTCGTTTTGCCTGCCCGCAGCAAAAATCTCGCTCGGCGCCTCGGGCAACACAACGGGCTCAATGACCGGATGCGTGACGCCGCCGGCATTGCCACCACCCAGCAAACGTGCCGCCGGTAACTGCCGCAGATCTGCAAGTGAGGCAACGCCAAGACCCGCCACATACTTCTCGCCATCGCGCTCGGCGTTCGCCAGGAGATAATTTGGCGCTAGGCCCAGGGGTTCGAACAGGCCGCCACTCTCGCCGATGGCGCGCTGAAACAGACCCTTGGCGCGCGGCGAAGCCATCAGCACGCTTACCGAAATGGCGCCCGAGGATTGCCCAGCAATGGTGACTCGCTTCGGATCCCCGCCAAATGCAGCGATGTTTCTCTGAATCCACTCGAGTGCGGCAATTTGATCCATCAGTCCGTAGTTACCTGATGAATGCGCAAGCGATTCGCGGGTGAGTTCCGGCAACGCCAGAAAACCGAGCGGACCCAGGCGGTACGCGACGGTCACTACGACAAGACCCTTGCGCGCAAGTCGATCGCCCCAGTAAAGAGGCATTGCGGCCGAGCCGTTTCTGTATCCCCCACCATAAATCCAGACCAGCACCGGCCGATGCGTCCTAGCGTGCTGTGTTGGCGCCCATATATTGAGGTAGAGGCAGTCTTCGCTGATCTGGGGCGGGGCCTCCCCCGGCATCGAGACGCCTTCTTGCATGCAGGCGGGGGCAAATTCATCCGCTCTGTGCGTCCCGATCCACACTGTCGGTCGCGCGGGCGGTCGCCAGCGCAGATTCCCAATCGGCGCAGCTGCGAACGGCACGCCCTTATAAGTGACTACTCGATCGTGGAGTACACCCGCGACTCTGCCGGAATCTGTCAATGCAGTGGACAACGATGCGGCGCCTGCGGCCTGGGCGATCGCAACCATCGCAACGGCGAATCGCCATCGACGGCACATGTGAATCCTTAGGTGGCCAGGGGTTGAATGGCAGAATGGCTACCCCCTGACATTCATTATCCGCTCTTATCCGGCTGCATGAAGGAGATTCCGGTAGTTGTGCCCTTTTGCCGGATCGATGATGCGTTGAGAGGTAAGCGGCGCGACACGCTGGGACTGACTGCACCGGGTGCCGCCGAGCGATCAGCAGCGCCGAACGCCCACGAATCTCTACGCCCCGGCAGCTCTTTCCACCAGATTGCGGATACCGGCGATATTTGCAATCAACGACGCGGGCAAGCTGTGTCGAGCCCCGAGATATTCTGGCGCGTTGTAGGACAACCAGACCGCTCCATTGTCCTCCTCCCAAGCAAGGGCCTTGAGCGGCAAATCCAGCCCAGACCGTGGCGCTGCAGACAGTAACGGAGTGCCCGCCATGGGGTTCCCAAACAGCAGCATCTGCATAGGTCGCAATGCTAGCCCTGCCCTGCGGGCATCACCGCCAAAGTCGATACGCGCAAATACCAGGAGTCCTTGCGCCTTGGCGACTGATTCGAGCCGATCAATCGTCTCTACAACGGAGTGATGACTTAGGACGTCCAGGACTCCGGATTCTGAAAATGCCATGACGCTTCCTCGCCGCAATTGGAAATTGGACTACGCTTTATCAGTTTCAACAGAATGGCTAGCCGCTTCGGGCGCTATCGGCAGACCATAGGCGTTTCCCGCCAGGTCGTTATCGGAAGCCAAATCCTTCGACTTCAATCAACTGAATGCAGAAATTGCACCCGCAGCGACTCGTATGACCACAGCAAGGAGTTGCACCGCACGAGGCGCTTCAGTGGATTGGAGACTCCAGTCTGCTGGGCTACGAGCGTGCACGCCCGTCTTGAGATTACTTAATTCGGCGCCCGGTGATAACCACCTAATCTAATGTCCTTTCGGCGCCCGATTCCTCGAACCGATTTAATTAGTATATTCAATAAGTTACACGCTATATCTTGAATTGGCTGCGCAGAGCGACGTGTCTATGAACGTACAGCCACGCTCGAATCGCCGTAACCGATGTGCTGAGGCGCGAGGCCGATTGGCTCAGGGCGACGATCCGTTCAAGTGTCGCCTGGTCATCTCTAGCAGCCTGCGCCTGAAATTGCCGTCGCTACGCCGACTCGCATGAACCAAATGTAATTTCCAACGTCCGCAGCGGACATCGGAATGATTCGGCGATCAGGTACCATCGGGCATGGACTACGATCTGCGAAGACGAATTGAGACGTTTGCAGACGGCAATTGTAGCTCTGAGGCATTCATCCAGGAGCTAGCTACTCATTGTGCCGACGCACCAGATTTTATCTGGGATGTTCTTGCACTGATTGACCAGTACCATCGTCGCGGAAAGATCTCAGCGGAATTCCAGCGGTCAGTTCGAGAATTAATTGAAAGGCCCGCGCTAACGCACGAGCGGCCGCCGGCAAGCGTCCGACATGCCGATCCGTTGACTGGATCCATTGTAGCCTTAACGAGAGTACGCAGCGTGCGCGCTGAACCCCGCATTGCACAGGAGCCGGCGCCGCCGGCATCCAGCCGGCAACGCAATCCGCCAACCAAATCGGCTGTGGACTTGTCGAGCGTAAGCAGCGTGGGCGCTGAACCCCGCTTTGCGCAGGAGCCGACGCCGGCGGCGTCGAGCCGGCAAGCCAATCCGCCAGCTGAACCGGCTGTGACCTTGTCGAAGGTAAGCAGCGTATGCGCTGATCCCCACATTGTGCACGAGCCGACGCCACTGGCATCCGGCCGACAGGCCAATTTAACAACCGAACCGGCTGTGACCTTGTCGAAGATAAGCAGCGTGCGCGCTGATCCCCAGATTGTGCACGAGTCGACGCCACTGGCATCCGGCCGACAGGCCAATTCGACAACCGAAACGGCTGTAACCTAGACTAAGGAAAGCAGCGCGCGCGCTGACCCCCACGCTCTGCACGAGCCGGCGCCGCGGGCCACCCCACCGGACGCGCCAAGCATAGAAGCTCTCAACCATTCCTCTCAACCTGCGCTCGCGACGGTATGGGCGAGGGACGGCCAAATCATCGTACCGGTGCTGCAGGAATATCGCCTACCCGCACGCGAGGCTCAAGCACCCGTGCTTAACCACAGAATGATGCTGCAGGCTCAAACTGCCAGCGACGCCTGGCCGGTTTCGCTGAGCGAGCTGAAAATCCAGGTGCGCCTTAATCGGTCCGCAGACTCCGAGGCGGCGCTGGACGTCCCTGGCCTGCGGCGGACAAACCGGAGCCGATCAGCACAGTTGGCTCTACTGGCGGTACTTGTGTGCTGCGTGTCGGCCTCCTCAGCAATATACAAACTGGCGATCAGGCCAGTAGCTGCGCCGGCGCCAGTTTCTCGCCCACCGATTCAGCCCCCGAACATCAGCTTATCCACTGACAGCTACATCGTGTACCCGGGCGCCAAGAGCGCGCTCATTGAGGTCGATCGCACTGGAGATAGTTCGGGAGAGCTGAGTTTTGTATGGTGGACCAGGGAATCCGGAGCTAAGTCTGGCCAGGACTATCGTGGCTCGCGACCAAAGACTGAACATTTGGCGGCCGGGGCCAGTTCCATGCAATGGTCCATACCAATCTATGCAAACGCCGAACGCCGGCACACCGAGCTATTCTATGTATTCATTGGTTCACCCGGCGGGGGCGCCGGCATCGGAGCCACTACGCGCGCGACCGTATTCATCATGAGTCCGCATTAGCGGCACGCACAGTATTGTTGACAGACCAGCGAGCCGCTGTACGACCAACCCGGCCGAGCAACAGCGGCGCTAACTAACCCGACGCCGCCTGCACCGCGCGGCGAAACTCCAGCGGACCGCTAATGGTTCTAAAGGGTTCCTTCGTCCCACCCGTCCCCGTCACTACGATATTCCCGTAGCCCAATATTCGCCCAACCAGGCTCTGCTCCACAGCGATAGCCTCAACCTTTGACAACTGCAGTTCGATAGTGCGGCGGCGTAGTACCCCTACTTTAACAATCAAGCGTTTATTGGTGACCGCGAACTCCGAGGTTGCGTAGTCAATGTACTTAGGCAGAGCGATTATCAATGCCAGAACCAGCAGCACGGCAGCGAGCGGGCGATATCCGAGGAACAGCGCACCGACGGCCAGCAATGCAAAAAGGAATGGCCAAGTAAACACGAGAAGACTGAGGCGGGTGCTGTAAACCACTCGCTCATCGGGGATCAAACTTTTATTGACGTAACTCATGCGCGCCTCACCTGTGCCTCGCCGTGTTGCTTATTTTGTACCCGTTACAGGCTTTGTGGCTCAGATTCTTGGAATATCAAAGCGACCCACAGCGGCAGTGCAGAAATTGCACACCGCACTATCAGCGAGCCTCGAGTTGCCTGAGGCTCGATTTGGAAGGCGCCAGACGCGCCGTGCCGTTGCCTGCGGATGCTAGCAGACGCCTGTAATTCCAGTCGGTCGGCGTGTTACTTCTTAAGTGTATCCTTGATACCGCCGAGCGTATTCTGGATTTTTCCAGCTGTCCGATCGGCTTTGCCGTCCGCAGCCAATTTCGAATCTCCAAGGACCTTGCCCACGGTTTCCTTAACGATTCCTTTGGCTTGCTTGATCGAGCCTTCGATACGATTCTTGTCCATGTACTCTCTCTCCCGGTGGGTTGCTATAGCAGCGTGTCATCCAGGCGTCCGGCGCCGATTGATACCGCAGAAATGCCAGGCATCGTTGCGACGCCACGCGAATTGCAATTCAGACTCTGCGCACGAGCCAAATAATTAGGACGACAACAAGCACGGTTCCGAGTAGTCCGCCGCCGATATACATGATCTGCTCCACGAATGAGTATGGATCTGCATTACTACATGCCGGCGGTCCAGCGTCTGCGGGCTACCGCACCTAGCTCCTTGCAACCGGTCTCAGACAGTCTCTTTCAGAGCGCACTTGCCGGCAGACTGCCGCGTCGGCTACCTTCGCCGTAGGGTCGACGCTGTTCGATACCGCACAGAAGGCGACCCGCCCCAGGCGCATACAGGCCTGACGCGGCGCGCGCGGAGTTGCGCCGCCGCGTCCATAAATCAACTCCTTGGAGCACCTCATGCATCTGAACCTCAGCTTGACACCCCTGGTATCCCTACTCGCCGGAATCATTATTCTGATCGTCCCGAGGATGCTGAACTTCATCGTCGCTGCCTATCTGATTATCATTGGGCTCATTGGCCTATTCGGGGCCGGAAACTTTCACCTGCATAATTACTGAACCGCGTTGCCTCATGCCCTGCTGCACGCCTGGGCACGCGGAGGCTGGTCACTGGCAGCGTTCCTGAGACAGCGGGGATTGGGATTTTTGGGTCGCTGAGGGGACGCGGGAGGCAGCTTGCGCTCGGCGTCCGCAGAAATGCTGCATTGGTGTGGTTCCCAAGCCATCTGGCCGGCCTTCGCTCGGTGAGATACTCCTGGGCCGTGGCCCGACCGGTCATCAGGCCTGCCCTGAATTCGCGTCCCATTTATGGGTTACCAGTTACCGTTGCCGCTCCGCAAGCTGAAGGCTCGGTTTGTGCGTTAGCGAACCGACCGCCTTAGAGCTTGGCATTAGCGTGCTCGCATGGTCGCTTTGATCGCCCCAACGCCCTGATCATCCGGAGTGCCCGATGCATCTGCCACATGGCTCCGACCATGCCACGTACGGCATCGGCGCAGCGAGCTCGAGCAAAGATTCAGCCGGCGGCGCCGACGTTCGAATTTCAGTCCGGGTAAAAAACGCCAATCCGGCGCAACCAGCACAGCATACGGCGACTGCCCGCAGCGCACCCGGCAGCACTTCTGGCGCCGCAGCACCGAAGAGAATCTCCGGCACTTTAAGAGCCCGTCCCGTCGCAACTGCGCGACGCCGGCAACCAGGAACTAGCGGCGCGCAATGATGGAATAGTGCCGAGGCGTACCGCGCGCGACTTCTAATGTGACTATGTAATTGCGGCTCATTAGAGCGCTCACAACCTTTAGCCCATGCGCATCGCTATTTTCTATTTCGCCCTGAGACTTGTTCATGAATAGAGCCATCGAAGACGCCATGATTGTTCCGACCCTGATTCCCGGGTTGAGCCGGCCAACGGCGTCCGAATTCACACTCGCGCCATTGCCGTACACCGAGAATGCACTTGAGCCAGTCATTTCCTCGCGGACCCTCCAGGTCCACTACCGAAAGCACCACCGGAGCTACGTAGATACGCTCAACCGGTTGGTCGCAGGAACTGCCCTGGCTGATATGTCATTGAAACAGCTGCTGCTCGAGGTTGCCGGCCGACCGGATCAGGCTCTGATTTTCAACAATGCCGCGCAGGCCTGGAATCACGCCTTTTACTGGCAGAGTCTAAGTCCAGACGGCGGCGGCATCCCGCCACAGAATCTCCGGGCGTTGATTGAATATTCATTTGGTGACCTTGCTGCGCTTAAGGATCAAATCACCGCGGCGGCATTGAGCCAATTTGGCGCCGGCTGGGTGTGGTTGGTGCTCGACGGCAAGTCGCTACGCGTACTCAAGACTAACAATGCAGACAATCCCCTGCTGCAAGGGCTAAGACCTTTAGTGGCTATCGATGTCTGGGAGCACGCGTATTACCTAGATGTTGAGAATCGGCGTGTCGAGTACGTGAGAGGCATCCTTGATCATCTGATCAACTGGGATTTCGCATCTGACAACCTGAATGTGGCGTAATTGATGCAGCTTGCGCGGCATTCCAAGGCCGCCAAAAGCCGCACCACAATCAACTGCCAATCATAAGCATCTCTTCGGCACCAACCCAGGTCGACTCAGTTTCCTGGCCCGTCTCTAGCGTTCTCACCAGGCCCGCGAGCAAGGTATCCACGGGTTCCTTGGTTGCCACCAGGCGTAATTGCAGATTAATCAAGCACGCCTGGCGCGCCTCTGGTGTCGAGCAACCGCGAACGCACGCAACCGCTCGAGAGATCGCGCGCGCGCTGACGGGCGCACCAATCGCCAAGTACACAATCACCATGTAGCGTAGTGTTCCGATCCCGTCGGTACCCAAGTATTGCACTAGCCTGCGGCTCTCGGCTCCGCGCTCACTCGACGCCGCCAGCAGCGGAACCAATGCGGCGCTTGCACCCGGAAGATACTCGCGCCAGCGATCCGCTGGCTGAAAGTCCCGCCGGCGTGCACCGCCAATTGGGCTGTCCGAGGATCTCTCACGTGTTCCGGAAACTGCACTCTGAGCACTTCGGGCAACGTGTGCATCGCGCTCCTGAGTGGCGTTCGTCATCCCGACCGCGTCGCCCGATGGGCCGCAGCCGGCAAGCGTCGATCCCTTGCTTTGAAGTCGCAAACGGATTCGATCTAGGTTTCTGAACATATCGAGAAATCTCGCGTGTGGCAGGCTTGCAAATTGCACTCCGCGGTGCACGGTCGCGTACCGCCAGTGACCAACCGCAATCGGGCGTCGGGTCGTGAGTTACTTGGCATGGAATCTCTCCTGGTACTCTGTGGAGGGTCCGTGGGCTCCGCAAGCGCCTTTTTTCAGGATCTCACTGTCGAGCGCGCCAACCTCGGCAGTCGGCCAATGGCCAGCGACTATGCCGCCTCAGATTCAAATCCCACACGGAAAGAGTTTCGTCGATATCAATTAAAGGGTCTGTACGGCAACACACCGAATCGGCAATCCGACCGAGTCGCGCGCAAGAACAGGTATTGATCAGATTCTCGAGAGGCACTGCCGGCGCGGCGGCGACTTAGGCGTTTGCTAACTCGCGCGTGGCGATGGCTGGCTGTCGGTACTGTTGATCGCACATCAATCGGCTCACTTCTCGATGCAGAACCGCGTAGCACTCGCAAGCCCTGCCCTCTAAACCTAAGCGGTCAGAGACAGAGATGTGACCACGGCGGTAATTGATCAGTCCGGCACGCTGTAACTTGCCGGCAGCCTCCGTGACGCCTTCGCGCCTCACGCCTAGGGCACTTGCAATGAGTTCTTGCGTCATTACCAGCTCTCGCTGTGGCATCCGATCGACGATTTGCAGAAGCCAACGGCACAGCTGTTGTTCAATCGAATGGTGCCGGTTACAGGCGGCGGTCTGGCACATCGCCGTCAGGAGTGCCTGAGTGTAGCGAAGCAGCAGACGTTGGACCATTGCACCTCGATTGAACTCGCTCTTGAGCAAGCTTCCTGCCAGGCGATAGCCAAACCCGGCAGTCTGGACAACTGCGGAACTGGGCGTTGAATTGCCGCCCATGAATAGCGAGATACCCAGCACTCCCTCATTGCCTACGCCAGCAATCTCTGCCGAAGACCCAGATTCGAGAATATAGAGCAGGGATACAATCGCCGTGGTTGGAAAATACACGTGCTGCAACTGATCTCCGGGCTCGTATAGAGTCTGACCAAGTTGCATCGGTATCAATTCCAGATGCGGCCCCAGACGCGCGAACTCCTCAGGCGGTAGCGCTGCTAGTAGATGATTTTGGTCGGGGTTGTGCGGCGAAAGCACGTTTATCTGTTTCCGTTTGCGGCGCTAATTGGATCGACTCAGCTCAACACCGATGCCGCGGTAACCAATGAATCGGCAGGCTTTGCTGAACATGGGTTCACCGCTGACCTGGAACTGGCGCAACGTCCCGTCCCTATCTACTCGACTGACCCTGAAGTCCAGAAACGGTTGGCGTTCGGAGATCATGCCCAGGAGTGCCGTACGCTCGGACTCGTTCCATCCAGTCGATTGCACGCGTGCGGATCCAGCAAGGAATGGCTCGACCTGAATGCCCAGCATGTCCAGCACCGGCCCGGACATTCTTGTATAGGCGCCGGTCTCGTCCTGCTCCCAGTACCAGTCTGAAGCCAGCTCCGTAAGACTGCGAAACCGCGCCTCGCTCTCTCGAAGCTGAGCTGTCCGCTCGAGCACCGTCTCCTCGAGCCCCCGGTTGTAGTTCGCGAGCTGCCGGTAGAGCAGCCGCACTTCGAGCACATTGCGTATGCGGGTTTTGACCTCCGTTAGATCAAAAGGCTTGCTAATGAAGTCTTTGGCACCAGCTCTGAGCGCACGTAGCTTGTGACCCGGTTGCGCGGTCAGCACGATTACTGGCAGGTAAGCGTCCGCCGAGACGGTCTTGAGCACGTCCATGACCTGAAAGCCATCCATCACGGGCATCTGCAGGTCGAGCAGGATCACATCGTAGGAGTGAGTTCGGTGCAGGGCGCAGACTTCCTGCGGGTTCGTCGTCGCTGACACAGCGGTGTAGCCTGCCTCACCCAGCAACTGCTCAAGAAGGTCTACATTGGCCTTCTGGTCATCCACGATCAGCACCTGTGCGTCGAGAATCTCGCGTTCGCTGACGGTCACGAGGAGATTCCGGTGCGCGTGCGGGCAAGTTGGCTTTCAGCGACGCACAGTGCCATGTCCAGGGTCTCCATAAAATCGTTGACCTTGATTGGTTTGGTTAAATAACGGTAGAAACCTGCCTTCAGGCCCTTCTCAATGTCCCTCGACATGGCGTTGGCACTGAGTGCCACGACCGGGATATGGGCAGTCAGCGGATCCTCTGCCAGCTGGCGCAGGACGCTGATGCCACTGATGCCCGGCAGGTTGATGTCCATCAGAATGAGATCGGGTTTATGGAGTCGGGCCATTTCGAGGCCCTCCTGTCCGTCTCGCGCGCTTAGCAGGCGAATGTCGGGCCGGCGCACCATGAGATCCTCGACCAACATCAGATTGGCGGGGTTATCCTCTACATAGAGCAAGGTTTTTGATTTTGGAACGCTGCTGTCCGATGCCAGCGCCCGCGCGACTACTCGATCATTGAGCTCTTCCGTGATGGTCTCATGGGTTCGCGCAAGTTCTATCCAGAATACGCTACCTTGCCCCACGGTACTTTCTACGCCGATTGAACCGCCCATCGACTCGACCAGCCGCTTGCATACCACTAGGCCAATTCCGGTTCCCTCCTCCCCTGCTGTTTCCTGTCCCAGCCGATTAAAGGGCTGGAAGAGCTGCGAGAGCTGATCCTCTGAAAGACCGGCACCGGTGTCCGTCACACAGATACGGATGCGCTCCGGATTTGTCTGGATGCACTCGACCTGAATTGAGCCGCCCACGATGTTGTATTTGATGGCATTGGACAGCAGGTTGATCAGAATCTGCTTCACCCTGGTGCGATCTGCCCTGACATACAGCGGCAGATCGAGCTTGGGAAAGGTCAATTGAATTCTTCGTTGGCGCGATTGGGACTCCACCATGGCATGACATTCATCCATGACCTCGGAAAGCGAGCTGGGTTCCAGCGATAAAGAGAGCCGGCCGGATTCAATTTGGGCCAGATCGAGAATCTCATTGATCAACTTCAGCAGATACCAGCCAGCCTGAAGAATCTGATCGATACTGCGTTTTTGCGACGCCGTCGGCATCGGTGAACCGGATTCGATCAGCTGCGCGAATCCGAGAATGGCGCTTAAGGGTGTGCGCAGCTCGTGACTCATACTGGAGAGAAATTCGGATTTGGCCAGATTGGCCGTCTCGGCGGTGGCCATCGCGAGATGCAGATCCGCCTCGACCTGCTTTCGCACCGAGTTGTCAGTGCCGATCAGCAGATAGCCGATGATCTCGCCGTAGTCATCGCGCAGCGCAGTGATCGAGACGATGGCCGGAAAGCGGCTGCCATCCTTGCAAATGTAGGTAAGTTCGTAGATATCCTCGATGCCGCGGGAAGCCTTGTAGGCCAGCGTCTCGAAGCCGGAGGTGATGGTCGTGCCGAATGCTAGGCTCATCGCGCGCGCGCGCTCTGCGACTTCCTCGGGATCGTGAATGTCGCTCGGGCTGATGCGATTGACGACTTCGGCGGCGGCGTAACCGAGCATGCGCTCGGCACCCACATTGAACAGCTGGATAATGCCTTTCTCATCCGTAGCGATGATCGAGAACGTGGCACTGGTCAGAATTGCATTTTGCAGGGCGCCGGTCTTGAGCAGCGCCTCCTGCCGTTTCAGCTCCGCAACGCCATCGGTATACCCTGCAGATGATGCCAGCGGCGAGCCAAAGCTAGTAGGACGCATACCTGTATCCTTAATGGGACCCCGAGGCTCGAGGCTGTGGCCCCAAGCTGGGCCAGGGCAATGCGGCACAGACCCGACGCGCGAGAAACGAGCCAGGCTGCAACTCAGCGAGCTAGAGCTTGGGCGCTAGGGGCTGCGCATTCTGTGCGCTGGGATACATAGTGCGCTGCTTGGCGCGCCATTCATGTGCTGGGCCGAGATCCGGGCCCGCCCCAGCAAGATGACAGCTGGAGTTCGGTTCAGAGTGTTGCGTAGGGCAGCAGCCGGTCGAATTCCGTCTTGACTACCTGATAACACTCACAGGCACGAGCTTCCAGCCTTGGTCGGTCAAGTACCGTAATCCGGCCGCGGCGATAGGAGATCAATCCGGCCGCTTGCAGCTTGCGCGCCGCTTCGGTAACGCCTTCGCGGCGTACGCCGAGCATGTTCGCAATCAATTCCTGGGTCATTGTCAATTCGCTCGAATCTAGTCGATCAAGGCTCAGCAGCAGCCAGCGGCACAATTGCTGATCGACCGAATGGTGTCGGTTACAGACCGCGGTCTGAGCCATCTGCGTAATCAGGGCCTGCGTATAGCGCAGCAGCAGATGAAGAAAGGCGCCAAAACGGGCAAATTCGTTCTTGAGCAGCTGCGCCTTGAGTCTAAATGCGAAGCCCGCACTCTGCACCACCGCACGACTGGGCGTAGTCTCACCGCCCATGAAAAGTGAAATGCCCAGAATCCCCTCGTTGCCGACAATCGCAATTTCCGCTGACGCTCCATCTTCCATTACATAGAGAAGCGACACGATACTGGTGGTGGGAAAGTACACATAGCGCAGCTGAGCACCTGGCTCGTACAAGACGTCGCCGAGTTTGAGCTCAACCGCTTCCAGCGACGGCGCGATGCGCTCAAAATCACCTGCCGGCAACGCGTCCAGCAAATGGTTTTGACGAAGATCGGGCAGTTTGGCACCCGACTTCAATGGCTTTCTGTGGGTTGGCACGAAGTGAATGCTCGTCGTAACGCAGGGACACCGAAGGCACACTGTACGCCTGAACGTTCAGGGTGTGTCTGATTTCGCACATATGACAATGTCCCTGCGCCACAACGTCATTGCGTCGCTAGGTCGGCCTCTATCCGGTGGGCGCAGATCACCCATCTCACCGATGCGATGGCACCGGGGCTCCCAGCGGACTGGTGTTTCCAGGCACCAGCGCCCCGGCCGAGGTGTTCATCGAGGTGTAGTCCGGCGGGTCCGCTGCAGGCTCGTGAGAACGGTAAGGATAGTAGTGCGTGCGCAGCGTAAGCTGCTGAGCTGCATCGGGATATCGATTGCCGGCATATAGCTGCTGGTAGTCGGGTTTGGGGGCGGGAATGGCCACGGCGCCGCTAACGGGTCGATCCCAGACGCCGCGGTAGTGCGCCCAGGCTGGACCCCAGTGCATATCCCATCGCGGCGGAGCATCGGCTTGGCCGCCTGAGAAATACGCCGGTGGGCGGTTGTAGTAGGCCACCGGGATTTGCAGCACCGGCAACGGCACGGCCATTGGGCTGACTTTAGCCCACGGACCGTTGTACCAAGCGCATCGATACCATTCATCGCCCTGGTACACCCAGTAGGTGCCGTCATAGTAAAAATAGTTCGAACTCAGGTCTGGCGCAAAGTATGTCGCCGTTCCGGCGATCAGCACCAACCGCGGATAGCTTGGCACATCAGTCCACTGCGCTGCGCCTATCGGAGCGGCCGCGCCAGCGGTTGAGAGCGCGCGGACCTGGAGATTGAGTGCCAGCATCAGCACCAGCAACAAGCAGAGGCGCATTGCAGACATCCTGTGATGAGATCACGAAACAGAGTCTCGATCCGCAAGCCAGTAAGTTGCTACAAATTGAGCCTGCCTCCATCAATCAGGCGCTCAACTCCCGATAAAATCTGTACGGTGCCGAACTCTGCTTGCGGATTCTGCGCCCTGCACGCCCCTCGGACTCCAGCGCGGTAAGCCTCCTCGGCGGACAAATGCGGCCACACCTGCATCCCGCATTGTGTGCGGCGCCGTACCGACCGACCTGGATACAGGCGCTAGCCTCCGTCGCGCAGGAGGCAAACAATGACCCCGGAAAGTCACTGGAATGACGTCCAGCCGGCGCCTTGCTCTGCGGGTTGGCGCGACCGCTATGGCCAATTGGACGGTAACCTCGCGGGACCCCCGACCGCGGGCGCGAGCGATGGCTATTGGCTTTGGATTCCAAGTCGCTATCCGGATCAGGCTAACGGCGCTTTGCGCTCAGCACCCTCCAGTCTGATCGAGTTTGCAGATCGCTTTCGCCGCCACGGCACACCGCGCTACGAGCAGCCGGCGCCCGCCAACGGACGATCAACTGCAAGCAGGCCGCGCTATTCGGGCCAAACACCCCCGGCAGCGGGCACATTGGCACACGATTGATATCACCTAGGAATACAGCGATGGTCGGTTCCAGATTGCCAATGCTTGCCGTTCTGACGCTCCTTCTACTGCTCTTCTGGCAGATCGGCGGCGCAGATCCGTTACAGACGCACTCGGCCTATGAGGCCGCGCGATCACAGATCACCCTTACATTCGATCAGCAGCGCACCGCGTGCGATGCCCTCAGCGAAGGTCATTCTAATCTGTGCATAGTCGAAGCGCAGGCCACCGCCAATCGAAGCCGGGCCGAAGCGACCGTAAACTACCTGGGCACGAACCGCTCCAGGATCAACAGCCAGAGGGTGAATATACGAGCGGATTTCGCAGTGGCGCGGGCACGTTGCGCGACCCAATCCGGCACGGCCCAGAGCGAGTGCATCAACCTTGCCCAGGCCACGCGCGATCGCCTGCTAGGTGAGATCCGGACAGTGCAGCAGGCCGGCGCGATCTCCAGAAGGGAAAGCGCAGAGACTCCGGGGGCCGCGCAGGAAACTGTCGACCTGTCACAGTGCGATGCGCTCATCGGAACCGACCGTGACACGTGCATGGCTTCCGTACATGCCACGCTTGGACAATAGGTGCACGAACTTACACGCGCTCCGGGCCGCGTTTTCCAAGTTCGAACTCTGAGGTTATTGCTCCTGTCGTCATGGCGCTGGCTCGCGCGACTGCGGGCCCCCGTCTCGCCATGGAACTCTGAAGATCTGATCCGCGGCGAGCTCTTCAGCGTTGAGAGGCTTGAGCAGCATGCGACGAGTCTGGCCGCCGCCCAGGCGATCACCCTTCGACCCATGGTGCGCCGTTCGCTTGCGGGCCGGCTGCGAGATAATGAAGCCGTTCTGCTTGCCGCCTACCGCTCGATAGCCCGCGCCGCCGCTGCTAATCAATCAATTACCCCAGCGGCCGAATGGCTACTGGACAACTATCATCTTGTAGAAGAGCAGATTCGCGAGATTCGCGAGGACCTGCCTGCCAGCTTCTACCAGCTCCTGCCAAAGCTCGAAGGCGGACCCTTGCGTGGCTATCCGCGCGTATTCGGACTGGCATGGGCATTTGTCACGCATACCGACAGCCGCTTTGACCCGCGCTCGCTGCGACGGTTTGTGGACAGCTATCAGCGAATTGAGCCGCTGACAATTGGCGAGTTGTGGGCAGTGGCAATCACGCTGCGCATCGTGCTGGTCGACAACCTGCGCCGCGCCGCAGCGAGCATCGTCAGTAACCGGGTGTTTCGTCATGAGGCCGATGTACTCGCCGACCGACTGCTCGGCATCGAAGGCATTCCCGCGGAGCCCGATGCACTTACCCAACGCGCGGCCGAGGGCGGGGAGTTCCCGCGCGCCTTTGTCGTGGAACTCGTCCAGAGGCTGCGAGACCAGGATCCGAAGGTTACCCCGGCTCTGCGTTGGCTTGAGCAGCACCTGAACACGCAGGGCACAACGGCGGAGCAGATCGTTCGGGACGAGCACCAGAGACAGGGATCTTCCAATGTCACCGTGCGCAACATCATCACAAGCATGCGATTGCTGTCAGATCTCGACTGGACCGAATTCTTTGAGAGTGTGAGCCTGGTCGATACGCAGTTGCGAGGCAGCAGCGATTTCCAGGCAATGGATTTTGCTACCCGCACGCTCTATCGATCGGCGGTCGAGGAACTCGCGCGCGGCTCCGGGGTCAGTGAAATCGATGTGGCAAGAGCTGCGGTCGCAGCTGCCGCGCAGGCACCGACTGATGGAGCCGCCGCGCGAGCTGCCGACCCTGGCTTCCATTTGATTGCAGAGGGCCGCCCCGCCTTTGAGCGCCGGCTCGGCTATCGGGTTGCCGCGCGCGCGTGGCCCCGCCGCATCGCCCGCAGCTCCGGCATCGTGGGATATCTCCTGGCAATCGCCATGGTTAGCCTCTTTATCCTGGGGATTGTGTTGTGGTCACTTCAGACGCGAGGTCCGAGCCACTTACAACTGCTGCTATTGGCGATGTTTGGCGCATTACCTGCGCTTGACGCGGCAATCGCACTGGTCAATCGCGCAGCCGCAGGCGCATTTGGCGCGACAATCCTGCCCGCACTGGCGCTGCGCGACGGAATACCTCCCGAGCATCGCACGCTAGTGGTGGTGCCCGCGTTACTGACAACGGCGAGCGCCATTGAATCCCAAGTGGAGCGGCTGGAAGTCCACTTTCTCGCCTCCCCGGATCCTGAATTGTACTTCGCACTGCTGTCGGACTGGGTGGATGCAACCGAGGAATCACTGCAGGCTGATCAGGCGTTACTCGATACAGCCGTTGCAGCCATCGCGCGACTGAATGAACACCACGGCTCTGCAGAACGCCGCGAACCGT
This sequence comes from Steroidobacteraceae bacterium, assembly GCA_049521875.1. Taxonomy (GTDB): domain Bacteria; phylum Pseudomonadota; class Gammaproteobacteria; order Steroidobacterales; family Steroidobacteraceae; genus FEN-1191. The sequence continues at coordinate 28,402 of JBEKOK010000031.1, forward strand.
TTCTGCTGCTGCATCGACGCCGGGTATGGAGTGCCGGCGAGCGCCGTTGGATGGGTTGGGAGCGCAAGCGAGGCAAGCTCCACGAAGTCAACCGGTTACTGCGCGGGCAATCAGATACCACGTTCATTGAGCTCACTGCAGCGCCGCTGCGTGTGCCGGCCAACGTACGCTATGTCGTTACTCTGGATGCTGATACGCGCCTGCCACGTGAATGTGTGCGCCGCCTGGTCGGTAAGATGGCTCATCCGCTGAACAGTCCGCACTTTGATTCGGCCAGCGGACAGGTCAGCGCCGGTTACGCAGTGCTGCAGCCACGCGTCGCGCCGTCGCTACCCGTGGGTCGCGAAGGCTCACGCTTCCAGCGGATCTTCTCCAGCGCCAGTGGCATCGATCCGTACGCCGCGGCGGCCTCGGACGTCTACCAGGATCTGTTTGCCGAGGGCTCCTATGCCGGCAAGGGCATCTATCATGTTGACGCATTCGAAGCCGCGCTCGCCGGACGTGTGAAGGACGGCGCTATGCTCAGTCATGATCTGTTCGAGGGCATTTTCGCGCGGGCTGGCCTGGTCTCTGACATACAGGTCGTTGAGGAATTTCCCTCGCGCTACGACGTTGCCGTTGCGCGCCAACATCGCTGGGCACGCGGCGACTGGCAGCTCCTGCCGTGGCTGCTCGGGCGCAAGGATGCAGCGACCGAAGTACGCACGAGCTCCAGGCTGTCACTGATTGGGCTATGGAAGATCCTTGATAATCTGCGACGAACCTTGTCGGCGCCGGCCGGTATTGCGGCGCTGGCGTTAGGGTGGACCTTGCCGGTGCCGGCCGCCTGGCGCTGGAGCGTGTATGTACTGCTCACGATCGCGCTGCCAGCGTTGCTGCCGCTACTGAACTCGATCATTCCTCACCGAGCGGGCATCAGCCTGCGCAGTCACCTGTATGCGCTACGTAGCGATCTTCGGCTAGCCGCATCACAGACAGCCTTCCTCGCCACGTTCCTGTCATTTCAGGCCTGGCTGATGATCGACGCGGTGCTGCGGACACTTTTTCGGCTGGCCGTCAGCCGCAGGAATTTATTGCAGTGGGTTACGGCCGCGCAATCCGGCCTCACAACGCAGCTGGGAATGCCAGATGCCTACCGGCGCATGAGCGGCGGCGTGGCGCTCGCGGTCGCGGTACTGGTCTTGGTAGCCTTCCTCCGGCCCACTGGCGTCTGGCTGGCCGCGCCGATTGTGCTGCTGTGGCTGGCTTCGCCTGCCTTATCGGTCTGGATCAGCATTTCGCCATCGGTTGCCGGTCAGGTCCCGGTAACCAGAGCGGAGTCGCTTTATTTGCGCGGCGTCGCGCGCCAGACCTGGCGGTACTTTGAGAACTTTGTGACCGTCGAAGAGCATATGCTCCCGCCGGACAACTTCCAGGAAAACCCGCGCGCGGTGGTAGCGCATCGCACTTCACCCACGAACATCGGGCTTTACCTGCTGGCAGTAGTCAGTGCCCGCGATTTCGGCTGGATCGGCACGCTGGATGCTCTGGAGCGTCTGGAAGCCACGCTGGCCACGCTGGGGCAACTCGAACGCTTCCGCGGCCATCTCTACAACTGGTACGACACGCGCGACTTGCGGCCACTCGAGCCCCGCTACGTATCCTCGGTCGACAGTGGCAATCTCGCGGCGCACCTGCTGGCACTGGCCAATTCATGCCGAGGCTGGAGCCTGCTCAGTGCGCCAGCCGGTATGGAACCCGCTGGAATCGAGGATTCGCTGCGGATTGCGCGCGATGCCCTGCAACAGGTTCCAGACAGCCGACGCACGCGATCTGTCGTTCGCCAGCACCTGGTTAGTGCCATGGATGCCGCCGACACGATCATCAAGTGTGGCGAACTTGCTCCTATGGCTGATGCCGTTGCGACCATGGTGGATATTGCTCGAACGTTGGTCGGCGAGCTTGGCGATGAATCCGGGGTCGACCTGTTGTACTGGCTGGAGGCGGCGCAGCGGACAATTCTTGGCCGATGCCGGGAGGCCGGAATTTCGCCGAGTGGCGAGCCACTGATCCAGTCGCGGCTCGCAGCGATCGAGGCCACCGCACGCGCTATGGCCGTGTCCATGGACTTTGGCTTCCTGCTGGATGTGGAGCGCCGCCTGCTCTCTATCGGTTATCGCGCCGCCGAGGGCAGTCTCGATCCGAACTGCTACGATCTTTTGGCCTCGGAAGCACGCCTTGCCAGTTTCGTGGCAATCGCCCTGGATGAGATTCCGGCCAAACATTGGTTTCGCCTGGGTCGCGCAGTCACGCCCATCGGGCACGGTGCGGCGCTCATCTCCTGGTCAGGATCCATGTTTGAATACCTGATGCCCTCGCTGGTGCTGCGGGCCCCGGCAGACAGCCTGCTTGCCCAGACAAACCACCTGATCGTGCAGCGTCAGATCGGTTATGGCGCGGAACTTGGTATTCCTTGGGGCATGTCTGAGTCGGCATATAACGCGCGCGATCTAGAGCTCACGTATCAATACTCGAATTTCGGCGTGCCCGGCCTGGGCCTTAAGCGGGGACTGAGCCAAAACACTGTAGTAGCACCTTACGCCACCGCCCTGGCGGCGATGGTGAATCCCGCGGCGGCGGCACGCAACTTCCTAAACCTCCAGAGGCTCGGCGCCCGTGGCCGCTATGGATTTTTTGAAGCGCTCGACTACACCCGCAGCCGCGTGCCCGAGGGCAGCATCTTTGCAATTGTCCAGGCGTACATGGCTCACCACCAGGGCATGACGCTGGTAGCACTGGCTAATGTCCTGTTCGATGGTCGAATGCGGGACCGATTCCACTCCGAGCCCATTGTGAAGGCGACCGAGTTGCTGCTTCAGGAGCGGACTCCGCGCGACGTCTCGATTACGCACCCGCGTGCCGAGGCCGTTACCACTGCCGCAGGCATCTCCGATCCGCGCGCGGCTGAAGTGCGACGCATCCTGACGCCTCACCAGAGTGTCCCGCAGGTTCATCTGCTCTCGAATGGGCGTTACGCGGTAATGCTCACGACCGCCGGCTCCGGCTATAGCCGCTGGGGTGACCTGGCGATCACCCGTTGGCAGGAGGATGTAACCCGTGATGACTTCGGCAGTTATATCTACCTGCGCGATGTTGAGAGCGGTTCGATCTGGACTGCAGGTTACCAGCCGAGCGGAGTAGAGCCGGATCGCTACGAAGTGACCTTCACCGAGGATCGGGCCGAATTCGTCCGGGTCGATGCAACCCTGACCACGACGCTCGAGGTGCTGGTATCGCCCGAAGATGACGCGGAGGTGCGCCGCCTGTCGGTCACTAATGCTGGAAATCGCGCCCGCGATATCGACGTTACCTCCTACGTCGAGTTGGCGCTTGCGACGCCAGCTGCCGATGCGGCACATCCAGCCTTCTCGAAGATGTTTATCCAGACCGAATACGAGGCCAAGCTCGGCACCATCCTTGCGAACCGCCGCCGCGCCTCCACCGCCGAGCCGGAATTCTGGGCCGCGCATCAGGCAGTCGTGGAAGGCGAAATGCTGCGCCCTCCCGAGGTAGAAACGGATCGCGCCCGCTTTATCGGGCGCGGCCGCGATCTGCGGGAGCCCGTCGCCGTGTGGGATGGCCGCCCGCTCAGCAACACCGTGGGGACCGTGCTTGATCCGATCTTCGCCCTTCGTTATCGGGTGCGTGTTCCCGCCGGCGGCACTGTTCGCATTGCCTTTTGGACCGCCGTCTCCGCAAGCCGCCAGGACGTGCTCGATCTGCTCGACAAACATCACGACGCCAACGCCTTTGTACGCGCTGCGACGCTGGCGTGGACGCAGGCGCAGGTGCAATTGCGTCATCTTGGCATCGACGCGGCGGAAGCGGGACTGTTTCAACGTCTGGCCAGCCACGTGCTGCTGGCGAATCCGAGCATGCGCTCCTCTTCCGAGACAATTGCACGGGGCGCGGCAAGTCCAGCGGCGCTATGGGCACAGGGAATCTCCGGCGACCTGCCGATCGTACTGCTGAGGATCGATGATGTTGAGGAGATCGAAATCGCGCGGCAACTGCTCCGGGCGCATGAGTACTGGCGTATGAAGTCGGTGGCCGTCGATCTCGTTATTTTGAATGAGCGCGCCACTTCCTATGTTCAGGATCTGCAGATCGCGCTCGAGACCCAGGTGCGCATGAGCCAATCCCGCCCGCGGATCGGCGCGGACGGCACCCGTGGTGCCGTGTTCGTGCTGAGAATGGATCTGATTTCAGAGCAGACGCGCGCCACCTTGGTCGCGGTCGCGCGCGTAGTGTTGGCCGGACAGCGCGGCACTCTCCTGGATCAGCTCGATCGCCACCGCGAGCCACTGGACATCACGCCCCGACCGTCAATCCTGAGGCCGCCATCATTGGCAGTCGCTTCCAAGGCGACCACGGAGCCGCTGGAATACTTCAACGGTCTGGGCGGCTTTGGCAACGATGCGCGCGAGTATGTAACTGTCCTGGAGCCTGGACAGTGCACACCGGCGCCGTGGATCAACGTGATCGCAAATCCGCACTTTGGCTTTCAGGTGGCAACCGAGGGCAGTGGTTACACGTGGTCGCGGAACAGCCGCGAGAACCAACTTACGCCGTGGTCGAACGACCCGGTCGCCGATCGACCCGGCGAGGCTCTCTACGTTTGCGATGGCGAGACGGGGGAATTGTGGTGTCCGACGGCAGCTCCTATTCGGTGCCCGACCTCCTCTTACACGGCACGGCATTCTCAAGGCTATAGCCGCTTTGAACACAGTGCCTATGGCATCGGGCTGGAGCTGCTTCAGTTTGTGCCACTCGACGATCCGATAAAACTCTCGCGATTAAGAATCCACAACACCTCCGACCGCACGCGCTGGTTGTCACTGACCGCATATGCTGAGTGGGTGCTGGGACAATCCAGATCTGCGTCCGCGCCTTTCATTACGACTGCACTGGATTCAAAGACCAACGCCCTGCTGGCTCGCAACACCTGGGGCGCCGCTTCATCAGGCCATGTAGCGTTTGCCGATCTTGGGGGCGAGCAGAGTTCTTGGACATGCGACCGTCGTGAATTCCTCGGACGCCACGGGACACTTGCTCGGCCCGCGGCACTGACCGGTCTCAAGCAGTTATCAGGCAGGACAGGCGCGGGACTGGATCCCTGCGCGGCCCTGCAGACCACAGTGGAACTCGAGCCGGACCAGGTGGTGGAAATCATCTGGCTGCTTGGAGAGGCAGTCAGCGAGGATCGCGCCAGGGCCCTGATCCTCAAGTACCGTAACGCCGATCTTGATATCACGCTGAAACAGGTTCGTGACTTCTGGGACAGCGTGCTCGGAACGGTCCAGATCCGGACTCCAGACCGCGCGCTGGACATTATGGTCAATCGTTGGTTGCTCTATCAGACGCTCGTCTGCCGCGTGTGGGCGCGTTCCGCGTTCTATCAGGCCAGCGGCGCCTATGGATTTCGGGATCAGCTCCAAGATTCCATGGCATTGGCGATCTCCACGCCGGCGCTGGCGCGCGAGCACTTGTTGCGGGCAGCGGGGCGCCAGTTCCTTGAGGGCGACGTGCAGCACTGGTGGTTACCACACACCGGACAGGGTGTGCGCACCCGGATCAGTGATGATCGAATCTGGCTCGCCTTTGTCGCCGCACATTACGTGCAGGTGACCGGCGACCTTGCGGTGCTGGATGAAAGAACCGCCTTTCTGGAAGGCCAACTGCTGCGTGCCGGCGAGCACGATGTCTACTTTCAACCGACGACTTCGGATGACAAGGTCGATCTCTTTGAGCACTGCGCGCGCGCTCTGGACAGCGCCCTCCAGGTGGGCGTCCACGGGCTGCCATTGATTGGCACCGGCGACTGGAACGACGGCCTGAACTGCGTCGGTGAGGGCGGTTTTGGCGAGAGTATCTGGTTGGCTTGGTTTCTGTATGCCGCACTGGAGGCCTTTGCACCCCTGGCGACAGCCCGAGGTCAGGGCGAGCGCGCCGCAGGTTGGCGCGCCCATGCTGTGAGCCTGCAGGGGGCCCTGCAGATCAGCGGTTGGGATGGAGAATGGTACCGGCGAGCTTATTTCGATGACGGCACGCCGCTCGGAGCGGCCGGTACCGCGGAGTGCACCATCGATGCCATTGCTCAGTCCTGGGCCGTGCTCTCTGGTGCGGCACCGCGAGTCCACGCAGAAAACGCAATGGCCTCAGTCACCCGCCATCTGATCCGAGCCGATACCGGGCTCGCCCTGCTGTTCGCGCCGCCCTTTGATCACAGCAACTTGAGGCCCGGCTACATCAAAGCTTACCCGCCGGGTATTCGCGAAAACGGCGGCCAGTACACCCACGCCGCCGCCTGGTCGGTGATGGCCTACGCGCGCCTCGGGCAAGGCACTCAAGCCACTGCGCTACTGTCTTTGCTAAATCCAGTCAACCGCAGCGGCACGCGGGCTCAGGTACATCGCTATAAAGTCGAACCCTACGTGGTTGCTGCCGATGTGTATTCGATTGGCGCCAACGCGGGGCGTGGCGGATGGACTTGGTACACCGGCTCTGCGGGCTGGATGTACCGCGCCGCCCTCGAATCGATCCTGGGATTCCAGTTAAATGGCGCATATCTTGCGCTGAAGCCCTGCCTACCGGCCCAATGGCCTTCAGCACATATTAGCTTTCGCTATCGCAGCGCCCGCTACGAGATAGAGATCGAGAAGCTCAGCGGCGCTGAGACAGGCCCGTCGCGGGGCACCCTGGATGGCTTGCCGCTGAACGGTGTGCCGTTCAGCATGGCCCTAGTCGATGATGGTGCGGTTCACCAGGTCCGGCTACT